>NZ_LRTR01000352.1 GCF_001550375.1 Streptomyces europaeiscabiei | reverse complement strand
GGGGCCCCGCCTGCCGCGCTCTCCCCCGGCGTACGGCTCCCGGCCGCGTGCTCCTCGGGCCGGCGCTCGTCGGCCGGGGGCGGCGGCGCGGTCCACGCCGTGCCGATCTGTTCGGTCGCCCAGGGCGCGGCGGCGCCGCCGGGAAGCGTGGCGGGCGGGTTGCCGCCCCACTGCTCGACGAGGGCCGATGTGCTGAACTCGCCGGATTCGTCCGGAAGGTCACCCCCCGCGACCGGAATCGACCACTCGCCGGTCACATCGTGACCGGGAGCGGCTCCTTCCTGCGCGGCCGGCTCCTCGAACGTCCACTGCCCGGTCGAGCCCGGGTTGTACGTGAACCCGTCCTGCGTCGGGGGCTGCGGCTGCCCGGCGTTCGGGTCGTGCCACTGGGCGCCCCCGGCCGGCATCGCCCACGTGCCCGGGACGGACGGGTCGGTTCCGGCGGTGTGGGCCGTGGCGTTCGCCGCTATCTGCGGCGGCACATAGCCGTGGCCGGGCGCGGCCAGCGGGCTGTCGGCGGCGAGCAGCGCGTCGATGCCCCCCTCGGGGAGCTGGACGAAGGTGGTGGCGCCGTCGTCGTAGTCGCCCTGCGGCAGCCGTTCCCAGAAGCCCTGGCCCCCCTGCTGCGGGGTGCTCTCTCCGTGCTGGTCGTCGCTCACGACAGTGCCCTCCCCAGTGCTCGTCGGGCCAGCGCGGCGACGGTGCGCCGCAGGTGCAGTACGGCGGGCGGAAGCGGTGGTACGGAACCGTCGACCTCGGGGGCCGGGTCCGGGATGCAGGCGGCGGCGACGTACTCGCCGAAGGCCTGGAGCGCCTCGGGGACGAGGGTGCGCTCGCCGTCCCAGTCGATCAGCCGGCCGACCCACGCCTCGGCGTCCAGGGGGCGCAGCGGCATCGGCGCTATGGCTCCGACGGCGCACCGCACCCCGCGCCGGGCGGGGTCGAGGACGAGAGAGACGGAGGCGACCGCGCGGCCGGGGCCGGTGCGGCCGGTGGCCTTCAGGAAGACCTGGGGCGCGTGCAGCAGCGGCACGCGCACGAAGCCGATGAGTTCACCGGGTCGCAACATTTCCATGCCGGCCAGCAGGTGCGAAACGGGCATCTCACGGCGGGCTCCGCCCGGGCCCGCGATGATCAGCGTGGCCTCCAGGGCGGCCAGCACGGGCAGCGCGTCCCCGGTGGGGGCGGCCGTCGCGATGTTGCCGCCGAGGGTGCCGGCGTTGCGGATCTGCGGTGGTCCGGCGGCGCGCGCGGCTGCGGCGAGCGCCGGAATGAGCGCCGCGAAGTCCGGGCGCCCCATCCGCGCATGCGTCAGTCCGGCACCCAGCAGGGCGTGTCCGTCCTGGTACTGCCAGCCGCGGATCTCGCTGATCTTGCCGAGGCCGACCAGCGCGGCGGGCCTGAGCTGCCCTGAGTTGACCGCGGCCATGAGGTCCGTGCCGCCCGCCACCGGAACCGCCCAGGGCATGGCGGCGAGGGCCGCCACGGCCTCGTCCAGCGAGCCGGGCAGGGTCACGGCCTGCGCCGCCTGCGGTGCGTGCGTGGTCAAACCGGCTGCCCCTTCCCGCTGCCCCACCTGGTCCGCCTGTGTTGCCGTACGGTACGTGCTGACAGGGCGGACGTGGCAACTCTGGCACATTCTCGCGAGGCCCGAACGCGGGGGTCCGCCAGGAGGCGTTCACCCACCCCGCCCGAGAGGTGGTCCGTTTTGGACCGGCATCACCCATAGGTGCGAATTAGCACGCGTGGCGCCACTTTCACCTCTTGCGCCTCTTGTTCCCTCTGCTGTCACCGTCGCAGGGCACGCGCTTTCGGTCCTACGGGTTCGCGGTCGCCTCACACGTTCGGGGGCCTCCCCTCGATCGGACGTCCGAGCACGCCGGGTCTCTGCTGCCATGGACGTGGACCCGAGGGCGGCCGATACCCGACCCCCAGGGCGTCAAGTCGCGGGTAATGGGCCGTCATCCGGTGCTCGAAGTCGGCGAAGTCACGCTCGGCGGGTTCCGGCAGCCGGCTCCAGACCACCTCGGCGAAGGCCACCAGGCGCGGGAACGTCTGGTAGTCCACGCGCGCGGGGTCCTCCATCGCCTCGGTCCACACATTGGCCTGGGCGCCCAGCACGTGCCGTGCCTCGTCGGGCGTCAACTCCGGTGGTACCGGCTCGAACCGGAAGACGTCCTCCAGGGTGCGTACGAAGCCGATGGGCACCGGCTCGTCGGGGCCGCCGTCCTGACGGTGGTCCAGATACACCTGCTGCTCGGGGCACATGACCACGTCGTGGCCCGCGCGGGCCGCCGTGACACCGCCCGCGTAGCCCCGCCAGGACGACACGGCAGCCCCCGGCGCGAGGTTGATTCCCGTCGCCTCGCCTCCGGGTGTTCTGATCCCCTGTCGGCTCCCGCCCTGCAGGATCTCGTCCCATCCGATCAGGCGACGCCCGCGCGCGGTCAGCCAGTTGCCGAAGTGCCGGACGAACCACGACTGCAACTCGTCCTCGTCCGCGAGCCCCAGCTCCCGGATGCGGGCCTGCGCGGTGGCCGACTCCTTCCACTGGTCCTTGGCGCACTCGTCGCCGCCGATGTGCACGAAGGTCGACGGGAACAGTTCCAGGACCTCCTCGAAGACCCCCTCGTAGAAGCGCAGGGTGTTGTCGGTGGGGGCGAGTACGTTCTTGCTGATGCCCCAGGTGTCCCAGACGGTGAGGGAGGTCGTGTCGATGACATCGGTGTTGCCGAGTTCCGGATACGCGGCGATGGCGGCCTGGCTGTGTCCCGGGATGTCGATCTCGGGGACCACGGTGATATGCCGCTCGGCCGCGTAGGCGACGATCTCGCGGATGTCGTCCTTCGTGTAGTGACCCCCGTGCGGTTTCTCCTCCCAGAGGGGTGACGCGCGATGGCCGGATTTCGTGCGCGCCCGCCAGGAGCCGACCTCCGTCAGCCTCGGGTATCGCTCGATCTCGATCCGCCAGCCCTGGTCGTCCGTCAGGTGGAAGTGGAGGACGTTGAGTTTGTGCGCGGCCATCAGGTCCAGATAGCGGAGGATCTGGTCCTTGGGCAGGAAGTGCCGGGCGACGTCGAGCATGAGGCCGCGCCAGCCGAAACGGGGGGCGTCCTCGACGGTCTGGTGCGCGATGCCGTACGTGATCCCCGGGCGGACCGGGGCGCGCCGGAACGCCTCGGGGCCGAGGAGTTGACGCAGGGTCTGGGCGCCCCAGAAGACCCCCGCCGGGCCGCCGCCCCGGATCTCGACGCCCCAGTCGGCGACGACCCCGAGCTTGTACGCCTCCGGCTCCAGGCTCTGATCCAGGCGCAGCCGCACCGCGTCGCGCGCGTCCTCGGGGCCGGGCGGCAGCGACAGCCCGAGGGCCGCGCCGAGGGTCGAGCGCAGCCAGCGCTGCGTCCCCTCCGTGCCCGGTGCCCCCCACAGGGTGGTGTTCTCGTCGAGCGATACGCCGCAGCGCATGGGCCCCTCGACGGCGAGGGGCGCCGGAATCAGGTCCGTTTTCGTCACGTCAGTCCTTGACCGCGCCGCCCAGTCCGGAGACCAGCCGTCGCTGTACGAGTACGAAGAAGATCAGCACCGGAACGGTCATCACCGTGGACGCCGCCATCACGCCGCCCCAGTCCGGCTCTTCCGGCTTGTAGAACACGAGCAGGGCCATCGGCAGGGTCGACTGGGACGTGTCGCTGATGATGAACGACTTGGCGAACAGGAAGTCGTTCCAGGTGGAGATGAACGAGAAGACGCTGGTGGCCACCAGCCCGGGGAGGACGAGGGGGAAAAGGATCTGCCAGAGGAATCGGGAACGGCTCGCCCCGTCGAGTTGGGCCGCCTCCTCCAGCGCCTGGGGTACGGCCTTCACGAAGCCGCGCAGCATCCAGATCGCGAACGGCAGTGAGAAGGCGATGTGGGGCAGGATCAGCGCGCCCAGGGTGTTGAGTTGGCCGAAGTCCCGCATCTGGAAGAAGAGCGGGATGGTGAGCGCCTCCACGGGCACCATCTGGGCGATCAGGAACATGATCAGCAAGGTGGTGCGGAATCGGAAGCGGAATCGGGTGACCGCCGTCGCCGCGAGAAACGCGATCAGCGCGGAGACGACCACCACCGAGCAGGCGACGACAAGGCTGTTGACGAAGTAGCGGCCGAATTCCTGCTGCCCGAAGACGCGGCGGAAGGAATCCAGGGTCGGCGCGAGGGTCCAGGGCCGGGGCTCGGCCGACTCGATCTCACCCGTCGGCCTGAACGCGCTCAGCACCATCCAGTAAAGCGGGAACGCCACCACGACCGCGATGAGCAGGGCTGATGCCTCCGCCACCAGCCGCCAGGGCCGCCGTACGAAACCCAGCGAATTCACAGCTCCTCCCCTTGTCCGCGCAGCAGTCGCAAATACACCAGGGTGACCGCCAGCAGAATCACCAGCATCACCACGCCGATCGCCGAACCGAGGCTGTACTGGGAGGACGCGAAGGCCTTCTGGTAGGCGTACACGTTCAGTACGAGGTTCTGGCCCGCGATACCGCCGCCGCCCGTCATCACATAGATCTGGGTGAAGACCTTGAAGTCCCAGATGATCGACTGAATGGTGACGACGACGAGGATCGGCCGCAGCATCGGCGCGAGGACCGACCGCCAGATCCGCCACTGCGAGGCACCGTCCAGGGCCGCGGCCTCCAGGACCTCGGAGGGTACGGAGCGGATGCCCGCGTAGACGGTCACCATCACGAACGGGAAGGAGCACCACACCACTTCGAGCAGGACGAGGAAGAAGGCGCTGTAACGCCCGTACGTCCAGGAGTGGTCGCCGAGGCCCAGGATCCGGTTGACCGGGCCGAAGTCCGGGTCGAACAGCAGCAGCCACACCGTGGAGCCGGTGATCGCCGGGGTCGCCCACGCGCCCAGCGCCGCCAGCATCAGCGCGAGGCGCGGCACGGCCCGTACGCGTGTCAGCAGCACGGCGAGCGCGCACCCGACGGCGAGCGTGGCCACCACACAGGCCGCCGCGAACACGACCGTGGCCAGCAGGACCTGCCAGAACTCGGGATCGCCGAACAGTTCGGCGTAGTTTCCGAAGCCCTGGAAGGAGGTCGGTTCGCCGCCGCTGACCTGGGCCTGGGTGTATTCGAGGAGCGAGATCAGGCCGAGCTGGTAGACGGGATAGACGAGCAGCCCGCCGAGGACGACGAGCGCGGGGGCGAGATAGAGCCAGGGGGTCCAGCCGCCCCCGCCCCGCGAGGGGCGCGGGGAACTGCGTGAGAAACCACGACCCACCCGAGGCCGCCCACGCTCGGCACCCCCCACCCCAGTGGGCGTCCCCTGCTCAACCGGCGGAGCTGAACGCATCGTTCATCCGCTTCGCCGCGTCCTTCGACGCCTCAGCCACGTCCTTCTTGCCGCTGACGACCTCCTGGAACATCGTCGGCAGTACCAGCGACGCGTCGATCTGCGCCCACGCCGGGGAGGCGGGCACGAACTTCGTCCCGGAGGACAGCGTCCTGACGAACGGCTCGATGAACGGCTCCTTCTCGGCCGCCTCGGCGCGTACGTCGGTGTAGGTCGGCAGGAAGCCCATCGCGTCGAAGAGTTCGCCCTGGGTCTCCTTGGACGCCAGCCGCTTCATCAGGTCGACGGCGAGGGTGCGGTGCGTGGTGCTCTTCAGGACGCCGACGTTGTTGCCGCCCGCGAACGCGGGGGCCACCGAGCCGGGCTTCACCCCCGGCAGCGGTACGACCGCGTATGTGCCCTTGACCTTGCCGGCCTCCACGGCCGCGTGGCTGAAGTCGCCGCCGATCGCCATGCCCGCCTTGCCGGCCGCGAACGCGGTGACCGTGTCGTTGCCGCCCATGCTCGCGCACTTGGCGGCGGGACAGTTGTCGTCCCCGAACAGCGAGGTGTACGTCTCGATGCCCTTCCGGGCGGCCGCGCTGTCGATCGTGGAGGCGTACGAACCGCCCTTGCCCTCGGCTATCTCGCCGCCGTTGGCCCAGACGAAGGGCATCGCGCCGTAGGTGTAGGCGCCGCCGACGACGAGCCCGTACAGGTCGGGCTCGGCGGCACGGATCTTCTTCGCGGTGGCGGTCAGCTCGTCGAGGGACTTCGGGGCTTGGAGACCGAGTTCCTCGAAGACGTCGGTGCGGTAGTACAGCGCGCGCACGCCCACGAAGAAGGGCGCCCCGTAGATCTTGCCGTCGACCGTCACGGAGGTCCTGGCGGTCGGGTCGGAGTCCTTGGCCTCGGACCAGTCGTTGAACTCCGTGGTGACGTCGGCGAGTCCACCGTCCTTCACATAGCCGGCCGTGTCGGTGTTGCCGAACTCCATGAGGTCCGGGGCGCTCTTCGGGTCGTTGAAGGCGGCCTTGATGCGCTGGGCGCGGGTCTCTACGGGGATGTACTCGACCTTCACCTTCGCACCGTCGTGCGCCTTCTCGAAGGCGGAGAGCACCTTGTCGACGACCTTCTGCTTCGGCTCGTTGCTCACCTCCTGGAAGAGCCAGACCCGGAGGGTGCCGGTCGTCTCGTCCTCCCCGGAGGAGGAGTTGTCGGAGGTCTGGGGGGCGCAGGCGGTCAGCCCGACGAGGGCTAGGGCCGCTACGGGCGTGGCGAGTCTGGCGGCGAGCTTCATGAGCGGTCCTCCGGAGGGGGGAGCGGAGCGTTGCAACATGCGCAACGTGCGTTTTGCTCTCTACAACACCTCGGAGGCTAGGGAGTACATGACAACGCCCACAAGAGGTCTCAACCACCTTGTGACCGGCAGACGCACTCCGTGCAACGCAACGATGGCCGCGCCGGGCCGGGAATGGGGGAATTCAGTGATCGACGGCCGAAAACGAACAGCGGCCGGCACTCATCGCGCCGACCGCACCCACACACACACCGAACCACGGCAGACCGAACGACCGCACCCAGGCATGACAAGGCCGCGGCACCCGCACCACAGGCACCGCGGCCCTCACCCGAACGATCCGGCGCACCGCACCCGGGGGTACGGCCGGACCTCCGGCTACTGCTTGCCGTCGCCCTTGCCGCCCTGGTCGCCGCCGGCGCCGAGGGACTCGAAGATCTCCTTGCACATGGGGCACACGGGATACTTCTTCGGGTCACGGCCCGGGACCCACACCTTGCCGCACAACGCCACGACGGGCGTGCCGTCGAGGGCGCTCGCCATGATCTTGTCCTTCTGGACGTAGTGGGCGAAGCGCTCGTGGTCACCGTCACCGTGCGACGTCTGCGGCGTCGGCTCGACGAGGGTCCCCGTACCAGTACCGCGCTCGGGCTCAAGAGTGCTCATGACTGCAAGGGTAATCAACTGCCGGGGACTGTGGGTCCCTGGCTTGTACAACGGGCGTCCCTGGTGGTGACGCCGTGTTCGCGTCCAGCCCCGACCGTCGGCGCGATGGTGCGGCAGGGGCCGGCGACGCCGCCCCCGTCTCGCCACAACTCCCACGCGCGGACACGGATCTGATCCACATCAGTTGAGCGAGGGGTCGTCCGGGTACGTGGCCACCATCGCGAGTTCACTGCGCTGGCGGCGCAGGACCTCGCGCCAGAGTCTCTCCGGGCAGGGCGAGGAGACGTCACCGGGTTCGGACTCGACGACGTACCAGGCCCCCTCCACCAGTTCGTCCTCCAGCTGGCCGGGGCCCCAGCCCGCGTACCCGGCGAAGATGCGCAGCGAGCCGAGCGCGGACGCCAGCAGCTCCGGCGGGGCCTCCAGGTCGACGAGGCCGATCGCGCCGTGCACGCGCCGCCAGCCGAGCGGGGCCCGGTCCACGGAGCCGCCGCCGGGTATCACCGCCACCCCCAGCGCCGCGTCCAGCTGCACCGGGCCGCCCTGGAAGACGACCCCCGGTTCGCCGGCGAGTTCCGCCCAGCCCTCCAGGATGTCGGCGACGCCCACCGGCGTCGGCCGGTTGAGGACCACGCCGAGCGAGCCCTTCTCGTCGTGGTCGAGGAGCAGCACGACAGCGCGGTCGAAGTTCGGGTCCGCCAGGGCGGGCGTGGCCACGAGCAGCCGCCCTGTGAGCGAGGACACCTCGGTCATGCCAGACATGATCCCGCATCCTGCCCCCGCGCGGGGAGCCAATGCCGGTAGCGGTGTGAATGCAGCTCACGACGGGGGGAAGCAGGCGGGGCGCACGGCTGTGACGGTGACCCCGCGTGGCCGGTGGTGAACGGTTCGTGTTGTGGCAAACCCATGACGTGGCTGAGAGGTCCTTGGGCTTACGGAAGGGGGGTGGGCGGCGATTACGCTAGCTCTCCGGCCCACGCCGCGCCGGTCCCCGCACAACGGGTCCACCGGCCGTCCGTCCACGCCGGAAAGCCTCTGCCCAACTCCACGGAACGCGAGATCCATGACCGTCAACGGCTCTGACGACGTACTGCTTGTACACGGCGGCACCCCGCTCAGTGGCGAGATCCGTGTCCGCGGTGCGAAGAACCTCGTACCCAAGGCCATGGTCGCCGCGCTGCTCGGCAGCGGTCCGAGCCGGCTGCGCAACGTGCCCGACATCCGCGACGTGCGGGTCGTGCGCGGGCTGCTGCAGCTGCACGGCGTAACGGTCCGCCCGGGTGACGAGCCGGGCGAGCTGGTGATGGACCCGACGAACGTGGAGAGCGCGAACGTCGCCGACATCGACGCCCACGCGGGCTCGTCCCGCATCCCGATCCTGTTCTGCGGCCCTCTGCTGCACCGGCTCGGCCATGCCTTCATCCCCGGTCTCGGCGGCTGCGACATCGGCGGCCGGCCGATCGACTTCCACTTCGAGGTGCTGCGGCAGTTCGGCGCGAAGATCGAGAAGCGGGAGGACGGGCAGTACCTGGAGGCGCCGCGGCGGCTGCGCGGTACCAAGATCCAGCTTCCGTACCCGTCGGTGGGCGCGACCGAGCAGGTGCTGCTCACGGCCGTCCTCGCGGAGGGCGTGACGGAACTCGCGAACGCGGCGATCGAGCCGGAGATCGAGGATCTCATCTGCGTCCTGCAGAAAATGGGCGCCATCATCGCGATGGACACCGACCGCACGATCCGCATCACCGGTGTGGACTCGCTCGGCGGCTACAACCACAAGGCGCTCCCGGACCGTCTGGAGGCCGCCTCCTGGGCGTCCGCGGCGCTGGCGACCGAGGGCGACATCTACATCCGGGGCGCCCAGCAGCGCTCGATGATGACGTTCCTGAACACCTACCGCAAGGTGGGCGGTGCCTTCGAGATCGACGACGAGGGCATCCGCTTCTGGCACCCCGGTGGCCAGCTGAAGTCGATCGCGCTGGAGACGGACGTCCACCCCGGCTTCCAGACCGACTGGCAGCAGCCCCTGGTCGTGGCCCTGACGCAGGCCACGGGCCTCTCGATCGTCCACGAGACGGTGTACGAGTCCCGCCTCGGCTTCACGTCCGCGCTGAACCAGATGGGCGCGCACATCCAGCTCTACCGCGAGTGCCTCGGCGGCTCGAACTGCCGCTTCGGCCAGCGCAACTTCCTGCACTCCGCGGTCGTCTCCGGCCCCACGCGTCTCCAGGGCGCCGATCTGGTCATCCCCGACCTCCGCGGCGGCTTCTCCTACCTCATCGCGGCCCTCGCCGCCCAGGGCACCTCCCGGGTCCACGGCATCGAGCTCATCAACCGCGGCTACGAGAACTTCATGGAGAAGCTCATGGAGCTGGGCGCGAAGGTCGAACTGCCGGGCAAGGCGTTCGGCTGAGCAGTCACCCGTAAGGGGCGGGGGTGACACCGCGGGGCGCGACCAGCCGTGGCGCGCCCCGCAGCCGCGTCACGGCGCCCCTCCCGCACCACGATGGGGGCGGCACCCGGTTTCCCGGGTGCCGCCCCCATCAGGCGTTCCACGCGCCGTACACCATCCCGTGGGACGGAGACGGCAAGGCTACTTGCCCTTGGCCGCTTCCTTGAGCTTGCTGCCCGCGGAGACCTTCACGCTGTAGCCGGCCGGGATCTGGATCGGGTCGCCGGTCTGCGGGTTACGAGCGGTGCGAGCGGCACGGTGGGTGCGCTCGAAGGTCAGGAAGCCGGGGATGGTGACCTTCTCGTCGCCCTTGGCGACCACGTCGCCGCAAACCTCGGCGAACGCGGCCAGCACGGCGTCGGCGTCCTTGCGAGTCACCTCGGCGCGGTCGGCCAGCGCGGCCACCAGCTCACTGCGGTTCATGTTGTTACTCCCGTGTTCTTCTTGCCGTTGAGGCGGACCGGGTCCGTCGTCAGACCCTCGCGCCCAGAAACGCATCCTGCACTCACCTGCGGCGGGAAAGCCAATCCAGCACCCCTGGGAGTCACGCGACCACCCTTGGGAGTCGCGACAGGCCTGAGCTTGGCCGCCACACTAAAGGGCGGCACAAGCCCTCCGGCCCCACGACGCGCCGATGGGGCGGGGCGTGGCAACCGTCACAGCGCGGGCTCAGGCCGACGCCGCCGCCTTCGCGGCCTCGCGCACCGCGCCGGCGACCGCGCCCGCGACCTTGTCGTTGAAGACGCTCGGGATGATGTAGTTCGCGTTCAGCTCGTCCTCGGTGACGACGTTCGCGAGGGCGGTCGCCGCGGCGAGCATCATCTCGGTGTTGACGGTGCGGGACTGGGCGTCGAGGAGACCGCGGAAGACACCCGGGAAGACCAGCACGTTGTTGATCTGGTTCGGGAAGTCGGAGCGGCCGGTGGCCACGACGGCCGCCGTCTGCCGGGCGACAGCGGGGTCGACCTCGGGGTCGGGGTTCGCGAGCGCGAACACAATCGCGTTGTCGGCCATGGCGGCCACGTCGTCGCCGTCGAGGACGTTCGGGGCGGAGACACCGATGAACACGTCGGCCTCGCGCACGGCCTCCTTGAGCGTGCCCGTGAGGCCCTCGGGGTTGGTGTTGTCCGCGATCCAGCGCAGCGGCGAGTCGGCGGCGGCGTCGACCAGGTCGGCGCGGTCGCAGTGCACGACACCGTGGATGTCGGCCACGACGGCGTTCTTCACACCGGCGGCGATGAGCAGCTTGAGGATGGCCGTACCGGCCGCGCCGGCGCCCGACATGACGACGCGGATGTCCCCGATCGCCTTGCCCGCGACGCGAAGTGCGTTCGTGAGGGCGGCGAGGACGACGATCGCCGTGCCGTGCTGGTCGTCGTGGAAGACGGGGATGTCGAGGGCCTCGCGCAGGCGGGCCTCGATCTCGAAGCAGCGGGGCGCGGAGATGTCCTCCAGGTTGATGCCCGCGAAGCCGGGGGCGATGGCCTTGACGATCTCGACGATCGCGTCGGTGTCCTGGGTGTCCAGGCAGAGCGGCCAGGCGTCGATGCCGGCGAACCGCTTGAAGAGGGCCGCCTTGCCCTCCATGACGGGCAGCGCGGCCTTGGGGCCGATGTTGCCGAGGCCCAGCACGGCGGAGCCGTCCGTCACGACCGCAACGGAGTTGCGCTTGATGGTGAGGCGGCGGGCGTCCTCGGGGTTCTCGGCGATCGCCATGCAGACACGGGCCACGCCCGGCGTGTAGATCATCGAGAGGTCGTCACGGTTGCGGATGGGGTGCTTCGACGCCATCTCGATCTTGCCGCCGAGGTGCATCAGGAACGTACGGTCGGAGACCTTGCCGAGCGTCACGCCCTCGATGTGGCGCAGCTGCTCGACGATCTCGTCGGCGTGCGCGGTGGAGGTGGCGGCGATGGTGACGTCGATGCGGAGCTTCTCGTGGCCGGATGCGGTCACGTCGAGGCCGGTCACCGAGCCTCCGTGGGACTCGACGGCTCCAGTGAGCTGGGAGACCGCGGTTCCGCTCGCGGGCACCTCCAGCCGGACCGTCATCGAGTAGGAGACGCTGGGCGCCGTTGCCATGGCCGACTTCCTCTGCTTTCGCTGCTACTGCGTTTGCCGCTTTTTGCCGTCCGATCGTCGCACCTACCGCCGGGTAGGCGTTAGCCGTCCGGGGTTGCGAACGTTTTGTTCTCAACGAGAAGAGGTCCACGTCACATTCGACGTGGACCTCTTCGCGTTCAAGTGGCACCGACCCGCCATGCTCGCCTCGCGGCAAGTGGTCGCTCTGAGCGACGAAGGTTGGGCCCGGGGGCTTGGATCGAGCCGGTGCCACACCCAGGCTAACAAACAGATCGCGTAAGGCCATTCCCGTACGGCAAGTTGTTTTTGGGGCGCCCTTGAGCTCGGGAGGCCGGGGGTGCGTCGGCGGGTGCGGGGTGCTCGCGTCGGTTCCCCGCGCCCCCGAGAACGCCGGGGTGCGACCCAGGCCGTCAGGGGCACGGGGAACCGCGCGACCGGCCCTCACCGGGCCGCAGTCGAGATCAGTCGCGCAACAGGTCGGGTACGCCCTTGTCGTCCGGGTCGTCCCGCTCGCCCGACACCAGCGTCAGTTGTTGCGTCGCCCGGGTGAGGGCCACGTACAGCACCCGTAGCCCCGCCGGGGACTCGTCGGCGATCTCCGCCGGGGAGACGACCACCGTGGCGTCGTACTCCAGGCCCTTCGCCTCCAGGCTGCCCAGGGCGACGACGCGGTCGCCGAGGCCGGCCAGCCAGCGGGCGGCCTCGTCGCGGCGGTTCATGGCGACGACGACGCCGACCGTGCCGTCGACGAGGTCCAGCAGGCGTGCGGCCTCCGCGCGGACCGTGCGGGCCAGGGATTCCCGTACGGCGGTGACGAAGCGCGGCTCGACGCCCGTGGAGCGGACCGCCGACGGGGACTCGGAGCCCGGCATGGCCAGCGCGAGCACCTTCGCCGCCAGTTCGGCGATCTCGGCCGGGTTCCGGTAGTTGACCGTCAGGGTGAAGCGGCGGCGCGGGCGGGTGCCCAGGGCCTCGTCACGGGCCTCGGCCGCCTCGTCCGGGTCGGACCAGGACGACTGGGCGGGGTCCCCCACGACCGTCCAGGTGGCGTGGCGGCCGCGGCGGCCCACCATCCGCCACTGCATGGGGGTCAGGTCCTGCGCCTCGTCGACGATGACGTGCGCGTACTCGGTCCGCTCCTGCGCCAGCCGCTCGGCCCGCTCCCACTGGGTCTCCTCGCGGGCGGGCATCAGCTCCTCCAGGCCCGTCAGCTGGTCCAGCGGGTCGAGATCGCGCTTCTTCCTGGGGCGGGCCGGGAGGCCGAGGGCGGCCTGCAGTTCGTCCAGCACGGCGACGTCGTGGACCGAGAGACCGTCCCGTTTCAGGGAGCGGGCGACACGGCGGACCTCACTCGGGTTGAGGATGCGGCGGGCCCAGCGGCCGAGGCGGCGCTCGTCGGCCATGGCCGCCAGCACTCCGCGCGGGGTCAGCTCGGGCCACCAGGCGTCGAGGAAGGCGATGAAGGCGTCCTCGCTCGTGATGTCCTCGTCGAAGGAGGAACGCAGCTCGGCGGCCAGCTCCGGGTCGCTGTGGCGGCCGGCCGCTCCCGAGCGGGCCCACAGGGCGTCGAGGAGCAGCTTGCGGGCTCGGGGGCGCAACAGGTTGACGGGGGCCGTGCCGCCGAGCGCGTTGTGGCGGATGCGGTCCAGCTCGGGGGCCTCCAGTTCGATACGGCGGCCGAAGGCGACGACCCGCAGGCGGGTGGGCGCGTCGCCCGACTCCAGCGCGCCCCGGGCGGCCTTCCGCACCACCTTGAGCATGCGGTACGAGCCCTTGGCGCGGGCCACGGCCGGGGAGTCGTACAGCGTGGCCTCCGCGCCGTCGACCAGGGAGCCGATCGCGCGGATGGCGACCTGGCCCTCCTCGCCGAGGGACGGCAGGACGCCCTCGGTGTACGCGACCAGCAGCGGGGTCGGGGAGACGATCAGGATGCCGCCCGCGTACCGGCGCCGGTCCTGGTAGAGGAGGTACGCGGCGCGGTGCAGGGCGACGGCCGTCTTGCCCGTCCCCGGGCCGCCCTCGACGTACGTCACGGAGGCGGCGGGGGCGCGGATCACCAGGTCCTGTTCGGCCTGGATGGAGGCGACGATGTCGCGCATGGTGTGGCTGCGGGCCTGGCCGAGGGCGGCCATGAGCGCGCCGTCGCCGATGACGGGCAGTTCGCCGCCGTCGAGGAAGGCCTTCAGCTCGGGGCGCATCAGGTCGTCCTCGACGCCGAGCACCTTGCGGCCCTTGGAGCGGATGACCCGGCGGCGTACGACCCGGCCGGGGTCGACCGGGGTCGAGCGGTAGAAGGGTGCGGCCGCCGGGGCCCGCCAGTCGATGACCAGCGGCGCGTAGTCGGAGTCCAGGACGCCGATCCGGCCGATGTGGAGGGTCTCGGCGATGTCGGCCGTGTTGTCGGGGCGGACGGTGCCCTCGGCCGGTTCGACGGCGGTGTACGCGCCGTCCGGGCCCTTCTTGCCGTCCTTGCCGAGCAGCAGGTCGATACGGCCGAAGAGGAAGTCCTCGAACTCGTTGTTCAGGCGGTTGAGGTGGATGCCCGCCCGGAAGACCTGGGCGTCCCGCTCGGCGAGCGCGCCGGGCGTGCCGACCTGACCGCGCTGGGCCGCGTCGTTCATCAGGAACTCGGCCTCGTGGATCTTCTCCTCAAGACGCCGGTACACCCGGTCCAGATGTTCCTGTTCGACGCCGATCTCCTTCTCACGTACCGAATCGTGAGCGGAGTCGAGCGTTTCCTGCTGAACTTGAGCGGCCACCCGGGCCCCCTTCTGACGTGCTGGGCAGCCGTCTACCGTACGCGAAAAGGACCCCGCCAGGCTATGTGCCCGACCGGGGTCCGTTCGCCGCTTGTCTCAATGTGTCACGCCTTGACCGAGACTAGCTTCTTCCCACTGAAGGTCAGGACCTCGAAGTGGTCGATCTGGTCCGGGGTGAAGGCAGCGCCGCCGTGGGTGTAGAGCGGGTTTCTGGCCTGCTCCGTCTTGGCGTTCTTGATGCCGTAGCCCCACTTCGGGACGGACCAGGAGGTGACGGTCTCGCGCTCGCCGTTCTTGCCGACGGCGATGAGCGAGCACTTCTCCGGACCCTTGACGTTCTTCAGCTCCAGGACCGCGTGCGTGCCCCAGGCCTTGGACTCCATGCCGATCGTGGCACTGACCTGGGTGGACGCGTCGGTCCCCGAGACCTTGTCCGCCGCCGACATCTTGATGAAGGCCTCCTGGGCCGGGCCGGCGGCCACCGGCGGCTCCTCGTCCCCGCCGCCCGTCGTCGCGAACACCGCCGTCGGGCCGCCGACGATCAGGGCCACGCCGGCCGCCAGCATGAAGAAGTTGCGTCGGGTCTTCTTCGCACGGTGCTGGACGACCTCGCCGACCAGTCGGTCCGCGAGTCCGGTGGTCGGTTTCGCGGACAGGGACTCGCCGATCGCGGGTGTGCCCTGGGAAGCGGGCAGGTCCGCGAGCGCGGCCAGCATCGGTTCCATACCGGCCAGCTCGTCCAGCTGCTGGCCGCACCATTCGCACGTGGCGAGGTGCATCTCGAACTGGGTGGCCTCGGTGTCGTCCAGTATCCCGAGGGCGTACGCGCCGACGGTTTCATGGATGTTGTCACCGGAACCTTGGGCTCCTTGCACAGACCCGGGCATTCCCGGTCCATACCCCCCGTAGATGTTGCTCATGCCGTCACCCCGCGCTCCTCTAGAGCCAGCTTCATCGACCGCAGGGCGTAGAACACCCGGGAGCGGACGGTGCCACTGGGGATGCCAAGCGTCTCGGCCGCCTCATTGACCGTACGCCCTTTGAAATAGGTCTCGACCAGGACCTCCCTGTGAGCAGGGGTCAGGTCGTCCAGCGCGTCCGACAGTGTCATCAGCCACAACGCCTTGTCGATCTCGTCCTCCGCGGGGATGACCTCCAGCGGCGACGGGTCGACCTCCTGCGGCCGGGCCTGCCGGCTGCGGTGGCCGTCGATGACGATGCGACGTGCGACCGTCACCAGCCAGGGGCGTACCGATCCGGTCGCTCGATTGAGCTGACCGGCGTTCTTCCAGGCCCTGATGAGAGTTTCCTGCACAACGTCCTCGGCACGCTGGCGATCGCCCGCGACCAGACGCAGCACGTACGCGAGCAAGGGTCCAGCGTGCTCGCGGTACAGCGCGCGCATCAGCTCCTCGTCTGGCTCTGAGGGCTGTGATGCGCGATGACGGGCCCTGTGCGGGCGTTCATCGGCCACAGCGGAATCCTTGCGCACGGCTACCTCCGGTGTCCGGGGGTTCCCCCAGTCGGTCGCTCACATCGGGATACGTAGGTAATCAGTTGTGTGTTCAGAGTTGAGCCACAACTTTCTCGATTCAACGGGGTGCGGGTGGGGCAGCTGGGGGACAAGTGCGTCCATATCCGTTGTTAAACCGGCACGCATGGACGGGAATTGTGAAGGCACCCAAGTCATGATGTGAAAAACAGCACTGCTGCTTCTTTACGGAGGTAGGGGGTTTGACCAACTGGCCCGCCGGGTAAGGCAGATGGGCATTTCTGCGCCAACAGGGAGAAGTGGGGCGCGAGAGACATGCCTTGAGGTGGGCTAGGCGCGGGCCAGGGCCGCTCGGCGGCGGTGGCGGGCCACGCGTTCGCGGTTGCCGCAGATCTCGCTGGAGCACCAGCGGCGGCGTCGGCCGCGGGAGGTGTCGACGTACACGATGGGGCAGTTGTCGCCCGCGCACCGGCGCAGGCCGGCGCGGGCCACCGGGTCGGTGAGCAGCTCCACGGTGTCGCGGGCGATCAGGGCGAGCAGGGCGGCGCAGTCGGGGGTGTGGTCCAGGGCGCGGGTGAAGGTGCCGTCGTCCGTGCGGACGGCCCGCAGGGCCGGGGTGGCCGCGCGGGCCAGTTCGTTGACCCTCGCCAGGGAGATGTCGAAGGGGCGGGAGTCGGGCTTGCGGTCCGGTTCGCCCCGGACCAACTGGCCGATGTGCCCGCGGAGTTCCCGGAAGCCGACGAGCCAGGGCGGGGCGATGTGGTCGAGGGGGGTGCCCTCGGGGACCAGGCCGGCCGCGGTGATCCACCCGCGCAGTCGGTCCGCCGAGTCGAGTTGTTCCTCGGGGTGGGTGGTCGCGAGGAAGTCCAGGCAGAGGTGACCGCAGTCGAAGCGGGGGTCATGTGCCATGCGCCTGTCACCGCCTTGGGGTGCCGACCGGCAGGGGTGCGCCTGAGGGGTACGTACCCCTTACCTTGCCCGGCCGCACCCGGGGGTGGAACCCTCCAGGGGCCGGCTGGATCTGCTCGCCCCCGCCGCCCCTACCCGTCCCATCCACAGGGGCTGTGCCCCTTCTACCCCCACAGCGCGGGTCCGGTGAGGGCTGGTCACGCAGTTCCCCGCGCCCCTTTAACGGCCTACGGCCACTCAGGGGCGAAAAGCACCGGGCGCAGCCCCTGCTTTTCAGGGGCGCGGGGAACTGCGCGAACAGCCCCCACGCACCCGCCGACGAACAACCCTCACGCGTCGTACTTCGTGTCCGCTGCCGGGTCCAGGGCCAGGCGGTAGCCGCGCTTCACCACCGTCTGGATCAGTTTGGGCGTGCCGAGGGCCGTGCGGAGGCGGGCCATGGCTGTTTCCACGGCGTGTTCGTCGCGGCCCGCGCCGGGGAGGGCCTTGAGGAGGTCCGAGCGGGGGACGACCCAGCCCGGCCTGCGACACAGCGCCCGCAGCAGGGACATGCCGGCCGGGGGGACGGGGCGGAGGTCGCCGTCGACCAGGACCGCGTGGCCGCGGATCTCCACGCGGTGGCCGGCGATGGGCAGGGTGCGGGCTCGGCCGGGGAGTTCCTGGCAGAGGAGCTGGACCAGGGGGCCGAGGCGGAACCGCTCGGGCTGGACCGTGTCCACGCCGTGGGCCTGGAGGGGGAGGGCCGTCACCGGGCCCACGCAGGCGGGGAGGACGTCGTGGTTGAGGGCGTTGAGCAACTCCGGGAGCAGGCCCCGGTCTTCGGCGCGGGTGAGCAGGGACGCCGCCGCCGGGGCGCTGGTGAAGGTGAGGGCGTCGAGGCCGCGGCCGACCGCCGAGTCGAGGAGGCGGTCCACCGGGGTGATGTCCTCGGGGGGCATCCAGCGGTAGACGGGGACGCCCACGACCTCCGCTCCGGCGGCGCGCAGGGACTCCACGAAGCCGGGGAGCGGTTCGCCGTGGAGCTGGATGGCGATACGGCGACCTTCGACACCCTGCTCCAGCAGCCGGTCGAGCACTTCGGCCATGGATTCGGAGGAGGGTGACCACTCCTCGGTGAGGCCGGCGGCCCGGATCGCGCCCTTCACCTTCGGCCCGCGTGCCAGGACTTCGACGCCCCGCAGCCGGTCGAGGAGGGCCTCGCCCAGGCCCCAGCCGTCCGCCGCCTCGATCCAGCCACGGAATCCGATGGCGGTCGTCGCGATCACGATGTCGGGTGCCTGGTCCAGCAGGCCCTTGGTCGCGGCGAGCAGCTCGCTGTCGTCCGAGAGGGGCACGATGCGCAGCGCGGGGGCGTGGAGGACGGCGGCTCCGCGGCGCTGGAGGAGCGCTCCGAGTTCGTCGGCCCGGCGGGCGGCCGTGACCCCCACGGTGAACCCCGCGAGCGGCCCGTGTTCCGTCTGCGCTGCCCGATCCATCCGATCCATCAGAACCGTCCTGTCTGGTCGATCGGCTCGATCTGATCGCTGGGTCGCTGCTGTTCGTCGTACATGGCTCTCGTCCCGCAGTCGAGTCGTTGCACTCAGTCGATGCACTCGGTGATGCACCGATTGGTGCTCCCACATACCGAACGAGCCTGTCAACGGCGCGTGACAGGCTCGGTTCGGGTTGATGTCGCTGGTGTTACGTCACTCGTTCAAGGCATGGGCGATGTCACACCTCGGCGTAGCTGAGCTGCGGCTTCGCCTCCGTCGTGGCCGTCTTCGCTGAGGTGTTCGAGGCCGGGCGGCGAAGGTATACGGCCCAGGTCACCGCGAAGCAGATGCCGTAGAAGGCGAGGAAGCTGACGAAGGCGCCGGTGCCGGAGCCGACCGTGAGGAAGGACTGGCGGAAGGCCAGGTTGATGCCGAGGCCGCCGAGTGCGCCGACCGCGCCGATGATGCCCATGGTGGCTCCGGAGAGGCGGCGTCCGTAGGCCGCGGCCTCCTCGCCCTCCAGCCCCTTGGCGAGGGCCTTGGCCTGGAAGATGCCCGGGATCATCTTGAAGGTGGAGCCGTTGCCCAGACCGCTGAGGACGAAGAGCACGATGAACGCGGTGGTGAACAGCGGCAGCGACTTCTGCATGGAGGCGATGACGATGACGCCGGTGGCGCCGGCCATGGCGACGTAGTTCCACAGGGTGATCTTGGCGCCGCCGTACTTGTCGGCGAGCGCGCCGCCCACCGGCCGGATCAGCGAGCCGAGCAGGGGGCCGATGAAGGTGACGTACGCGGACTCCAGGGGCGTACGGCCGAACTGGGTCTGCAGGACGAGGCCGAAGGCGAAGCTGTAGCCGATGAAGGAGCCGAAGGTGCCGATGTAGAGGAAGGACATGATCCAGGTGTGGGCGTCCTTGACGGCTTCCTTGGCGGCGCCGGTGTCGTTCTTCAGCTCCGCGATGTTGTCCATCTTGACCCAGGCCAGGACGGCGGCGATCACGATGAAGGGGATGTAGACCCCCAGCAGGACGCGCGGACCGGCGCCCGCCCCGATGACGGCGAGACCGATGAGCTGCACCACGGGGACGCCGATGTTGCCGCCGCCCGCGTTCAGGCCGAGCGCCCAGCCCTTCTTCCGCAGCGGGAAGAAGGCGTTGATGTTGGTCATGGAGGAGGCGAAGTTGCCGCCGCCGATACCGGCGAGCATCGCGCAGATCAGGAACGTGTTGAACGAGGTCCCCGGCTCCATCACGAGGAACGCCGCGACGGTCGGGATGAGCAGCAGGCTCGCGGAGACGACCGTCCAGTTGCGTCCGCCGAAGAGCGCCACCGCGAAGGTGTACGGGATACGGACGATGGCGCCGACCAGCGTGGCCATCGAGACGAGGAAGAACTTGTCGGCCGGCGTGAGCCCGTACTCGGGGCCCATGAACAGCACCATCACCGACCAGACGGTCCAGACGGAGAAGCCGATGTGCTCCGAGAGGACCGAGAAGATCAGGTTACGGCGGGCGACCTTCTCGCCGGTCTCGTTCCAGAAGGCCTCGTTCTCCGGATCCCAGTGCTCGATCCAGCGGCCTCCCCTGCTTGGTGCGGGGGCAGTGCTCGGGGCTGTCATGACGCCTCCACGTTCTCCGGGCTCAGGTGTTGCGATGCGGTGATGAGGGGTGATGAGTCCCGAAGGTAGGGAGGGCGCGTTTCCTGTTCTGTGGCACCGGGTGACCGGAAAGGAACTTCGCTCTCACGTATGCGCGGACCGGCCGGTGAGGAATCGGTGAGCAGGGCGTCATACCTCGTGGTCACGCCACCTTCGGCGCGGCCCTCATGCCAATGTAGGCGCACCGCGTGCCGTCGCTCAGCGTGGCGAAGACCACAGGCATCCAGTCCTCCGCGAACGAGGCGCCGCCTCCCGACCCGGCGAACACCGTGTCCGACAGGGGTACGAGGTCCATCTCCAGGTCCGGCGAGTAGCCCACCATGCCGTCGACGAAGGCGTAGGTGAGATGCGGTGTGCCGTTCCTCTCGGCGATCGTGATGACGACCCCCTCCCTCTTGTACGTACCGGCCCAGGGCGTGATGTCGACGGCGGGCGGCTCGGCGGCCGGGGCGAACGGCGCGGGCATCGTGATCCCGGCCAGCTCCGCCATCAGCTCGCGCAGCAGGTCGGCGTAGAGGAGGCGGGACGAGCCGCCGTTGGTGAGCAGTGCGACGGCGACGCCCTCGGTCGGCACCACCCGGAGGAAGGCGTACTGCCCGGTCGCGGCGCCGTCGTGCCCGTAGCCCGGGACGCCGTCCCAGTCGTACAGCGTCCAGCCGAGCCCCCAGCCGTCCGCGCTGACCGTCCACTTGTCGGGTACGTCGGTCTCGCGGGCCTGCATGGCCGTCACGGTCCGGGGGCGGAGGATCCCGCCGCCACCGTCGAGGTGGGCCTTCGCGTACCGGACCACGTCACCGGCGGTGGCGAGCACCCTGGCGCCCGGACCCGCGGCGCGCGGCATCATGTCCCAGACCGGGGCCGGAACCTGGGTCCCGCCCTCCCCCGCCATGTGCCCCATGGCCGCGCGGAACGGCAGCGCCTCCTCCGGCAGCGTCATGGTGTGCGCCAGCCCGAGCGGCGCCAGCACCCGCTCCCTGAGCGCCTGGTCCCAGGTCAGGCCGGTCAGCACCTCGACGATCCGGCCGAGCACGACGTACCCGATCCCGCTGTACGACACCGCCGTGCCCGGCGGGCAGTCCATCGCCACGCCCTTCGCGGCCTCGACGTACCTGGCGATCGCGTCGTCGCCGCGCCCGGTGTCGATATGGAAGTCGCAGGTCAGGCCGCTGGTGTGGGACAGCAGCATGCGGGGTGTGATGACTTCGGTGGCCGCCGGGTCGACCGTCGCGAACTCCGGCAGCACCCGCACCACCGGGACGTCCAGGTCGAGTTCGCCGGACTCCACCAGTTGCATGACGAGTGCGGCCGTGTAGACCTTCGCGATCGAGCCGAGCTGGAAGACGGAGTCCGTGGTCGCCTCGACGCCGGTCGCCCGGCTCAGCACACCGCTCGCCAGCTCGTGGATCTCACCGTCGACGAGGAAGGCGAGGGTCGCGCCGGGCACGTCGTGGGTGGCGCGGAGGGTGTCGAGGCGGTGCTGCCAGTGGGCGAGGTCGGGGGTGGCCTGCTGGGACATGGCGTTCTCCTTCGGGAGGCAGGGAATCGGAGCCGCGCCGTACGTTGTGCGGCGACAAGGAACACTGTACGCACTGCGAACACTGTGCGCAAGGCCGTACGGCGTTCCTTCCCGGATGCGGAAAAGGGCCGCGCACGACTGCTGTGCACGGCCCTCAAGCGGGGGGCGTCAGAGGCGGGTCGCGAGGCCGTCCAGGATCCACTGGAGGCCGTGGTCGAAGTTGTCCTGGACGACGTCGGCCGACTCGGCGCCGGCCTGTTCGGCGTACCGGCGGCTCAGGTGCGGGTGGTCGCGGGTGGCCCGCTCGATGGCCGGGCCCACCTGCCGGGTCCAGTCCTCGGGGCTCTGTCCGCTGCGGGCGAGCATGGTCAGCCAGGCCGCCTCGGTGGTGGTCATGCCGAGGACGTACGCGAAGAGGATGCGTACGGCGTGGTCGGCGCGGTCGAGCGTGAAGCCCGCCGTGTGCAACATGGCGAGCATGCCCTCGGTGAGCCGCAGGGAGTTGGGGCCCAGGGAGACGCCGACCTCGCCCAGCATCGGGGCGGTCCAGGGGTGGCGCAGGATCGTCGCGCGGATACCGTGCGCGCAGCGGGTCGCGGCGGTCCGCCAGTCCTGGGCGGCGTCCGGGCCCGGCACCTCCATCTCGCCGTAGATCCGGTCGACGAGCAGTTCGATCAGCTCGTCCTTGCTCGCGACGTGCGAGTACATGGAGGTCGCGCCCACGTTCAGCCGGGCACCCAGGCGGCGCATGCTCAGCGCGTCGACACCCTCCTCGTCGAGCAGCCGGACGGCCTCGGCGACGATCAGATCCCGGGTGAGCGCGGGCCGCTCACGGCCGGGGCGTCGGGGGCGGGCCCAGACGGAGGGGATGACCGCGGCGGCGGGATCGTCGGGGGTCCGTGGGTTCTCGGGCATGACGGCGCCGCCTCCCGGCTTCGACGGACATGACGGTGCGTACAGCGTACGTCCCCCCGCACGCTGTACGAGTGTCACGCGCACCGTCGGCCGGGGCATCGCCGACCGGGGCATCGCCGACCGGGCGAGGCCGGGCGGCCGTCGCCGATCGGCCGACGCCGGCCGGTCGCCGGTCAGGTACCGCTGGTCGGGTACCGCTGGTCAGGTACCCGCCTGCCCGTCCGCGCCCGCCTCCGGGACCGCCTGGCCGGCGGCCGTGCCGAGTCTGAGCTGTTCGGTGATCTGCACGAAGGCCGCCCGGAGGTGTTCCGGGATGCCCAGCGCGGTCGCCGCCTGCTCGGCGGAGAGCGCGTGATCGCCGGGGACCGTGCCGGTCTCGGACGGCGCCGGAGCCTGGGGCAGGTCCTGCTCGGTCAGCTTGCCCGATCGGATCAGGACATCCCGGACCGGGATGCCGAGCGCGCGGGACAGACCCCGCATGGTCTCCAGGTCGGGCATGCTCTGGCGTTGCAGCAGCCGGGTGATGGCCGCCCGGTGCACCCCCGCGTCCTCGGCGAGCTTGGTCTTGCCACCGCCGCGCGGGCTGTCGATGTCGTACCCACGTGCGCGCATCACGCCCTCGATCCAGGCTGCGAACTCGTCGACGCGTTCGGCATCGCTCTTCATGTGGACGCTCCCCTCAGCTACCCCCCACCTTAACGGTCGTGCGCACGCGAACTATGCCGTTGCGCGCACGCACGAGTAAAGGTTCAGTGAGGCCCATTCGTCAATCCGGTCCCGTTCCGACCTCGATCCACCCCGAACCGGCCCTTGGTCGATTCCCGGCGCACCCCCGCCCCGAAGGGCGGCATGATCCTCGATCTCTGTTGCGCGCGAGATCGCAACATGTGAAGCTGTGTGCGGGCTCGCAACAACAGGGGGCTCTCCTTTCCCCTCAGTTGCCCCCGCCCCAGCTCTTGGTTGCCGTCGATCGGCTCCTGCCGTCGAAGGGCTCCTGGTTGCCCCAGATCGGAGTGTGTCCACCATGACCTCAGGCCTCGCCACCCAGCACACCGCCCGCGCCGCCCGCTGGATCGACATCCTGCGGCGTCAGTTCCCCGAACTCCTGCTTGAGTTGGCGCCGGGACGACCGGGCGCCGGCACCCGTTCCCGCCCGCCGCTGGGCCCGGCCGCGCTCCGCGCC
>NZ_LRTR01000351.1 GCF_001550375.1 Streptomyces europaeiscabiei | reverse complement strand
GGCCGGTGGCGGGCCGGGCATCTGGCCACCGGGCGCCGGCGGGGGCGTGTACGGCCCCGGGTACGGCTGCTGCGGCGGCTGGGCGCCGTAACCGTCGTACGGCGGCTGGCCGGGAGGCTGAGTCATCGGCGGGTGTCACTCCTTGAGTCGCTTCGGCGAGGCAAGAAGTGCGAGAACGCCTGCCTCCAGCCAGCCCAACATCCACCACCCGCTCAGTCGTACGCAAGTGCGTATCCCGGTTGGTTACGCGGTCAATACATGACCGACCGTCCGCAAGTGACCGCCCGCGTCAGGACCTTCCCCCGGCCCTCCCAGGATCCGCACGCTTCGGCCACAGTCGCGGCCTCCGCCGGGCCGCCAGATCCTCCGCCCAGCCGAACGCGACGACGCAAGCGACGACCAGCAGCCAGGTCAGGACCAGCACGGGCCAGACGCTCTCCAGCAGCCACGGGGCGTTCTGTTCGAGGAACGCCACGTCCCACAGCCGGTCCCACTGGGCGGCGGCGATCATGATGCAGGTGGTGTGCCAGAGATAGATCGTCACCGCACGGGAGTTGAGGAAGGTGATCACCCCGTCCCAGCGGCGCAGCCGGGGCGGCCACTGCGGCCACGACGGGCTCAGGTGCAGCAGCAGCGCCACCACGGCGACGGACCACAGGGACTGGGCGAACGGCATGTCGTCCAGGTCGTTGTCGGCGCCGTAGTCGTGGCGCAGGGCGTACCAGAGGCCGACCAGGGCGACCGCGGGGGCCACGGACGGCACGACGTACCTCGGGAGGCGCTTGAGGATGCCCTCCTGGTGGGCCATGCCGAGGATCCAGCAGGCGCCGAAGGTACTGAAGTCCGTCAGCCCCGAGGTGAGCCGCTCGCCGGGGACGACCAGCCAGCCCAGCTCGAACACCGCCGCCAGGGCGATCGGCGCGAGGACCGTCACCACCGGCAGCCTCCGCAGCGCGCGAAGCAGCACCGGGGAGAGGACGACGAACCAGATGTAGGTGCGGACGTACCAGAGGGGTCCGGCCAGTTCCACGGCCCAGTCGGCGCCGATGAAGCCGTGCACCCCGGGCAGGCCGTCGGCGTACGGCGGCTCGCTGACCGGGAGGATCCAGAACGTGAGGTGGAACCACCACCAGAGGGGATGCCAGTACGGATCCGGCCCCCAGCCCTGGGCCACCATCCCCGTCACACCGACGACGCCCAGCAGCCACACCGGTGGCAGCAGCCGGCGGAGCCGGCCCCTGACGACGCCCAGTGCCGGGCGCTTGAGCGAGCGCGCCATGAGGTTGCCGGCGAGCGCGAACATCACGCCCATGGAGGGGAAGACGAGCGGCAGCCAGCTCCAGCCCGCGAGGTGGTAGAGCACCACCCGGAAGATGGCGAGGCCCCGGAGCAGGTCGAAGTAGCGGTCCCGGCCGGGCGCGGGTGGCGCCGACGGCGTCTGCGGGGTGGAGTCCCGCGTGAGCGTGCTCATCCGACCGGCCTCCGCTCGCCGTCCGCCCGCTGTTGGGGCAGAGACGGCTCCTGCGGCGCACCGGGCAGCCCCACGGCCCCCGTCCGCCGCAGCTTCTGCCAGCGCAGCCGGCCGCCGATCAGCGCCGTGATCCACGACTGCAGCAGGACGACGTACATGAGCTGGCGGTAGAGGATCTGCTGGAGCGGGAGCGAGATCAGGTGGGTCATGCGCTCCTTGTCGAGGCGGAACGCCAGCGCGGCGCACACCACCTGGACGACCAGGACGCCCAGCCAGGCGCCGATCGTCTTCTCCGTCGGCCCGAAGATCAGCCCGTAGAGCAGGAACACGTCGATGAGCGGGGCCAGCAGGGGCGCCACGACCATGAACAGCGACACCAGCGGCAGGCCCACGCGCCCGAACCGGCCCGACGCGCCGCGGTCGAAGATCGCGCCCCGGTGCTTCCAGATCGCCTGCATCGTGCCGTACGACCAGCGGTAGCGCTGCGACCACAGCTGCTGGACGGATTCCGGGGCCTCGGTCCAGGCCCGCGCGTTCTCGGCGTACACGACGTGCCAGCCGTCGCGGTGCATGGCCATGGTGATGTCGGTGTCCTCGGCGAGGGTGTCCTCGCTCATGCCGCCGACGCGTTCGAGGGCCTCGCGCCGGAACGCCCCGACCGCGCCGGGGATCGTCGGCATGCACCGCAGGATGTCGTACATCCGGCGGTCGAGGTTGAAGCCCATCACGTACTCGATGTGCTGCCAGGCTCCGATCATGCTGTCGCGGTTGCCGACCTTGGCGTTGCCCGCGACCGCGCCGACGCGGGGGTCGGCGAAGGGCTGGACCAGCTCGCGGACGGTGGACCGTTCGAAGACCGTGTCGCCGTCCATCATGACGATGATCTCGTGCCGGGCGTTGGCGATGCCCCGGTTGAGGGCGGCGGGCTTGCCCGCGTTGAGCTGCCGTACGACGCGGACGCCCGGCAGGTCCTTGCCCAGCTCCTCGACGATGTGGGCGGTGCCGTCGCTGGAGCCGTCGTCGATGACCAGCACCTCGATGGGGTGGTCGCTCGCCACCAGCGAACGGACCGTCTTCTCGATGCACTTGGCCTCGTTGTACGCCGGGACGAGCACCGACACCGGTTCCGTGACGGGCCCGTTCGGACCCCAGCGGAAACCGCGTCGCCTGACCTTGCGGGCGTGCGCGATCGACAGGACCAGCATCAGGCCGAAGCGGGCGAGGACGAGGACGCCGACGACCGCGAGGGCGACCACGAGGACGCTCGTCGTCTTCTCCGAGACCTGCACCAGCGTCACCCAGACCTTGCCCTTCACCAGGCCGAGGCCCGTGACCGGGGTGTGTGCGCTGGGCGCCTTCAGGGCGCCGGTCAGGGTGTCGAACTTGTAGCCCTTGACCTGGAGTCCACTGATGTACCGGTCCAGCGCGGCGACGGTCTGCGAGCGGTCGCCGCCGGCGTCGTGCATCAGCACGATGGCGCCGTCGCCGCGCTCGGGCGTGGCCCGGCGGATGATCTCGTCGACGCCGGGCCGGGCCCAGTCCTGGCTGTCCGTGTCGCTGACGACGGTGATGTAGCCGCGGCTGCCGATGTACTGCGTGACCGGCCAGGTCCGGTTGTCCATCTGCTCCGAGAACGAGGAGTACGGCGGCCGGAACAGCGAGGTGCGGATGCCGGCGGCGCCCGCGAGCGCGAGCTGGTTCTGGGACAGCTCCCAGTCGATGCGGTCCTTGGACTGGAGCGAGAGGTCCGGGTGGTTGAAGGTGTGCAGGCCGATCTCGTGGCCCTCGTCGGCCATCCGCTGGACGAGGTCCGGGTAGCGCGAGGCCATCGTGCCGGTGATGAAGAAGACGGCCTTGGCCTCGTGCTTCTTCAGCACGTCGAGGACCTTGGGGGTCCATTCGGGGTCCGGCCCGTCGTCGAAGGTCAGGACCAGCTCGTAGTCGGGGACGTCGAGGCCGATCTGGCGGCCCGAGCGGGTGTCGATCACGGGCCCGCCCTTCAGTATCTTCTTCGGCACCCGGTCGTTCGCCACGGGCGGCCCGACCCGGTGGTCCGCGAGGATCTCGCTGTGCACGTATCCGCGCAGCATCAGCATGGCCATCAGGGCGAGGAGCAGCACACAGGGGAGCAGATGGCGCAGCGGCACCCGCCGCCCGGAACGCTTCTGCCTGCTCTTGCGCGGGCTCTTCCGCGATCGATTCGAGGAGCCGTTCGCGGAGCCGCCGGCCGTGCTCGCAGCCGTACTGCCGGACGGGTTGTCCACCGTGTCGCCGGCCGTGCCGCCCTCGGGGCTCTTCGGTGAACGCGGTGAGCGGGTAGGGCGCTTGGCGGCACGCGAAGGCGTGCCGCCGCGCTTGGAACGGGCCATCAGGCGGGGGTCTCCGGGTTCTGCGGGCTCTGCGGGCTCGACGGCTCCTGCGGGCTCGACGGCTCCTGCGGGCTCTGCGAGGTCTCCGGCGTCGACGTGGCGGGCTCGACGGGCGCCGGGGACGCCGGGCCGTCGGCGACGGTGTCCGTGCCGGAGTCCGGAGCGGAGCCGGGGCCGGGTCCGCCCGTCTCGGAGGGCGAGGGTGAGGGCGGGGGCGAGGCCGAGGGGCTGGGGTCGACCTTCGGCGGCTCGGGCGCGGAGGCGGACGGCTCGGGGTCCTTCACGCCGGTACTCGGCTTCGGCTTCGGCGTCACGCCGGCGCTGGGCCCGGCCGACGGCTTGGCACTGGCCGACTTCTCCGGCTGCCTGGCCCTGCCCGACGAGCCGGTCGGGGACTTGGCTGCGGGCGAGGACGTCGCTCCCGTACGGCCCCCGCCCGGACCCGCGTCCGGTACGAAGCCGTCCGCCTCGTCGGACCGGTCGTCCGACTCGGCCGGCAGCGGAGGTGTGTCCACCTTGCCCGCCGGCTTGTCGTCCTTCTGCATCGGCACCGGCAGCCAGGGGGCGTCCGAGTTGCCCGACACCAGCGTGCCGACGATGACCACGGCGTACGCCGCGCAGGCGGTGCCGACGGCGATACCGAGCCGCCGGTACATGTTCCTGCGCCGCCCCGACTCGTCGACGAAGACCGGCCCGTCGGAGTCCTGACCGGCGCCCGCCGCGTCCCCGTCCTTGCCCGCGTGCCTGCCCGGTCCCTCGTCCACTTCGCGCCCCACACCGTCGAGTTGCACGGTCACCTCGTGCGGATCGTGATTGCGTCCCGGCTGGTCGGGCTGCTCCCAGGGCGCCGGGACGGCACCCGACCGTCCCGCCGTGCCCGGGACCTCTGGGGCCCCGGAAGCGGTCGGCTGGCGAGGCACTCCGGTGCCCGGCCGCCCGGTGATCCCCGCCTGGCCGGAGATCTCCCTTCCGTGGTCCCGCTCGGTCCGGGACACCGCTCCCGTTCTGTCGGCGGCCTCGGGCCAGACCACCTCGCCCCCGGAGCCACTACCACCACGGCCTCGACCGAGGCCTTCGACTTCGCCATCGGTCCGCTTCGGCTGAAAGCCCTTCGGCTGAATGCCCTTGGGCCAGTTCTCGACGTGCACGCACTTCCCCCCACGGGATCGTTCAGGTGCGTGTTCGATGCCGGGCTGTCGCACTTTCCTGTACCGGACCGGACCCCCACCCGATCCGGGGCGCCCCGCCCATCACACACACCCGGGCCCCGAATGTAGGGGTGGGAGAGATGTCTATGTGTGTGATGTCAGGTGAAGGTCATCATGATGAGTGCATCTGTGACCGGAATCCACCCGTCCTCCTGATATGACAGCCATACTTCCGCCCCCGCCAACTCGGCGGCGGCCCGCCGCAACGCGTCGAGCCCCGGATGCGCGAACCCCTTCCGCCACACCAGCGAGACGGGCGACAGCGGCACGGGGTCGACGAGCGGCCGCGCCACCGTGCCCGGCATGGACGGGAAGTCCACCACCGCCAGCACCGGCGACCTCGTCCTGGCCATGATCCGCTGGAACTCCTCCTCCCCCACGGCCAGCGGGGCGGGCGCCGCGACCTCGATCCCCCGCCCCTCGAACAGCCGCCGCGCCAGCTCCGTCCACTCCGGCGTACGGGGATTCCCGGCGCCCGCGTACACCCGCTCACCCGCGAGTTCCGCCAGCGGTACGGCGTCCAGCCCGGCCAGCCGGTGGTCCTCGGGCAGGATCACCGTCATCGGCTCGTACCGCACCGGCTGCTGTGCGAGCCGCGCCCGCACCGCCGGTTCGAGCCCCGCGAACCTCCCGAACGACACGTCCAGCCGCCCCGCGAGGATCTCGGCAGCCGCATGGGTCAGCCCGCTCTCGTACCGCGCCATCAGCTCCAGCTCCGGCACGATCTCCCGGGCCCGGCGCAGCACCCGCGCCCCCGTGGCCAACCCCGGCGAATTCAGATCCACCAACAGGGGCCGCGCCTGCCGGAACGCGGCCACCAGCTCCTCCTGCGCCTCCACCACCCGCCGCGCATAAGGCACCAGCCGCTCCCCGTCCCCCGTCAGCACCACCTGCCGAGTCGTCCGCAGAAACAGCTCCACCCCCAACTCCCGCTCCAGCCGCCGGACATCCCGGCTGAGGGCCTGTTGGGCGACATAGAGGCGAGCGGCGGCCCGGGTGAAGTGCAGCTCTTCGGCGACGGCGAGAAAGCCACGAAGGAGCCGGGGATCGATGGCATAGGGGGCGACAGACATCCGGCGAATTTACAACCGGGGTGCGTGAATGGCCACGGAGTAAGTGTTGGACGGTGGATCATGATCGGGGCGACGGTGGCCGCATGCCGCATCCACCGACCGAACACTCCTCCGCGCCCCTGCTGACCGTCACCGCCGACACATTGGTGGCAGCCGACTTCGCCCCTCGCCGCCGCCCGACGACAGCGCCCCGAAAGGCGCGCGGGGAACTGCGCGACCAGCCACGACGAACCCGCACCCGCCGACGCACAACCACCCCCACCCCTTACCGCGCCCTCTTCCAAAAGCCCGGCACCCTCCGCTTCACCGCCGGCAACCTCATCGCCCGCCTCCCCATGGGCATGTTCAGCGTCAGCGCGATCCTCATGATCGCCGCCTCCCGGGACTCCTACGCCCTGGCCGGCGCGGTGGTCGCCACCGGCCTCGCCGCCACCGCCCTCGTCGCCCCCTGGACCGCCCGCCTGGTGGACCGCCACGGCCAGGCCAGGATCGCCGTCCCCGCCACCGCCCTCGCCTTCCTCGGCAACCTCTCCCTGATCGCCTGCGCTCACTGGAACGCCCCCGCCTGGACCCTCTTCGCCTCCTACGCCGCCACCGCCACGGTCCCCAACACGGGCGGCATGTCCCGAGCCCGCTGGGCCCACCTCCTGAAGGACAACCCCGCCGCCCTGCACACCGCCAACTCCTTCGAACAGGCCGCGGACGAACTCTGCTTCATGCTCGGTCCGGTGATCGCGGCCTTCCTCTGCACCACCCTGTTCCCCGAGGCCGGCACCCTCGTCGGCGGCATCCTCTGCATGACCGGCGTCCTGGTCTTCGCCGCCCAGCGCACCACGGAACCGCCCCCCACCGGCCGGACGACCGCGAGGTCCCCCCTCCGCAGCCCCGGCATCCCGCCCCTCCTCGCCGTCTTCCTCGCCACCGGCGCGGTCTTCGGCTCCCTGGAGGTCGTCACCATCGCCTACGCGGACGCCCGGGGCCACGCCTCGGCGGCCGGCCTGATCCTCGGCCTCCAGGCGGCCGGTTCCTGCGCGGCGGGGCTCGCCTACGGGGCGCTGCGCG
>NZ_LRTR01000350.1 GCF_001550375.1 Streptomyces europaeiscabiei | reverse complement strand
GGCTCGCCTACGGGGCGCTGCGCGTGACGGGCCCCGCGGAGCGCCGGTTCCGCCGGTGTCTGGCCGCGATGGCCGCCCTGATGACCCTCCCCTGGCTCAGCGCCACCACCACCGGCTCCCTGCCACTCCTCGCCCCCGCTCTCCTCCTCGCCGGCATGGCCACCGCCCCCACGATGGTCACCGCCATGTCCCTCATCCAGCACCGCACCCCCGAGGGCCAGTTGAACGAGGGCATGACCCTCGCCGTCACCGGCCTGCTGGGCGGGATAGCGGGTGGATCGGCACTGGGCGGCTGGGTCGCGGAACACACGCCGGGAACCGGCACGGCCGGCTTCGCGGTACCAGTGGCCGCGGCGGCTTCGGCACTCCTGATCGCCTCGGCACAGCGCCCGACCGCACGCCCCAGTGTTCGACGATCCGAACATCGCACGAATTCCCGTCCGCCCCATTGACGCACCCTCAGCCCGCCCCTACCTTCCGTCGAAGCGCTTCGACTTCACCCGTCGAAGCGATTCGACTACACCTTTCGACGATCCGTCCGACTCCCCCGGAGGCAGAGGATGTTGACGGCACGAAGGCGTACGGCAGCGGCTGCGGCGGCTCTCTGCGGGGCCCTGCTCCTGGCCTCCTGCGGCGGTTCGGAGAGCGGCGACGACGGCGGGACCCTCCGCCTCTGGCACTACGAGGGCCCCGACAGCGCGATGGGCGTGGCCTGGAACGCGGCGATCGAGGAGTTCGAGAAGACCCACCCGGGTGTCGAGGTCGAGTTCGAGGAGAAGGGCTTCGAACAGGTCCGCAAGACCGCCCCGATGGTCCTCAACTCCTCCGACGCGCCCGACCTCATGGAGTACAACAAGGGCAACGCGACCGCCGGACTTCTCTCCAGGCAAGGTCTTCTCACCGACCTCACGCCGGAGGTGAGCGAGCGCGGCTGGGACAAGAAGCTCAGCGCGGGCGTCCGCACCACCAGCCAGTACGACGCCGACGGCGTCATGGGCTCCGGCAAGTGGTACGGCGTGCCGAACTACGCCGAGTACACGATGGTCTTCTACAACAAGGAGCTCTTCGAGAAGCACGGCATCGCCGAGCCCACCACCCTCGCCGAACTCACGGCCGCCATGGACGAGTTCGTCGACGCGGGCATCACGCCGCTCGCCAACGCCGGCGCCGAGTACGTGGCGCAGCAGTACCTGTACCAGCTGGCGCTGAGCAGGGCGGACCGCGCCTGGGTGGACTCCTACGAGCTGTACAAGGGCAAGGCCGACTTCCATGACGCCGCGTGGACGTACGGGGCGGAGACCTTCGCCGAGTGGGTGGAGAAGGGGTACATCAGCGAGAAGTCGACGGGGACGAAGGCCGAGGACGCGGGCGTCTCCTTCATCCAGGGCAAGGCGCCGATCCTGTTCTCGGGGAGCTGGTGGTACGGCCGGTTCAAGGCGGAGAACCAGTTCGACTGGGGCACGTTCCTGTGGCCCGATACGAACCTCACCCTCGGCTCCGGCGGCAACCTCTGGGTCGTCCCCAAGGGCGCCAGGAACAAGGAACTCGCCTACGACTTCATCGACATCACCATGTCGGAGAAGATCCAGAACCTGCTCGGCGACAAGGGCGGGGTCCCGGTGGCCGCGGACCCGGCCGCCATCACCGATCCACGGGCCAGGAAGCTGATCGCCGACTTCAACGCCCTCTCCGAGAAGGACGGCCTGGCCTTCTATCCCGACTGGCCCGTCCCCGGCTTCTACGACGTCCTCGTCTCCGAGACCCAGAAGCTGATCACCGGCAGTGCGGACCCGGACGCGTACCTGGACGCGATCGGGAAGGCGTACGAGAAGGACGTACCGGAGCAGTGACGGTGACCGTGGAGCGAGCGGCGGCGGTCGGCAAGGAGGGGCGCACCGGCCGCACGCACCACCCCCGAAGCCCCCGTGACTCCTACGCACTGTTCCTCCTCCCCGGCGCCCTCGCGTTCTTCGCCGTCGTCATCGTCCCCTTCCTGATGAACACGGGGGTGAGCTTCACCGACTGGCAGGGAGTCGGCACCCCGGAGTGGTCCGGCCTCGCCAACTACCGGGAGCTGCTGGGCGACTCCGCCTTCTGGGCGTCGTTCCGGCACAGCCTGTTCATGGTGGTCGCCATGGCCGCCGTACCGACCGCGCTCGGACTGGTCCTGGCCGCCGCCCTGTTCGACTTCGTCGGCAAGCACTTCGGCAGCCGCGTCACCGCCGTGCTGCGCGCCTGCTTCTACCTCCCCCAGGTGCTGCCGATCGCGGTGGCGGGCATCGTCTGGAGCTGGATCCTCGCCCCGGAGAACGGCTCCCTGAACGAGCTGCTGAAGGCGGTCGGGCTGAGCGGATGGCAGCAGGACTGGCTCGGCGACCCGGACCTCGCCCTCTACACCGTCATGGCCGTGATGGTGTGGGTGCAGCTCGGCTTCCCGCTGGTCGTCTTCATGGCGGGGCTGCAACGCGTCGACCCGGCGCTGTACGAGGCCGCCGAGCTGGACGGCGCCGGCTGGTGGCGCCGGTTCCGCCACATCACGCTGCCGCAGATCCGGCCCGAGATCCATGTCGTCCTGCTGTGGTGCACGATCGCCGCGCTCAAGGTGTTCGGCGCGGTGTACGTCCTGACGAAGGGCGGCCCCGGCGGCGCCACCGACGTGCCGTCCTACTTCTCCTTCACCACGTTCTTCGAGAAGACCCAGGTCGGCTACGGTGCCGCGATCTCCACCGTCCTGACCGTGCTCGTCCTCGCCCTGGCCCTGGTCGGCCTGAAGCTCCAGACGCGCGCCGAGGACGCCGAGGAGGGGACCCGCGTATGACCGCAGTCCGCCGCTATCCGGTCCTCGTGGCCCTCTGCGTCGCCGCCCTCTTCATGATCGTCCCGTTTCTGATCGTGGCCGTGAACGCGGTGAAGTCCCCGGCGGAATACTCCCGGAGCGGCCCGCTCAGCCTCCCCGACGGCCTCTATCTGGACGGGCTGAAGGACTTCTGGCAGCGGGTGGACTACGGCCGGAAGCTGTTCAACTCCGTGCTGATCAGCGGCTCGGTGGCGGTGCTGGCCGTCGTCCTGTCGGTGCTCAACGCGTACGCGATCGGCATCGGCCGGCTACGGGGCCGTACCTGGATCCTGGCCTTCTTCGTGCTCGCGAACATGCTGCCTCAGGAGGCGCTGGTCTACCCGGTGTACTTCCTCTCCAAGGAAGCCGGCATCTACGACACCCGCCTCAGCGTGGTCATCGTCTTCACGGTCATCCAGGCGGCCTTCGGCACCTACCTCCTCGCCTCGGTGCTCGGGAGGTTCCCCCGCGAGATCGTCGAGGCGGCCCGGATCGACGGCGCGAACACCTGGCAGGTGCTGTGGCGGATCGTCGTCCCCGTCAGCAGGCCCACCCTCGGTGTGCTCCTCGTCTTCTTCTTCATCTGGACCTGGAACGAGTTCCTGCTCCCCCTCGTCATGCTGATCTCCAACGACAACCAGACCGTGTCGGTGGCCCTGGGCGTCCTCCAGGGCCAGCGTCTGATGGACGCCACGATGACCAACGCGGCGGCCCTGCTCGGCCTGCTCCCCGCTCTCGTGTTCTTCCTCCTCTTCCAGCGCACGCTCACCCGCGGCATCGCCGCGGGAGCCGTGAAGTAGGCCGTACAGCAAGCCGTGAAGCAGGCCGTGACGTAAGGAGATACCCCCCACATGAAGTTCACCGACGGCTACTGGCTGCTCCGCGAGGGCGTCACCGCGGCCCACCCGGTCGAGGTCCTCGACGTCACCGCCACGGACGGCGGCGCCCTGGAGGTCCACGCCCCGACCCAGCCCATCCGCCACCGCGGCGACCTGCTGAAGGGACCGGTCGTGACGATCAGCGCCCACGCCCCGATGCCCGACGTCATCGGCGTCACGTTCACCCACTTCGAGGGCGAGCCGCCACACGGCCCGCGATTCGAGCTGACGAGTGAGGAGTTCACCCCCCACACCTCCTACGACGACGAGCACGCCACCCTCACCGCCGGAGAACTGTCGGTCCGCGTGTCCCGCACCGGCCCCTGGCACGTCGACTTCCGCGCCCACGGCCGCACCCTCACCACCAGCGGCCCCAAGTCGATGGGCATCATGCGCGAGGCGTCCGGCGCCCACTACCTCCGCGAACAGCTGGGCCTCGGCGTCGGCACCTCGGTGTACGGCCTCGGTGAACGCTTCGGCCCGCTCGTCAAGAACGGCCAGGTCGTCGACATCTGGAACGCCGACAGCGGCACGGCCACCGAACAGGCCTACAAGAACGTGCCGTTCTACCTCACCGACGCGGGCTACGGCGTCTTCGTCGACCACCCCGGCAAGGTGTCCTTCGAGGTCGCCTCGGAGGTCGTGTCGAGGGTCCAGTTCAGCGCGGAGACGCAGCAGTTGACGTACTACGTCATCTACGGCCCGACCCCGAAGGACATCCTCCGCAAGTACACGGCCCTCACCGGCCGCCCGGCCCTCCCGCCCGCCTGGTCGTTCGGTCTCTGGCTCTCGACCTCCTTCACCACCTCCTACGACGAGGAGACGGTGACCTCCTTCATCGAGGGCATGCGGAAGCGGCGGCTCCCCCTTTCCGTCTTCCACTTCGACTGTTTCTGGATGCGCGAGTTCCAGTGGTGCGACTTCGAGTGGGACCCCCGGGTCTTCCCGGACCCGGAAGGCATGCTGGCCCGCCTCAAACGCCGCGGCCTGCGCATCTCCGTGTGGATCAACCCGTACATCGCCCAGCGCTCCCCGCTCTTCGCGGAGGGCAGGGCCCTCGGCCACCTGCTCCGCCGACCCGACGGCAGCGTCTGGCAGTGGGACCTCTGGCAGCCCGGCATGGCCCTGGTCGACTTCACCAGCCCGGCGGCCCGCGCGTGGTACGCGTCGAAGCTGGAGGCGCTGCTCGCCCAGGGCGTCGACTGCTTCAAGACCGACTTCGGCGAGCGGGTCCCCCTGGACGTGACCTGGTCCGACGGCACGGACCCGGAGCGGATGCACAACTACTACACCTACCTCTACAACCGCACGGTCTTCGACGTCCTGCGCAAACACCGGGGCGAGAGCGAGGCGGTGCTCTTCGCCCGCTCGGCGACGGTCGGCAGCCAGCGCTTCCCCGTCCACTGGGGCGGCGACTGCGAGTCGACGTACGAGGCGATGGCCGAGTCGCTGCGGGGAGGGCTGTCGCTGGGGCTGTCGGGCTTCGGGTACTGGAGCCATGACATCGGCGGCTTCGAGGGCACCCCGACACCCGCGCTCTTCAAGCGGTGGATCGCCTTCGGCCTCCTGTCCTCCCACAGCCGACTGCACGGCTCGTCGTCGTACCGGGTCCCCTGGCTCTTCGACGACGAATCGGTGGACGTCCTGCGGAAGTTCACCCACCTGAAGCTCAGCCTGATGCCCTACCTCCACGGGGCCGCGCGCACCGCCCACACCGAGGGCGTCCCGATGATGCGCGCGATGGTGCTGGAGTTCCCGGACGACCCGGGCTGCGCGCATCTGGAACGCCAGTACATGCTCGGCCCCGACCTCCTCGTGGCCCCCGTCTTCAGCGACGAGGGCGATGTCACGTACTACGTCCCCGAGGGCACCTGGACCCGCTTCCCGACCGGGGGAACGGTCACCGGCCCCCGCTGGGTCCGCGAGCGGCACGACTTCACGAGCGTGCCGCTCCTGGTCCGTCCGGGCGCGGTCGTCCCGGTCGGCGCGGTGACGGACCGCCCGGACTACGACCACGCCGACGGGGTCACCCTGCGTGCGTACGGCCTCGAACACGGGGCCCAGGTCACCGTGCCGGTGGGCGACGTGACCTTCACCGTCGTACGGGAGGGCAGGGTCCTGCGGGCGTCGTGCGGCGACCCGAGGGCGCCGTGGGGGCTCGCGGCCGGTGACCGGGAGGTCCGGGCGGAGGCGGGCACGGGGTTTCTGACGATGGACCTGGACGGGGAGTCGGACTCTCCGGGAACGAGGTCGGTGTGACGGTGAAGATCACGGACGTGGCCCGGCACGCGGGCGTCTCCCCCAGCACCGTCTCGTACGCCCTGAGCGGCAAGCGGCCGATCTCGGCCCAGACACGGGCGCGGGTCGAGGCGGCCGTCCGCGAGCTGGGTTACCGTCCGCACGCGGGCGCCCGGGCCCTGGCCAGCAGCAAGTCGAACGTGCTGGCGATGGTGGTGCCGTTACGCGCCGGGATCAATGTGCCGGTGGTCATGCAGTTCGCGGTCTCGGCGGTCACGACGGCCCGCGCACACGACCACGACGTGCTGCTGCTGACGCAGGAGGAGGGCGAGGAGGGCCTGCGGCGGGTGGCGGACACGGCCCTGGTGGACGCGTTGATCGTGATGGACGTCCAGCTCCACGACCCCAGGCTGCCGTTGCTGCGTAACCTGGACCGCCCGTCGGTACTGATCGGCTTCCCCGCCGACCCCTCCGGCCTGACCTGCATCGACCTGGACTTCAGGACGGCGGGCGAGCTGTGCGTGGAGCATCTGGCCGGCCTGGGGCACCGCGTGGTGGGCCTGATCGGCTCCCCGCCGGAGGTCTACGTCCGCCAGACCTCCTTCGCCCAGCGCGTCGTCCAGGGTTTCACCTCGGCCGCCACCCGCAACGGCATGTCCTCCACGGTCCACCCGTGCGAGGCCACCCCCGCGGCCGCCCGAGCCGTGGCGGAACGTCTCCTGCGCGAACACCCGGCCCTCACCTGCGTGGTCGTCCACAACGAGGCGATCCTGGACCCCCTCGTCGACGCCTTCGAGCACCTCGGTCTCCGCGTCCCGGCCGACCTCTCGGTCACCGCCCTCTGCCCGGACGACCTCGCCGCGAACCTCCGTGTCCCGCTCACCTCGATCGCCATCCCGGCGGCCGAGGTGGGCGAGCGGGCGGTCGCCCTCCTGATGAAGAAGCTGGCCGGCGCCCCCGTACCCGAGGCCACCCTGCTGCCGCCCCGCCTGACCGTCCGGGCGAGCACGTCCCGCCGGGTGACGGGGTGAACGCATACGGGGTGAGGAAATGACGAAAGCCCCGCTGCTGTGTCGCAGCGGGGCTTTCGCCCACATGGGAATTGTGGAGATGGCGGGAATCGAACCCGCGTCCAACGGTGAGGAATCAGGGCTTCTCCGTGTGCAGTTCGCTGTGATTTTCTCAGCCCCGGCGATCACGCGAACAAGTCGCCGACGGGCTCAGTCACTGTTAGATTTCCCTCTTCACCCCGTGACCGGGATCAAGGTTTAGTCCCCTAGCTGATGCCAGGATCCGGGTCGGGAACACCCCCGGGCTGACACTCCCTTTAGTAAGGAGCAGTCGCTTCGCTACCTGAGATCAGGCGGCGAGAGAGAACTGCTGCTTGGGAGAATCGCTGTTGGAATTGGCGATTATTTTTTTCGGCCTGTGGTTTACGAGATCGTGGCCGCTTCCTCGACACGCTTCCCCTGCTTCGACATCCGCTGTCGAAACCGATCATCCCCATGTTGTTTTTTCAATGTCCCCCGAGGAGGAGTCCCCCGGAGGGGACCAGCGCACCCGCTGTGAGGTGCAGTGCCATCGTACGTGACCAACGCGAGCGCGTGCCACCGTATTCCCCGTGGCTACGCCTCGCGCTGCTTCCGCTTCGCCGCCGCGATCGCGCGGTCCGACTCACGCCGGTCCTGCTGTTCCCGCAGCGTCTGCCGCTTGTCGTACTCCTTCTTGCCCCGCGCGAGAGCGATCTCCGCCTTCGCCCGGCCGTCCTTGAAGTACAGCGCGAGCGGGATGATCGTGTGGCCGGTCTCCTGTGCCTTGGACTCCAGCTTGTCGATCTCCTCGCGGTGCAGCAGCAGCTTCCGCTTGCGGCGCGCGGAGTGGTTGGTCCAGCTGCCCTGGTGGTACTCGGGGATGTGGGCGTTGTGCAGCCACGCCTCACCCCGGTCGATCTGGACGAAGCCGTCGGCCAGCGAGGTCCGGCCCTCGCGCAGCGACTTCACCTCGGTACCGGTGAGGACCAGCCCGGCCTCGTAGGTGTCGATGATCGCGTAGTCGTGCCGGGCCTTCTTGTTCTGGGCGACGATCTTGCGCTTGCCGCCCTTCTCGCCGTCCCGGCCCTTGGCGGCCGTCCCGCCCTGCTTGGGCTGGGACTCCTTCGGTACGTACATTCCCTTGCTCATAGTGCCGCCCATTTTCGCACTACGCGGGGGGTCCACGGGAAGCCGATTAACCGGAGCGGCGGCCAGGGGGAACGTGAGGGGGCGGGCAGGAGCGCGAGAGGCGGCGGGGGCGGCTACTGCCCGAGGCCGCTGAGCACCGTCTCGGCCCGCTGCAGGGCGTCCTCGTCCGCCTCCAGGTCGGGCGTGATGCCGCTGCCGTCGACGCCCCGGCCGGAGGGGGTGCGGTAGTGGCCGACGGTCAGTTCGGCGACGGAGCCGTCGGGGAGGCGGCTCGGCATCTGCACCGAGCCCTTGCCGAAGGTGCGGGAGCCCACGACCACCGCGCGGCCCCGGTCCTGGAGGGCTCCCGTGAGCAGCTCGGCCGCGCTCATGGTGCCGCCGTCGACGAGCGCGACCAGGGGTCTGGTGGTGTCGCCGCCCGGCTCGGCGTGCAGGGCCCGCTGCTCGCCGTTGACGTCGTACGTGGCGACGAGGCCGCCGTCGAGGAAGGCGGAGGCGGCGGTGACGGCCTCGGAGACCAGGCCGCCGGAGTTGCCGCGGAGGTCGAGGACGAAGCCCGCGGCGTCGGCGGACTGCTCCACGGCGGCTCGTACGACGTCGCCGGAGCCCTTGGTGAACGCGTCGACCGTGATGACGCTGACTCCGCCGGCGGTGCGGCTCACGGTCACGTCCTCGGTGGACAGACGGGCCCTGCGCAGGGTCTCGTGCCATGTCCGGGTGCCGCGCCGCAGCTCCAGCGACACCTTCGTACCGGCGGCCGCGCTCTTGGGGGTGTCGGTGCTCCCGGCCCCCCCGCCGATCGCGTCGCCGCGGAGTAAGGAGACGACCTCGGTGACCGGACGCCCGTCGACCTTCTCGCCGTCGACACCGACGAGCCGGTCGCCCGCGCGGATCCCGGCGCCCGCCGCGGGCGAGCCGTCCTGCACCCGGGCCACCTCGATACGGCCGTCCCGCCGCAGCCGGGCCCAGAGGCCGACGCCGGTGTACTCGCCGTCGAGGGCCTCCTCGAACTGCTCGTACTCGCCCTCGGAGTAGACGGCGCCCCACCGGTCGCCGCTGCGGCTGACGGCCCGCTCGGCGGCCTCCACGGGGGACTCGCCCTCGGCCATGGCCTCGGCGGCCGCGTCGGCGACGTCCTGCTCCCTGTCGGCCGGGGCGGAGCGGGAGGGGTTCGCGACGGCCGTCGTCCCGCCGCGCGGATCGTCGAAGGAGCCGGTCGCGGCGCCCGCCGCGAGCACGCTCGCGAAGACCAATGTCAGGGCGGCCCCGCGGCCGATGCGGCGGGGCTGGGAGAACAGGTCGCGGCCTGACATGTCGGCGAGTCTAGGACAACGCGAAGGGCCGCACCGGCGCTCGCCGGTACGGCCCCAGGGGCGTGCGTCACACCTTCAGGTACTTGCGCAGCGCGACGAAAGCGGCCAGCGCCGGCATCAGGAAGCTCACGGTGAGGATGAGCGGCAGCTTGACGAGGACGGCGTCCCAGCCGACGAAATTGATCAATGGCAGGTTCTGGGACAGTGCCACTCCGTTGTCGATCACGAAGTACTGGCCGAGCGCCAGGAAGGCGCAGGCGACCACGCCGCCGATGATCCCGGCGACCGCGGCCTCCATGATGAACGGCGCCTGGATGTAGAAGCCCGAGGCCCCCACGAGCCGCATGATCCCGATCTCACGGCGACGGCTGAACGCCGAGACGCGCACCGTGTTGACGATCAGCAGCAGCGCCACGATCAGCATGACCGCCATCACTCCGCGCGCCGCCAGGTTCAGGTACCCGAGGAGCCGGAACAGGTTGTCCAGGATGCCCTTCTGGTCCTGCACCGACTGCACACCGTCACGGCCGTTGAAGGCGCTCGCGATGACCTGGTACTTCTCCGGGTCCTTGAGCTTGATGCGGTACGACTCCTGCATCTGGTCCGGCGTGAGGCTGCTGGCCAGGGGCGAGTCGCCGAACTGCTCCTTGTAGTGCTTGTACGCCTCGTCCTGCGACTCGTGCTCGACGTTCTCGACGACCCCCATCTTGTTCAGATCCGACTTGATCTGGTTCTTCTGCTCGGTCGTGACGGCGCCCTTGGCGCAGTTGGGGTCGGACTCCGCGTCGCTCTTGTTGCAGAGGAAGACCGACACGTTGACCTTGTCGTACCAGTAGCCCTTCATCTGGCCGACCTGGTCGCTCATCAACAGCGATCCGCCGAACAGGGCGAGGGAGAGGGCGACGGAGACGATGACCGCGAAGGTCATCGTGAGGTTGCGGCGGAGACCGACACCGATCTCCGACAGGACGAACTGGGCGCGCATGGCGTTCCGCTAAGCCTTTCCGTGGACTGGGGCGGTCAGTGCTGGTAGCCGTAGACGCCGCGTGCCTGGTCGCGGACGAGGCGGCCCTTCTCCAGCTCGATGACGCGCTTGCGCATCTGGTCCACGATGTTCTGGTCGTGGGTGGCCATCACCACGGTGGTGCCCGTCCGGTTGATCCGGTCGAGCAGCTTCATGATGCCGACGGAGGTCTGCGGGTCGAGGTTGCCGGTGGGCTCGTCCGCGATGAGGAGCTTGGGCCGGTTCACGAAGGCCCGCGCGATGGCCACACGCTGCTGCTCACCACCGGACAGCTCGCCGGGCCTGCGCTCCTCCTTGCCGCCGAGACCGACCAGTTCCAGCACCTGCGGCACGGACTTGCGGATCTCGCCGCGCGACTTGCCGATGACCTCCTGGGCGAAGGCGACGTTCTCGCCGACCGTCTTGTTCGGCAGCAGCCGGAAGTCCTGGAACACCGTCCCGAGCTGGCGGCGCATCTGCGGCACCTTCCAGTTGGACAGGCGCGCGAGATCCTTGCCCAGGACGTGCACCTGTCCCTGGCTGCACCGCTCCTCCCGGAGGATCAGCCGCAGGAAGGTGGACTTTCCGGAGCCGGATGACCCCACGAGGAACACGAACTCGCCCTTCTCGACCTCCAGGGAGACATCCCTGAGTGCGGGGCGGGTCTGCTTGGGGTAGACCTTGGACACGTTGTCGAATCGGATCACGGATGCACCACAAGCCGTCGGGAATGGATGACGAGACTGTACCGTCCCCGGCCCGCCAAGAGGCGCGGGGAACTGCGCGACAAGCCCCCACCGGCCCGCAGCCGCGCGGCATGGGGCAACCCACCCCTTTCCGAGGCCCTCGCGCAACCTCCGGAGGAACCTGGCACAGTGGTGTGGAGGAACGGTCCGGTTCCACGAAGCGTTGAGGTATGTGTGGGGCCATTGCAAGGAGGGCGAGGCGCATGACGTACGACCGGTTGGTGTGCGCGAACTGCGCGTCCCCCGTCGCCGAGGGCCGCTGCCATGTGTGCCGGGCCAGCCGCGAGCGGCTCCAGCAGGAGAACCCCTTCGCGAATCTGAGCCCCGTGACCCTGATCGCCCTCCTGGCGATCCTGATAGCGGCGGTGGCGCTGCTGGCGCACCAGACGGCATAGAGCGGCTCGGACGTACGACGAAGGCCCGGGGCTGGCTGCCCCGGGCCTTCGTCGTACGTGCGTGTGTGGCTGTGCCTGATCGCGAACGATCAGGCGGTGGCGCCGCGGCCGTCCATCAGGCGCGGCAGCAGACGGAAGCCGATACCGCCGGCGATCATGGTGGCGGCGCCGACCAGCAGGAACGTGGTCTCGGTGGCGCCGGTCTCGGCCAGCTCGCCGCTACCGACGCCCTGGGCCTCGGTCTCCGAGCCGGTGTCCGTGAGGGCCGAGGAGCCCTCCTCCTGGACGACCGCGTCGTTGCCGCCGTCGTCGGGGTCGGTGCCACCGGAGGTGTCACCGCCGGTGGAGCTGTTGCCGCCCGTGCTGCTGGCGTCACCGGTCGTGCTGGTGCTGTCGGAGTTGCCCGAGCTGTTGGCGTTGCCGGTGCTGTTGGCGTTGCCGGTGCTGTTGGCGTTACCGGTGCTGTTGGCGTTGCCCGTGCTGTTGGCGTTGCCCGTGCTGTTGGCGTTACCCGTCGTGGTGGGGTCACCAGTCGTGCTCGTCGTGGTGGGGTCACCAGTCGTGCTCGTCGTGGTGGTCTCACCAGTCGTGCTCGTCGTGGTGGTCTCACCAGTCGTGCTCGTCGTGGTGGGGTCACCAGTCGTGCTCGTCGTGGTGGGGTCACCAGTCGTGCTCGTCGTGGTGGTCTCACCAGTCGTCTCGCCAGTGGTTTCGCCGGTGGTCTCACCAGTGGTCTCACCAGTGGTCTCGCCGGTGGTCTCACCAGTGGTCGCACCGATGATGGTGTTGCCCTCGGTGTCGTTGCCGGTCTGGACCGAGACATCAGCTTCGACCGAACCGCCGTCGTCGGTGCTGACACCGACACCGACGCCGAGGTCCAGCGCGGAAGCGGCACCCGCGGCGGTCAGTGACGCGCCGGCGGCGATCACGGCACCCGCGGCTATTCGCGCAACGCGGATCCGTGTCTTCTTCGTCATATGGCTGCTACCCCCAGTAGCTCATCAGTGAATGGAGCAGAGCGCCCGGGGCCGCGATCAACGGGAGCAGTCGGTTGGGTCGAAGTCCCCCGGTTCACATGCGCCCCAGTAATGCGCATGCCATGCGCCAGCCTTCCCAGTTTTCGCAGCAACGTCAAGGTCGTTGCGTACGCGATGTCCCGTTCACCGCATTTGACCCCGGCAACGACATGTGAGTGTGACGTAAGACCCAGACATCTCCACACAGACAAGGCAACCGCCTTCCAGCGGAAGGTGGTTGCCTTGTCGATAAAGCGCTGAATTCTGCCGCCCTACTTCTCCTGCTGCTTGCGCCAGCGAATTCCGGCCTCCAGGAAGCCGTCGATCTCGCCGTTGAACACGGCCTCGGGGTTGCCGACTTCGTGGTCGGTGCGGAGGTCCTTGACCATCTGGTACGGGTGCAGGACGTACGAACGCATCTGGTTGCCCCAGGAGTTGCCGCCGTCGCCCTTGAGGGCGTCCATCTTGGCCTGCTCCTCCTGCCGACGGCGGTCGAGGAGCTTCGCCTGCAGAACGTTCATCGCGGACGCCTTGTTCTGGATCTGCGACCGCTCGTTCTGACAGGAGACGACGATGCCGGTGGGGAGGTGGGTCAACCGCACCGCTGAGTCGGTGGTGTTGACGCCCTGGCCGCCGGGCCCCGACGACCGGTAGACATCCACCCGCAGCTCGGTCTCGTCGATCTCGATGTGGTCCGTCGTCTCGACCACGGGCAGGATCTCGACACCGGCGAAGGAGGTCTGCCGCCGCCCCTGGTTGTCGAACGGCGAGATCCGGACGAGCCGGTGCGTGCCCTGCTCGACGGAGAGCGTGCCGTAGGCGTACGGCACCTGCACGGCGAAGGTGGTGGACTTGATGCCCGCCTCCTCCGCGTACGAGGTCTCGTACACCTCGGTCTTGTAGCCCTTCTGCTCCGCCCAGCGCAGGTACATCCGCTGCAGCTTCTCGGCGAAGTCGGCGGCGTCGACGCCACCGGCCTCGGCGCGGATGTTGACGAGGGCCTCGCGGGAGTCGTACTCGCCGGACAGGAGGGTGCGGACCTCCATCTCGTCCAGCGCCTTCCGGACGGAGGTCAGCTCCGACTCGGCCTCGGCGCGGGTGTCCGGGTCGTCCTCCTCCTCGGCCATCTCGAAGAGGACACCGAGGTCGTCGATGCGACCGCGCAGCGCCTCCGCCTTCCTGACCTCGGCCTGGAGGTGGGAGAGCTTGCTGGTGATCTTCTGCGCCTCGTCCGGGTTGTCCCACAGGGACGGCGCGGCCGCCTGCTCCTCGAGCACGGCGATGTCTGCCCTCAGCTTGTCGAGGTCCAAAACGGCCTCGATCGACTCCATGGTCGAGGAGAGGGACTTCAGCTCTTCGGATACATCGACGACTGCCACGCCCCCAGCCTAACGGCTCCGCCGGGCGGGCCATGCGGGGTGCGCCCCCGTGGGGCCCCTGCCGTGGGGCTGCCGCCGGGTGGGTTCTTCGGCTGCGGGTGCGTGGGGGCTGGTCGCGCAGTTCCCCGCGCCCCTGAAAAGCAGGGGCTGCGCCCCGTGCTTTCAACCCGCGTGACCGTTGTCCCTCAGGCCCGCAGAACATGGCCTTCAGACCTGCGGGGCCTGGTCTTCAGACCTGCGGGGACCAGGCCTTCAAGCCCGCGAGGCCTGGCCTTCAAACCCACGGCGCCTGCTCTTCAAGCCCGCGAGGCCTAGTCTTCAGACCCACGACGCCTGGCCGCCCTTCAAACCCGCCAGGTCTGGCCTTCAAGCCCGCGAGGCCTGGTCTTCAGACCCGCGGGGCCCAGGCCTTCGAACCCACGGCGCCCGGCCTTTCAGGGGCGTGGGGAACTGCGCGATCGGCCACGACGGGCCCGCGCCCGCCTGATCGCAGTCGTCCCCGAGTGATCAGGTGCCCGAAGGACTCAAGGGTTTCCCGGCGCCGAGTTCTTCGTGTCGGACGGCGCCCCACCGTCATCGTCCCCGGAGGTGGCCGCCCACGCCCCCACCCCCACCGCCGCGATCAACGCCACCGCCGCCACACCCAACGTGATCCGTCGCCGCCGGACCACACTCCCCCGGTTCCGCGCCGACCCCGGCCGAGGTGCCCCGGCCGCCCGGGGCAC
>NZ_LRTR01000035.1 GCF_001550375.1 Streptomyces europaeiscabiei | reverse complement strand
CGCCGCCGGGTCGGCGTCGGGCTCCCGCACGGCGGCCTCGGGGTCCGAGGAGACCCGCACTCTCGACGAGCTGTACCGCGCCGCGGTCGCCGAGGGCGGCCGACTCGTCATCTACGCGGGCGGCGACACCGCCACCCAGCAGGACTTCACGGCCCAGGCGTTCCGCACCCGCTTCCCGGACATCGACCTGACGATGGTCGTGGACTACAGCAAGTACCACGACGTCCGCGTCGACAACCAGCTCGCGACCGACACCCTGGTCCCCGACGTCGTCCAGCTCCAGACGCTGCAGGACTTCACCCGCTGGAAGAGCCAGGGCAAGCTGCTGCCGTACAGGCCCGCCGGGTTCTCCAAGCTGTACAAGGACTTCCGCGACCCGCAGGGCGCCTGGACGGCCGTCGGGGTCATCGCCTTCAGTTACATGTACGGCGTCGACGCCGTCGCCGGGAACGCGCCCAAGTCGCCGTACGAGCTGGTCGACCCGCGCTGGAAAAACGCCATCGCCTCCTCCTACCCGCACGACGACGACGCGGTGCTCTACCTCTTCTCCCTCTACCAGGAGGCGTACGGCTGGGACTGGATCGCCGAGTTCGCCGCCCAGCAGCCGCAGTTCAACCGTGGTTCGCACACCCCGGGTGTCGCGGTCAACGGCAGGCAGAAGGCCATCGGCGTCGGCGGGGCCGGCTCGCTGACCGCGCCCCCGACCGCCGCGACCCGCTTCGCCGTGGCCGACGGGCACCCCTTCATGGCCTGGGGCCAGCGCGCCGCGATCCTCAGGAAGGCCGCCAACCCGACCGCCGCCAAGCTGTACCTCAACTGGGCGCTGTCCGCCGAACGGCAGCAGGGCTCCTTCAACGGCTGGTCCGTTCGCACGGACGTCACCCCCGCCGGCGGCCTGAAGCCCATCTGGACGTACCGCAACGCGCACCTCGACGGCTTCCCCCGGTTCATGGAGGACCGCGCCCAGGTCGAGCGGTGGAAGCAGACCTTCGCCCTCTACTTCGGCGAGGTCAAGGGCGACCCGACGCCGGGCTTCCTGGGCCTGCACCCCGGGCGGTAACCACCCCGCCGGTCACGGCGGGTACGGCGCTTCCTTTACTCCGGTCACACGCGTCACTGACTACACTCGGCTGGCCCCGCCAGCCCCGTGCCCGTCCGGACCGTCGCAGAGGGAATCGCCGCCGTGCCCGCCTTCGCCGCCCCCGCCTTCGTCCACCGAGGTTCGCTGTCGCCGCGGCGGCTGCCCGACCTGCTGTTCCTGACCGTCGTCGTCGGCGGAGTCGTCCGTCTCGTCGACCTCAACTCGGCGCTGTGCTGGGAACTGGTCCCGCTCATCACGGTGTTGGCGGTCGGGTACGTGGGCGGGCTCGCCCTCTGGGACCGGCTGGGGCGGTGGGGCCGCCCCCTCTGGCTCGGCACGCTGCTGACGCTGTGGTGCTGGATCTCCTGGGAGATGCCCGCACAGGTCGCCACCGCCTACACCTGGCTGGCGCTCCCCCTGGCGATCCTCGCCCTGCGCATGTTCACGGGCCGCACGGCGGCCGCCGTCGTCGGCGTGATCACCGTGCTGCTCGTCCTCCTGATCGCCCGCACCTCCGGCACGCTCCACCCCGAACTGGTCGTTCCGCCGGCCGCCGCCCTCTGGGCGACGGTCGCCCTCTACCGCACGCAACAGCGACTCCTCAGTGAACTGCGCAGCACCCGAGCCGAGTTGGCGCGGGGTCAGCGCGAGGCGGGCCGTTTCGCGGAGCGCGCCAGGATCGCCCGCGATCTGCACGACACGCTCGCCCAGGAACTCGCCGGCAGCCGCATGCTCCTCCAGGCCGCCGACCGCGACTGGGACCGCCGCCCCGACCTCGCCAGGACCCAGGTCCGTACGGTCGTGGACGCGCTCGGCGCCAACCTCGCCGAGACCCGCACCATCATCAGCGACCTCACCCCGCCCGCCCTGGAGCACGACGACCTCTCCACCGCGCTGCGCACCCTCTGTGCCCGCAACCCGGCCACGCCCTCGCGGGTGGTGTTCCGCACGCACGGTGAGCCGGGCGACCTGAGCGCCGACCGGGCCACCGCTCTGCTCCGCGTCGCCCAGGGCCTGCTGGCCAACGCCTGTGAGCACGCCCGCGCCCGGCACGTCTGGGTCACCCTCGACCACCGTGACGACACGAGAGTCACCGTCGAAGTACGGGACGACGGCGTGGGCTTCGACACGACGGCGACGACGGCGAAGCCGCGCGACCGGGGCCTCGGCCTGACCGCCGGCCGGGAGCGCCTGGGCGCCCTCGGCGGCTCGCTCACCG
>NZ_LRTR01000349.1 GCF_001550375.1 Streptomyces europaeiscabiei | reverse complement strand
GCGGTCCCCCGCGCACCCCCGGCCAGCTCGTCCGGCCCCGGCACCCGCATCGACGTGTGCGTGTCCCGGTTGGAGTCGGGCTTGGCCCCCGGCACCAACGGCACCGCCCCCCGCCGCACCCGCTCCCGCGGCGCCTCCGCTTCGGCGGGCGCCTCCTCGTACTCGTCGCCGGACTCCGTCCCGGGTTCGTCGACGTCCAACGGCGGCATCCCCGCCAGCAACGGCAGTTGCTCCCGCAGCCGTGCCGCCAGCTCGGACGCCCGCAGCCGCGAGGCCGGCGCCTTGGCGAGGCACTGCACGAGCAGCTGCCACAGCTCCTCGGGAATGCCGGGCAGCGGGACGACCGTCTCGGTGACGTGGCGGCGCAGCACCGCACCGGGGTGCCCGCCGCCGAACGGCGTGAAGCCGGCCAGCAGCTCGTACAACACGGTCGCCAGGGCGTAGATGTCCACGGCCGCGCGGGGCGGCAGGCCCTCCACGATCTCGGGGGCGAGATAGTCCGGCGTACCGATGATCTTCGTGGCTCGGGTACGGCGGGGCGAATCGATCAGCTTGGCGACGCCGAAGTCGGTCAGGAGGGCCGGATGTGCGCCGCCCGGCCCCAGCGGGCCCTGCATGTCCAGCAGCACGTTCTCCGGCTTCACGTCCCGGTGGACGACCCCGGCCGCGTGGGCCGCCGCCAGGCCGTCCGCGATGTCGGCCACTATGGCGACCGCCGCCTCGGGGGCCATGCGCCGCTCCCGGTCGAGGCGGGTGCGCAGATCGGTGCCCCGGACGAGGTCCATGACGAGGGCGAGGTCGTTGCCATCGACGACGAGGTCGCGTACGGAGACCACGTTCGGGTGGTCGAGGCCCAGCAGCGCGGTGCGCTCCTGGACGAAACGGCCGACGAGTTCCTGGTCGGACGAGAGGTCCTCGCGCAGGAGCTTGATCGCGACGGGACCCTCCGGGCCCTCACCCAGCCACACCGTGCCGGCGCTGCCCCGCCCCAGAATCTGGTTCGCGGTGTACCGGCTTCCGATCTTCCGTCCCAAGACTGCTCCTACAGGCCGCGTGTTGGCGACAAAGCTACGCGCCCCGGGCCCCAACCTTCACCGCCGAGGCGGAAATCACCCCTCAGATATCGACAAATCCCCAACCCTGGCGACGAGACACCACCGACCGCATCACGCGGGCACGCCAAGGCTGTGGGTGACTGCGCCCCTCAGGGGCGCGGGGAAGAACGCGACCAGCCCTCGCCGACCCGCAGCCGCTCACAACCGTCGCCGAGGCCGAAGCCGAGGTCCGGGCGGGGTCGAAGCCGAGGTCTGGGCGGGGTCGGGGCCGAAGCCGAGGTCTGGGCGGGGTCGGGGCCGAAGCCGAGGTCCAGGCGGGGCCGGGGCCGAAGCCGAGGTCGGATCAGGCCGGGTCATTGCCCGGGGCTCGACCCCGGGCCCGCGTCACTGGCCCGTGCCGTTGTCCAGTTCGCGGACCCACTTGCCCACCTCGCCGGCCCAGTCCGTGAGCTGGCCCCACCAGCTCTGGCCGGTGCCGATCCACCCCTGGAGGGGTGTGAACTCCCAGATCAGCCAGCCTCCGACGAGGAAGAGGACGATCATGAAGAAGCAGCCCTTGAGGCAGCCGAGGCCCGGGATCCGCATCGGGTTGGCGCTGCGCCGACGCGGCTCACGCGGCGGCCGGGGCTCG
>NZ_LRTR01000348.1 GCF_001550375.1 Streptomyces europaeiscabiei | reverse complement strand
GGCTGCGGCGCGGGCGCGTACCGCTGCGGCTGTTGACGCTGCGGCTGCGGCTGCGGGGTGGGCGCTGGGGCGTACGGCTGCTGCTGCGGGTGGCCGTATCCGGGGCCGGGGCCGCCCTGAGACCCGCGCTGCTGCCGGCGCGGCGGCTGCTGCGGGGGTCGCTGGGACTGCTGGGGCTGCTGCTGCGGGGGCTGCTGCTGGCGGTTGGCCTGCCGCTGGGGGCGGCGGCGCAGCGGGTCCTCGCTGGGGTCGAGGTACTGGACCTGGGTCTGCTCGTTGCGGTCGCGGGCCGCGCGGAGCTGGTTCTGCCAGGGGTGCGGCTGCTCGGGGGGCTGACCACCGGGATCGTGCGACGGCACCGGCGGCATGACGGACGTCGGGTCGCCGCCGGACGTGTGCGGGAGCACGGTCGTGGGGTCGCCCGAGCCCGCAGGGCCCGAGGTGTGCGGGAGCACGCTGGTCGCACCGTTCGGGTCGTACGAGCCGGCGCCGTGCGGCAGCACCTGCGTCGCGTCGGCCGAGCCGAACGGGTCCGGGGCCGCGCCCGGGACCTGCGCCGGGGCGGGGTCGGGGGCGAGGATGTGGCCCACGCCGTCGGCGGCGGCGATCTGCATGGAGTTCGCGTGCACGCCGACGCCCTCGGCGACGATGCGGAGCGCGCGGGCGAGGTTGACGGCGCTGGGCCTCTCGCGCGGGTTCTTGCGCAGACAGCGCTCGATGACCGTCCACAGCGGGTCGGGGACCGTGGACGGGCGGCGCGGCTCGGCGCTGAGGTGCTGGTGCAGCACTTCGAGCGCGGACTGGCCGTTGAACGGGGGGCGCCCGGTGACCAGTTCGTACATCAGGATGCCGGCGCCGTAGATGTCGACGGCGGAGGTCTGCGGCTGGCCCTCGGCGGACTCGGGGGCGACGTACGCGGGTGTGCCGACGAACTCGCTGGTCCGGGTCAGGCCCGGGGAGTCGGCGAGGCGGGCGATACCGAAGTCGGTCAGCATCGGGTGCATCTGGCCGCCGTCCTGCCTGAGCAGCACGTTGGCGGGCTTCAGGTCGCGGTGGACGACGCCGTCGGCGTGGCTGACGGCGAGCGCGTCGGCGATCTGGGCGGTGAGCAGGGCCGCGCCGACGGGTGTGAACGGACCGTTCTCCCGGAGATACCGGTGCAGGTCGGGGCCCTCGATCAGGTCCATGACGAGCGCCAGCAGATCGCCCTCGACGACGAGGTCCCGCACCCGCACGATGTTGGGGTGGGTGAGCCGGAGCAGCACGGAACGCTCCCGCAGGAACCGCATCACGATGTCCGCGTCGCTCGCGAGCTCCTCCTTGAGGACCTTGATCGCGACGGTTTCGCCGGGGTGTCCGGGCACGGCCGCCTCGGCCCCCGCGGTCTCCCGTTGGCGGGCGCGCCAGACAGTGCCTGTGGCGCCGCGTCCAATCGGCTCCTCAAGGAGGTACTTGCTCCCTACCGGCCGCACGTCATGCGCTCCCTGCTGCTTGCTTGCCTGGTCACGCCCTGGAGTCCCACGGACGTTCCGACCCACTGTAGTGCGGCCGTCCGCGGTACCGGGGTGTCGTCTTCCTGACTCTTCCCGCCTGTTTTGCTGTGACTTGTTCCGACTTGCTGTGCGCCGCCTGTCGGTGTCCGTGTCCGCGAGTACGTACGGGTACCCGTGTGCGTTCGATGGAAAGACGCTCACCCGTGGGCGGTTGGTTGCCGGACACGGACGTGGGCGGTTCCGGATACGGACCTACGCGGCTGTCGATACGGACGTACGCCGTTCCCGATACGGACGTGACCGATCTCAAGTGATCAACTAGCGGCCACTGGTCAGGCACTTTTGGGGGCAGAGCCGACCAATCAAGATCACTTGGCGGTGGGCGGCGGGCGTGTTGTCAGTGGCAGGTGCGAGGATGCCTCCAGTACTGGCCGACGTGCCCGTGAGCGGTGGGGGAAGTCTGCGGTGGGGACCGCGCAGTCTCGTCCTCGTCGTCGCGGGTGCCCGCGCGGAAGGGATCGCTGACGGCGATGCAGATCCGGCTGACCGTCGTAGACCCGCTGGGACCGGTCTCGGAGCCGCGAGGACGTGCCACGGCCTGCGACGTGCTGGTCACGGCGCCCGCCGGGACGGCACTGGCCGCCGTGGCCTCGGGCCTCGCCTCCGCCGTC
>NZ_LRTR01000347.1 GCF_001550375.1 Streptomyces europaeiscabiei | reverse complement strand
GGTGCGGAGCGGCTGGAGCGCAGCCGGGAGGTGGGCGGCGGGCAGGTCGTGCTGTACGCCGGTGCCGAGCGCCTCGACGCCCAGCGCTGCACTCTGGGCGAGCCACCCCTCATCGACGGCGCCGTGCTCTCCCTGGGCGCCCCCTCCGAATCGGGCCCCGAGGTCGACGAAGCCGCCGCGCAGCTCCACGTCGTGGCCGGCCCCGACGCCGGCGGTGTCCATCTGCTGCACGGCGGCAAGATCCACATCGGCCGCTCCGCCGACGCCGACGTCCCCCTCGACGACCCGGACGTCTCCCGCCTCCACTGCGCGGTCACCCTCGCCGCCGACGGCCGCGTCTCCGTCGTCGACCTCGGCTCCACCAACGGCACCACCCTCGACGGCACCCGGGTGGGCGACCGCCCGGTCCGCCTCGCCCCCGGCGCCCTCCTCCGCATCGGCGAGTCCGCCCTCCGTCTGGCCTCGTCGTCGGGGGCGCGGGGGATAGCGACGGCACCCGACGGGGAGGGCCACGTCCGGGTGACGGCCGGGGTGCGGACACCGGGAGACGGCGGCTTCGGTTCGGCGGGCGGGGGTTCGGGGGCCGGGAGCGGCTCCGGCTCCGGCTCCGGCGGGGTGACGCGGTCGGTCACGGGCGCACCCGGGGCCGACGAGGGGCAAGGTATTGCCGAGCGGCGGACCGTGCCGGGTCAGGGCGGCGTGCCCGGGATCGAGCGGACGGCGAAGGGCCCGGGGTCCGCCACGGACGCCCCGGGGCGGGCGACCGCCTCGGGTACCGGTCAGAACCCCGTGCACGAGGGGGCGACGGACGCGGGCGGGGCAAGGACCCATGGCCGCGTCGGCGACGGCCGCGATGCCCGCGGCAGCCATGATTCCCGCGAGGCCGAGGATTCCCGCAGGTCCGGCGAGCCAGGGCTGCCCACCGGAGCCGGTGGACCGGGCCGCGCCGGTGAGCCCGGTGCTCCCCACGGCCCCGGTGGTGCCGAGGAGCTCGATGGTTCCGGCGGCCCCGGAGGCTCCGGCGGCGCCCGTGGCGCGGGCGGTTCCCGAGACGTCGACGGGCCCGTCGAGTCCGGTACGCGCAAGGGCACTCCCCTTCGGGGCACGGATGTACCGCGCGGGGTGCGTAAGCGGGGCGGGTTCGGGGCCTGGGCCCGGCGGCTGGCCGGGGGGCGGGGGCAGGCGGGGACCGAGTACGACCCGTACGAGTACGACGCGGAGTACGACGAGGCCGAGCGCGGGGCGATGGCCTCGGTGCTCCCGGCCGGCGGGGAACGGCTGCCGGAGACATGGCCGGATCCCGCCGCGCTGCTGCTCACCGCGCTCGGTCCGGGCGCCCGGCTGTGGGAGCGGGGACCGGGCCACCCGGAGGCGCTGACCGTGCGGCTGGGAACGACGGACCGGGCGGCGCCGGACGGATCGGGACTGTTGCCGGCGGTGCCGGTGACCACCGGACTGCGTGAGGTCGGCGCGCTGGGGCTGGCCGGACCGCACCCCCGGCTGATGGGGGTGACCCGCGCGGTCGTGGCACAGCTCGCCGCGCTGCACTCCCCCGACGCCCTGGAACTGGTCCTGATCAGCGCGGACCGCTCCCGCTCCGCCGAGCAACGCACCGCCGACTGGTCCTGGCTCGGCTGGCTCCCCCATCTCCGCCCCGCCCACGGCCAGGACTGCCGCCTTCTCCTCGCCTACGACCGCGAGCAGACGACGGCCCGTCTGGACGAGCTGCTCCGCCGTATGGAGGACCACGCGGCCGACACGGCGGGACACGCACCCGGGAGCACGGCGGGCGCGGGCGGCGGGCGTACGGCGGGCGCCGGGACGATGGGCCACCGGTCC
>NZ_LRTR01000346.1 GCF_001550375.1 Streptomyces europaeiscabiei | reverse complement strand
GGTCCGGGCAGCCGGAGCGCCGCACGGCCGGGTGTACGGCAGAGGCCGGGGCTGGAGCCGGGGGCCTCGCGGGTCACGGGGTCGATCGCGGTGGGGCGGTGCACGGGACGGCCGAGGGCGGCTCCGGGCGACGGGCCGTGCGTCGGCCGTCGTGGGCTCGGGAGGACGGACCGGCGGGCGGTGGCTTCACGGGGCCGTACACGGTGGTGATCGTGGACGGGGACCCCGGGGGCGCCGATGTGCGGGAGGCCGTGGTGCGGCTGGCGCAGGAGGGGCCCCTGGCCGGGATCCATGTCGTGTGCCTCGCCGAGACGGAGTCCGCGTCACCCGCCTCACCGGTGACGGAGACGTACTCGGCGGCCTGCGAGGTCTCGCCCGCGTTCCGCGCGTGCGGGGCCGTCGCCCTGCTCAGCGGTGACGTCGCCACGGCGCTGCGACTGCTGCGCGTCACCTCCGCCGGGTACGGCACGGGAACCCTGTCCGGGGCATCGGGTCCGCCCGGCTCCGGCCGTACGGGGGCCGCGCGCCCCGCGTCCTCCGCCGACCACGCGCGCGGTACGGACGCCGACGCGCCGTCGAGCCGCCCCCGCCCCGACCACTCCGACCACTCCGGCCGTTCCGACGCCGCCCACGGCTCCGCCCAGGCGGACCCTGCCTCGGTGAGCCGTACGCACACCCACATCGACCTCGGGGGGAACGCGCTCCTCGGCGCCGACGAGCGGACGCGTCCCGGCACCCAGGACATCACCTCGTTCGACCCGGACGAGGCACCCGGGCTGTTGAACCACGGCACGGTGGCCACACTGGACGCCGTGTCGGTGGCGTGGGCGGAGCGGTTCGCGCGGGCGCTGGCACCGTTGCGGACGGACGGGGCGGCCGGGGACCGGCAGGCGCGGGTGTCGGCGCCGCTGCCGCAGTCGGCGCGGCTGCT
>NZ_LRTR01000345.1 GCF_001550375.1 Streptomyces europaeiscabiei | reverse complement strand
GGGCCGTGCTCGGCGCGGGGCCGCGCGGGCCGGTCTCCGTGGACCTCGTCGCCGAGGGCCCCCATCTGCTGATCGAGGGGCCGGTCGGCAGCGGTCGTACGGAGCTGTTGCGGTCCGTCGCCGCGTCGCTCGCCGCCGCCGAGCGGCCCGACCGGCTGGGCATCGCCCTCGTGGACGGGCGGGACGGCGGTGCCGGTGGCGCCGCCGGTGCAGGCGGCGGCCGGGCCGGGGAGGGGCTGGGGGTCTGTACGGACCTGCCCCATGTCGGTACGCATCTCACGGCCAACGATCCTGTCCGGATGCGGGAGTTCGCACAGTCCCTGATCACCGAGTTGAAGCGTCGGTACGAGTTGCTGGGCGGGCTCGGGTTCGTGGAGTGGCACACACGGCGTGAGGTCTCGGGACGTATCGTCCCGCAGCGTTCGTCGAAGCCCGGGACGGCGACGCCCGGCGTTCCGGGGGCGAGGTCCTCGGGGCCGGGGGCCGCCCGGGCGGGATCGGCCGGGGCCGCCGACCTCGACTCGTCCTCCAGCTCCACGCTTCGGCTGCGACCGGCGGCGAGCCGCAGGAACAGCGACCAGGACGGCAGGGGAGCTGCGGGGAACCCCGCCTCGGAACTCCCCCGGCTCGTCGTCGTCGTCGACGACCTCGACGCCCTGCTGTCACCCCCCTTGGGTTCCACGGGGAGGCCGGCGGCGGGGTCCGTCGTACGGGCGCTGGAGGCGGTGGCCCGGGAGGGCGAGCGTCTCGGTGTGCATCTCGTCGCCACGACCGCCGTCGGTGGGCGTGCGGGCGAGAGTGAGCTGGGGCGTGCGGCGGGCGGACGCGTCGTCCTGAGCGCGCCGATGCCGGGGCCGGACGAACCCGCGCCCGGCCGGGGGGAGTTGCTGGGCGAGGGGGGCCGCACGACCGCGTTCCAGGCGGGCCGTGTCACCGGCCGCATCCCGCGCACCGCGACCCTCCGCCCGACCGTCGTACCGCTCGACTGGGCGCGGATGGGCGACCCGCCGGCGCGGCGCCCCGTCCGTGAGTTGGGGAACGGCCCCACTGATCTGGCGCTGCTGGCCAGCGCGTTGGACCGCGCGGCACGGGAGGTCTCGGCGACGGACGTGCCGTCCCTGCTGTGAGGGCCCCCGGCGCCGGGCCGCGCCGGGGGTGAGAGGCGCTTGCCCGCGCCGACAGGGGCCGCAGGCCCCTTCAGGGGCGCGGGGAACTGCGCAGCAACCACCGTAGGCGAGCAACCACCGTAGGCGGGAAGCCGCCAACGACGAAGCACCCCCTCGGCGAAGAGGCGCTCGGCACCCCCGCGGCTCCGCGCCTCCGCCGCCCCACGCCCCCTCATGGTCACGACGCGGTCACGATCGCGACGTTGACACGGCAGGCGCCCTTGCCGCCCCCGAGCACGCGGCGTAGACCAGAGCGCACGGGACAGCGCTCTACGTTCGACGACGCACGGAGAACGGGGTCAGAGATGCGCAACATCCACCGCATTCGTCGCATTGTTGGCACACGCAAGCCCAACCCCCTCGGCAAGCCCACTCATCCCCCCACGTCCAAAGCCCTCGTGGCCCTCGCCGCAGGCGCCCTCGCCCTCTCGCTCACCGCGTGCGGCGGTGACGACAACGGCGACAAGGACGACAAAGGCAACGACGGCGGCGGCAAGGCCACCGTGCAACTCCCCAAGCTGGACGGCCAGAAGCTGGAGGTCGCGGCGGTCTTCACGGGCCCGGAGCTGGACAACTTCCAGAAGGTGCTGGACGAGTTCGAGAAGCGCACCGGCGCCTCGGTGACCTTCGTGCCGACCGGCAACAACACGTCCACGTTCCTCGGTACGAAGATCGAGGGCGGCAAGCCGCCGGACGTGGCGTTCCTGCCGCAGGTCGGCGTGTTGCACCAGTTCGCCGAGAAGGGCTGGGTGAAACCGCTCGGGAGCGAGGCCCAGGCACAACTGGACAAGAACTTCTCGGACGGCTGGAAGGACCTCGGCGCGTACGAGGGAAAGCAGTACGGCGTCTACGCGAAGGCCGCCAACAAATCCCTCGTCTGGTACAACACCGCGGCCTTCGAGGCGGCGGGGATCACCGAAGAGCCCAAGACGTGGGACGAGTTCCTGCAGACCGCGCAGACGCTCTCCGACGCCGGCTCCCCCGCCGTGTCCGTCGGCGGCGCCGACGGCTGGACGCTCACCGACTGGTTCGAGAACGTCTATCTCTCGCAGGCGGGCCCGGAGAAGTACGACCAGCTCGCCAAGCACGAGATCAAGTGGACCGACCCCTCCGTCAAGGACGCCCTGACCACGCTCGCCGAGCTGTGGGGCAAGGACGACCTGATCGCGGGCGGGGCGTCCGGCGCGCTGCAGACGGAGTACCCGAAGTCGATCACGCAGACCTTCGGCGGGGACACCCCGGCGGGCATGGTGTTCGAGGGCGACTTCGTGGCCGTCACCATCAACGGTGACACGGACGCGAAGATCGGCACGGACGCCAAGGTCTTCCCGTTCCCGGCGGTCGGCGACGACTCCCCCGTGGTCACCGGCGGCGACGCGGCCGTGGCGCTGAAGGACGGCAAGGGCGCACAGGCGCTGCTCACCTTCCTCGCCTCGACCGACGCGGCGGAGATCTGGGCGGCGCAGGGCGGCTTCCTCTCCCCCAACAAGGGCATGGACGAGAGCAGTTACAAGGACGACGTCACCCGGGAGATCGCCAAGGCGCTGCTCGCGGCGGGCGACGACTTCCGCTTCGACATGTCCGACCAGGCCCCGGCGGCGTTCGGCGGCACACAGGGCGTCGGCGAGTGGAAGGACCTGCAGGACTTCCTGAAGAGCCCCGACGACGTGGCCGGCGCCCAGAAGCAACTGGAGACCGACGCCGCGAAGGCCTACGGGAACGGCTGACGGCGGCCTCATGTCGTCTGCCGTGACGAAGACGGCGGGAGGCGCCGGCGCGCTGCCGACGCCCCCCGCCGCACCGCGCAAGAGCGTGACGGGTACCCGGCTGTGGGTGGCGGTGCTGTTTCTGCTGCCCGCGCTGGTGCTGCTCGGCGCGCTCGTGGTCTACCCGATCGGGTACTCGGTCTGGCGGAGCCTGTTCGACGCGGACGGCTCCGGCTTCGTCGGCCTCGACAACTACACGGAGATCTTCTCCGACGACTCCACTCTCGTCGCCGTACGGAACACCGCGATCTGGGTCGCGGTGGCCCCGGCGCTCGTCACCGCGCTCGGGCTGATCTTCGCGGTGCTGACCGAACGGGTGCGCTGGGGAACGGCGTTCAAGCTGATCGTCTTCATGCCGATGGCGATCTCGATGCTCGCGGCGGGCATCATCTTCCGACTGGTGTACGAGCAGGATCCGAGCCAGGGCGTCGCCAACGCGGTCGTGACGTCCGTGCACGACGTCTTCGCCGACGAGTCCGTGTATCCGAAGGCCCGGCCCAACGCCCAGGTGAGCGATCTACGGGCGTCCGGCGGCGGGTCGTTCACCACGGAGGGGACCGTACGGGCGGGCACCCCGGCGCTCCTGCCCCTCGTCGGCATCGCTCCCAACCGGCTGCCCGGCGACGCGCGGGACGCGAAGGCCGCCACCGGCGACGGTGTCACCGGCACCGTCTGGCTGGACTTCCGGCTCGGTGGCGGTGGCGAGAAGGGGGCCGTCGATTCGGGTGAGAAGGCGCTCAAGGGCGTCAAGGTCGAGGCGGTGAGGGACGGGAAGGTCGTCGCCACCGCGACCAGCGGCTCCGACGGTACGTTCAGCCTGCCGGAGTCGGCCGACGGGGCCCGACTCCGGCTGCCCGGGTCGAACTTCGCGGCGCCCTACAACGGCATCGACTGGCTGGGCCCGGCTCTCGTCACTCCGGCCGTCATCGGGTCGTACGTGTGGATGTGGGCGGGCTTCGCGATGGTGCTGATCGCAGCGGGTCTCGCCGGTGTGGACCGCAATCTGCTCGAAGCGGCCAGGGTGGACGGGGCGAACGAGTGGCAGGTGTTCCGCCGGGTCACGGTGCCGCTGCTGGCGCCGGTCCTGGTCGTCGTCCTCGTCACGCTGATGATCAACGTGATGAAGGTGTTCGACCTCGTCTACATCATCGCGCCCCAGCCCACCCAGGACGAGGCCAACGTCCTGGCCCTGCAGCTGTACCTGGTGTCGTACGGCGGTGGGGGCGACTTCGGTCTCGGCAGCGCGATCGGCGTGGTCCTGCTGCTGCTCGTGCTGCCGGTGATGTGGGTCAACATCCGGCGCCTCAGGAAGGAGCGCCAGCGATGACCGCTCTCGAAACGCCCGCGCCCGCGCCGAAGACTCCGGCGCGCGAGGCGCCCGCACGCGCCGAGCGCTCCGTCGCCGCCCGGCTCGCGAGCGGCGCGGCGGGCGGCGTACTGCGTGTGTTCCTGCTGCTGGTGGCCCTGTTCTGGCTGGTGCCGACGTTCGGGCTGCTGGTCTCGTCGTTCCGCGACCCGACCGACATCTCCGCCTCCGGGTGGTGGAAGGTGTTCACGGCTCCGGCCCAACTCACCACCAGAAGCTACGAGTCGCTGCTGGAGAACGACGGCATCACGGACGCCCTGTTCAACACCATCTGGATCACGGTCCCGGCGACGCTGCTGGTCGTCCTGATCGGCGCGATGGCCGGATACGCCTTCGCCTGGCTGGACTTCAAGGGCCGCGACTGGTGGTTCATGGCCGTGGTGGGGCTGCTGGTGGTGCCGGTGCAGGTGGCGCTGATCCCGCTGTCCGGGCTCTTCCGGGACCTCGGGATCTTCGGCGACATCATCGGCGTCGTCCTCTTCCACGTCGGCTTCGGACTGCCGTTCGCGATCTTCCTGTTGCGCAACTTCTTCGCGGAGATCCCGCGTGAGCTGCTGGAGGCGGCACGGCTGGACGGGGCGGGCGAGGTGCGGCTGTTCGCGACGGTCGTACTGCCGCTGGCCGCACCGGCGTTGGCGTCCCTCGGGATCTTCCAGTTCCTGTGGGTGTGGAACGACATGCTGGTCGCGCTGGTCTTCTCCAGCTCCGGCTCCCAGCCGCTGACCGTCGCACTCCAGCAGCAGGTACGGCAGTTCGGCAGCAACATCGAGGTCCTGGCGCCGGGGGCGTTCATCTCGATGGTGATCCCGCTGGCCGTGTTCTTCGCGTTCCAGCGGCAGTTCGTGTCGGGGGTGATGGCGGGGGCGGTGAAATAGCGGCAAGGGCGCTCAATGGCTTGGAAGTTGGGCGTGCGGTGGCGGGTGCGGGTCCGGTGGGGCTGGTCGCGCAGTTCCCCGCGCCCTGAAAGATTCAGGCCCCCGCGCCCCTAAAGACTCAGGCCCCTGCGGGCCTGAGAGCACGGGGCGCAGCCCCTGCCTTTCAGGGGCGCGGGGAACTGCGCGAGAGGCCCCACCGGACCCGCACCCGCCCGACAACCCCAGCTCCCCGAGCTACCGGGCGCCCCTGCCCGGCGGAGCCCCACCGCGCGAACAAACCCCACACGCCCACGAGTTCACGCCTGTACGCCCCCAAGCCCCGCGGATATCCCCCGTATGGAACACACCGCGTAACCAAATCATCCCATCGGCCGTTTCCGGGCAGTATGCCCGCGCCGACCCATGGATGTCCTCCTTGCCCAGGTTCAGTGTCATCGTTCCCGCGTACAAGGTTCAGGCGTACCTGCGCGAATGCCTGGATTCCGTGCTGTCCCAGTCCTTCGCCGACCTCGAACTGATCGTCGTCGACGACGCCTCCCCCGACAACTGCGGCGCGATCGCCGACGAGACCGCGGCCCGTGACCCCCGTGTACGGCGCACCGTGCGCCTGCGGGAGAACGCGGGCCCGGGTGCCGCCCGCAACAAGGGGATGGAGCACGCGAGGGGGGACTACCTCCTCTTCCTCGACGGCGACGACACGTTCACGCCGGGCGCACTCCAGGCGATCGCCGACCGCGTCAAGGAGACCGGCGAACCGGACGTCCTCGTCCACGACTTCGCCCGTATCTCCTGGTCGGGCGAGTCCGTCCGCAACGAACACGCCCTCCGGCTCACCGAGCAGGGCCCCGCCCCCTTCCGACTGGACGAGCGTCCGGGCCTGCTGAGCGTCCGCCCGGTGGTGTGGAACAAGGCGTACAAACGGGAGTTCGTCGAGGACCACGACTTCCGGTTCCCGCCCGGCATCTACGAGGACACGGCCTGGACGTACCCCGTCCTGATGGCCGCCGAGTCCGTCGCCACCCTCGACCGGGTCTGCGTCCACCACCGCCGGCGCCGCCACGGCAGCCTGCTCGGGACGACTACACGCGGTCACTTCGACGTGTTCGAGCAGTACGACCGGGTGTTCGCGTACGTCGACGAGCGGCCGGAGCTGGCGCAGTGGCGTCCGGTGCTGTTCCGGCGCATGGTCGACCACCTCACCTCCGTGTTCTCCCGGCGCCACCGGCTGCCGCGCGAGGCGCGCACCGAGTTCCTGCGTACGGTCCGCGCGCACTGCGCCCGCTACCGCACCCCGGGCGCCCCCATCCGCGCCCGCGCCCG
>NZ_LRTR01000344.1 GCF_001550375.1 Streptomyces europaeiscabiei | reverse complement strand
GGATCGGCCGCCGGCGCGTCTACCGCGCGCTGTGGGCCGGAGCGCGGCTGGGCCGGGGTGCCGGACGCCTCGCACGGGGTCTGGCCGGGCTCTTCCGCGCGGCCGGACTGCGCCTTCACTACCGCGTCCAGCGCCTCCTCCCGCTGCGTGCCGACCGGGCGGTGTTCGCCGCGTACGACGGCCGGGGCTATGCGTGCAGCCCGGCCGCGCTGGAGAACGCGTTCCGTACGTACGTCCCCGGGATGCGCACCTCGTGGGTCGCGCGTCCGGAGCATCACCACACGCTCCCGGTGGCGACCCGGCGGGTGCTCCCCGGCTCGATGGCGTACTGGACGGCGCTCGCCCGGTCCAAGTACCTGGTCAACAACGTGGACTTCGACCGGCGGCTGGTCAAGCGGGCCGGTCAGGTGCTGCTGCAGACCCAGCACGGCACCCCCCTCAAGCGCATGGGGCTCGATCTCCAGGACCGGCCGGCGGCCGCGCGTGGCACGGACTTCGCCGCCGCGCTGCGCGGCAGCGACCAGTGGGACTACGTGCTGTCCGGGAACCGGCACTCCACGCTCGTCTGGGAGCGCGTCCACCCGTCCGCGTACACGACCCTCGAGTACGGCACCCCACGCAACGACGTGTTCCTGAGGGCCGATTCGACCGACGTGGCCCGGGTGCGCGAACACCTCGGCATCCCCGAGGGCGCGGTCGCCGTCCTGTACGCCCCCACACACCGCGACTACCGCCTCTCACAGCCTGCCCATCTGGACCTGGAGCGGGTGCTGCGCAAGCTCGGGCCGCGTTTCGTGGTCCTCGCCCGCGCCCACCACGCGTACGGCTCCCCGCTGACGGACCTGGCGCACGGCCGCCTCCTGGACGTCACCGGTTATCCGAGCGTGGAGAACCTGTGCCTCGCCTCGGACGCCCTGATCACCGACTACTCCTCCCTGATGTTCGACTACGCCAACCTCGACCGGCCGATCGTGATCCACGCCGAGGACTGGGAGGCGTACGAGGCGGCCCGGGGTACGTACTTCGATCTGCGCTCCTTCCCGCCGGGCGCGGTCGCGCGCAGCGAGGACGAGCTGATCGACATCTTCGCCACGGGGCACTGGCGTGGCTCGCGGTCCGCGCAGCTGCGGGCCGCGTTCCGTGACCGTTTCTGCCCGTACGACGACGGACGGGCGGCGGAGCGGGTGGTGCGGCGGGTCGTGCTGGGCGACGCCTCCGCGCCCGGCTTCGTACCGCCGGCCGACCGCCACCCGGTCCCGTCGGCCGCGGCGGCGCGCCCGTCGTCTCCGCTGGCCACCGTGCCGGGGCCCGACCTGGGCAGCTTTCCGTCGGCGTAGCAGCCTTTTCCTCGCCCCCGCCGCCCCTACCCGTCCCATCCCCCAGGGGCTGCGCCCCTTCGACCCCCCAGCGCGGGCCCGTCGTGGTTGCTCGCGCGGTTCCCCGCGCCCCTGAAGGGCGCAGACCCCTCAGGGGCGCGGGGAACCGCGCGACCAGCCCCACCCGCCCGCAGACCCATCACGCGGCCCCCGAAAGGAAAGAATGCCCCGCTTCAGCATCATCGTCCCCACGTACGGTGTCGAAGGGCGTCTGTCACTCGCTCTGGAGTCGGTTCTCGGTCAGCCGTTCGGTGACTTCGAGCTGATTCCGGTGCATGAGGTGGCGGCGGACTCACCGGCGGGGGCGGTCAGCGGCGCGTACGCCGCGAGGGACACCCGGGTGACCCCCGTCGAGTCGCCGCCCTCGGGCGGGCTGAGCGCCGCGCGCAACGCGGGACTGTCGGCGGCGCACGGGGCGTACGTCCTGTTCCTGGACGGGGACGACACGCTCGCGCCGGGCGCGCTGCAGGCGATCGCGGACCGACTGGGCGAGGCCGGCGACCCCGATGTCCTGTACTTCGCGCACGAGCGCGCGCACTGGTGGGAGGGCGGTACGACCGTCGTGCGCCCGACCGGTCCGCAGACCCCGGCGTGGAGCGCGGCCTACCGCCGGGACTTCCTCACCGAGCGGCAACTCATCTTCCCCATCGGCCACTTCACCGACCTCGGCTGGAGCGGCCTGGTCGCGCTCGCCGCCGACCGTACGGCCGAACTGCGGGGCACGGTCTGCGTCCGCCACCTGCTGCGCCGGCAGGGCAGCCGACTGCACGCGCCCGGCGAGCACCAGCTCGAACTGCTCGACCAGGTGGAGCTGGTGCTCGCCAGGGCCACGGCCGAACGGGGCGTGTCGGAGGCGTTGTTCGAGCAGTTGTTCGCGGTCGTGCTGCGGAGCGCCGCGCGTCCGGAGCGGCTGCCCGTGCACCACCGCCGCGCCTTCTTCCGCCGCGCCACGCACCTGTACCGCCACTACTGCCCGGCCGGCTTCCACCCGCCCGGCGGCACCCTCGGTGTGCAGCACCGGCTGCTCGCGACCGGCTCGTACGCCGGCTTCCGGGTCCTGTCCACCGACGACCGGG
>NZ_LRTR01000343.1 GCF_001550375.1 Streptomyces europaeiscabiei | reverse complement strand
GACCGGGCGGCGGCCGGAGCCCTGGCCGCGCTCCCCCGCCCGCGCACGCCCCTGACCCGCGCCCTGTACGCCGCCCAGCGTCGCCTTCCGCTGGACAGGAACCTCGTCGTGTACCACGGGTACCGGGGCCTCGGTGTCGGCTGCGACCCCGCCGCCGTCCATGCCAAGGCCCGCGAACTCGCCCCGCGCCTGCGCTCGGTGTTCCTCGTCGAGCCCGATGCCGTGGACGGTCTCCCCAAGGACGTCGAGTACGCCGTCATCGGCAGTCCGCGCCACTGGCAGGTCCTCGCCCGCGCCAAGTACCTCGTCGGCAACACCGACTTCGCGGACGCTGTCGTCAAGCGCCCCCGCAGCGTCCGCGTCCGGACCCAGCACGGCACCCCGCTGCGGACGACGGGCCTGGACCGGTCCCCGTACCCGGTGGTGACCGCCGCCTCCGGTGGTCTCACCGGCCTCCTCAAGCGCGTGGACCGCTGGGACTTCGGTCTCTCCGCCAACCGGCACTCCACGGAGACCTGGGAGCGGGCCTTCCCTGGCACGTACGAGCAGTTGGAGTACGGCTCTCCGCGCAACGACGTCTACTACACGGCGACGGCCGAGGAGGTGGCGCGCGCCCGGCGCGAACTGGGTGTGCCCGAGGGCAGGAAGGCCCTTCTCTACGCCCCGGCCCACCTCGACCACGACACCGGTCACGCCCCCGGCCATGAGGGCCGGCTCGATCTGGACGCGTTCTGCGAGGCGGTGGGCGAGGAGTTCGTGGTGCTGCTGCGGGCGCCCCACCTCCACGGCGCCGGGACACCCCGCAGGACCGACGACCGGATCATCGACGTCACCGCGCACCGCTCCGCCGAGGACGTCTGTCTCGCCGCCGACGCGCTGATCACCGACCACTCGTCCCTGATGTTCGACTACGCCAACCTCGACCGGCCGATCGTGATCCACGCGGAGGGCTGGGACGTCCACCGCGAGACCCGGGGCGTCTGCTTCGACCTGCCGGCCGCGCCGCCCGGTCATGTGGCCCGTACCGAGCGGGAGTTGGCGGACCTGTTCCGCGACGGCTCGTACGCGGACGTGGCGGCCGACGCCCTGCGGGCCGGTTTCCGGGAGCGGTTCTGCCAGTTCGACGACGGGCGGGCGGCCGAGCGGGTCGTCCGGCGGGTGTTCCTCGGAGAGCGGCCGGAGGCGCTGCCGCCCGTCGTGCCGCTCG
>NZ_LRTR01000342.1 GCF_001550375.1 Streptomyces europaeiscabiei | reverse complement strand
CTCGCCGAGCGGACCCCGGCCCCGGCGCCCGCCGCCGCGACCCTCGTGAGGAGCTGACGGACATGCCCCGCTTCACTGTCGTCGTCCCCGTCTTCGAGGTCCGGGGCTTGCTGCGCGAGTGCCTCGACTCGGTCCTGCAGCAGTCGTACCGGGATCTGGAGGTGATCGCCGTGAACGACTGCTCGCCGGACGGCAGCGGCGAGATCCTCGACGCGTACGCCGCCCACGACCCGCGCGTACGGGTGCTGCACCTGCCCGCGAACGTGGGTCCCGGCCGTGCCCGCAACGCCGGACTGCCTTACGCCGCCGGGGACTTCGTCCTCTTCCTGGACGGCGACGACGCTCTCGCCCCGGGCGCCCTGCGCGCGATGGCGGACCGGCTGGACGAGGCCGGCGATCCCGATGTGCTGGTCTTCGACCACGTTCGCACGTACTGGTGGGGCGAGACGCGGCGCAACCCGCTCGCGCACCTCCTGACCACGGTCGGCGAAGGCACCTTCACGGTCTCCGAGCGCCCGGAGATCCTCGGACTGCCGACGGCCGTGTGGACCAAGGCCTACCGTCGGGATTTCGTGGAGGCGCACGGCTTCCGGTTCCCGCCGGGCCACTACGAGGACACGCCCTGGACGTTCCCCGTGCTGTTCACCGCCGGGCGGATCGCCACGCTGGACCGGATCTGTGTGGCCCACCGGCAGAGGCGGCGGGGCGACCTCCTCTCCACCACCAGCCGTCACCACTTCGACGTGCACGACCAGTACGAGCGGGTCTTCGATTTCCTGGACTCCCGCCCCGAGAGGTCGAGTTGGCGGCCGTATCTCCGGGACAGGATGGCGAGGCACTGCCTGGAGGTCCTCGGCGCGCCCGACCGGGTGCCGTCGGGCGACCGGGCCGAGTTCTTCCGGCGGACGGCGGAGCTGTACCGGAAACACCGGTCGGACGACGGTCCCGTGGCCCCCGACTGCCGGGTCCTGGAGGGTGGTTGGACCGCCTACCGCGTCCGGCGACAGGCCACCAGGGTGCGTACCGCGCTCGGCGTACGCGGGGAGCGTGTGCGGGCGGCCGGTGCCGAGCTGATCGGACGGGGCTGGTCACTGACCCACGAGCGGCTGCCACTGGACCCGAACCTGGCCCTGTACTCGGCGTTCTCGCACCGAGGCGTGCTCGGCGACCCGGCGGCCGTGTACCAGGCCGCCCGTGATCTCGCGCCGCACATCCGCGGGGTGTGGGTGGTGCGGCCGGAACGGGTGGCGACGCTCCCTCCGGGTGTCGAGTACGTGACGCCGGGCTCGCCCGAGCATCTGCGGATGGCCGCGCGGGCGACGTACTTCGTCAGCAACGTCACCTGGCCCGGCACCCTCACCAAGCGGCCGGGCAGTGTGCACGTCCACACCCATCAGGGGACCCCGCTCAAGTTCATGGGCGCCGACCTGCTGCACAAGCCGGGTGCCCGGCTCGGTGTGGACGTGCCGGAGACGCTGCGCGGGGCCGACCGCTGGGACCACAGCCTCGTCGCCAACCGCCACTCCGAGCTGGTGTGGAGCAGGGCGTATCCGTGCGGCTTCACCTCGCTGCGCACCGGCAGCCCGCGCAACGACGTCCTCGTGAACGCCGGGCCGGACAGCGGCGCGGCCGTCCGGGAGCGGCTCGGCATCCCGGCCGGCCACACGGTCGTGCTGTACGCGCCCACGCCCCGCGACTACCGGCGGGGCGGTCACGTCGAACGCTTCGACCTCGCCCGGTTCGCCGCCGACCTGCGCCGCAGCCTGGGCGAGGCCCACACCCTCGTCGTACGGCTGCACCCGTCGCTCGCGGACGGCCCGGCGCGCGGTTCGGGGCTCGCCGAGCTGCACCGGCGGGGTGTCGTCGTGGACGCGACGGACGAGCCGCACGTCGAGGAGCTGATGCTCGCCTCCGACGTCCTGGTCACGGACTACTCGGCCCTGATGTTCGACTACGCCAACCTCGACCGGCCGGTCGTCGTCCACGCCGACGACCGGGACTCCTTCGCGGCGAGCCGGGGCATGTACCTGGACATCACCGCCGACCCGCCCGGCCATGTGTCCCGCTCCTACCGTGAACTGGCCTGGCTGTTCGACTCCGGGCGGTGGCGGGACACGGAGTCGGCGCGGCTGCGGGCCGGCTTCCGGGAGCGGTACTGCGAGTTCGACGACGGGCGGGCGGCCGAGCGGGTCGTACGGACGCTGATGCTGGGTGAGCGGGCGGTGGCGGTGCCCGCGCCGAGGTCGGTCGCATCGGTGACGAGCAGCGGCTTCGTGCTGTCATGAGGACACGGTCATGAGGGCGCGGTCATGAGGGCGCGGGCGTGGGTGCTGCTGCTCGCCGCCGGTTTCGCGCTGCTCCAGTTCGCGAGCGTCACCGGGCGCGCCACCCCCGACACCAGGAACTACGTGTCGTACGCCCTCAGTCTGGGCGGGGCGAGCATGCGGGAGTCGGCGGCCGGGACCATCGACCACTACTGCGGGAGCCGGGCGGCGACGGCCGAGCGGAACCAGCGTGTGGACGTGGTGCGGCTGCGTGCGCCGAGCCCGGCCGCGCGGGTCGCCGAGGAGTGCCGCCGGGAACTGTGGCGGAAGGTGGACCGGCGACTGGCTGCCGGGCAGACCCGCGGCCACATCGCGCCCTTCACCTCGGAGCGGTTCCAGCGGATCTTCGAGGTGCGGCCCGGGTATCCGGTGCTGCTGGCGCCGTTCGTCGCGGTGCTCGGAGTCGTGTGGGGCGTGTGGCTGGCGAGCGTACTGATCGCGGCGGCCGGGGGCGTACTGGCCTTCCTCGTCCTGCGCGCCGTCCGCGCCCCCACCCCCGTCGCCCTCACCGGCCAGGCCCTCTACTACGTCCTCCCGTGCGGCGCGACCGCCATGCGGCCCATGACTGAGGGGCTGTTGCTGGCCCTGACGCTGGCGGCGCTGTGGGGGTGCGCGCTGGCGGCGGAGGGGCGGGTGCGGGCGGGGGTGCTGCTGGTGGGCGGTGCCCTGTCGGCGCTGTTCACGGTGAAGCACTCGCAGGCGCTGTTCCTCGGGGTGTGTCTGGTGGGGGCGTGCGCGGTGGTCGCCGTGCGGCGCGCACGCGGTGGTGCACGAGAGGGGCGCGGGCCGGTCGAGCCGTGGGTGCGGGCGGTCGGGGCGGTGTCGGCGGGCGCGGTGGTGTGCACGCCGGCACTCGCCGGGCTGCTGCATTACCCGACGTCCGCCGAGAGCCTTCAGGACCTGCTCACCGACCACTTCACCCGCCCCGACCGAGCCCGGCCGTGGCCGGAGTTCCTGGGTCTGGAGTTCGACTTCTGGGTGGAGTGGGGGCGTCGGCAGCTGACCCAGCCGTTGTTCCCGGCCGCACTGGTGGCGGGCGCGTGGGGTGCGCTGCGGCAGCGGCCGGTGTTCGGGTGGTTCGTGCTCGCGGGCGCGTTCACGGGGATCCTCAACCAGGCCGGGCACCCGGACATCACCATCTGGGGCGACCGGCTGATCGTGGTGGCGTGGCTACTGCCGGTGCTGGGGCTGCCCCTGCTGCTGGAGCGTGTCACGGCACCCCGAAGCTCACTCGATGTGGTGACCGCGAGCTGAGCCGTTGACCCGTATGTCGATACAGGGAATACACGGCAGATGCCCCATACAGCCCAGGCCGATCAAAGTTCCGGTGCCGAATCCGGTGCCGGTGCCGGTGCCGGCCCGGACGCCGGTGCTGGCCCGGACGCCGGTGCCGGTGCCGGTGCGGAATCCGGTGCCGGTTCCAGCTCTCTGGACGCCGGCGATGCTCCCGGTCGGCGCCGCCCGCGGATCGCGCTCGGGGCCACCGCCCTGCGCGGCGGCCGTACCTGGCTGACCCGGCGGCCGACCCCGTATCTCGTCGCGGGCGGGCTGTTCTGGCTGGTGATGACGCTGGCGTACTGGCGGGTGCCGCTGTGCTGCGACGCCGGTCTGCACGCGGCGGTCGTCGAACGGCTCCGCTGGGACCTGCTGCACCCGGCCCACCCGACTGCCGCCCTGCCGGGTACGGGCAGCCCGTACTACTCCCCGTACGCCGTCGCCCAAGGCGTCCTCGCGCGGCTGACCGGACTGAGCGGCTGGTCTCTGGTGAAGCTCGCCGGGCCGGTGAACCTGCTGGTGCTGCTCACCGGGATCGGCCGTTTCGTGCGCGTACTGACGCCCCGGCCGTGGGCGCCGGTTTTCGCGCTGCTGTTCCTGACGTTGCCGTGGGGCCCCGAGCGGGTCCCGTGGAGCGGCGGCCTCGGGCTGATGTCGATGACGACGGACCTCGGCCATCCGTCGGCGTTCGCCATCGGGCTGACGTTCTGGGCGTGGGCCTGGACGGGGGCACGGGCGCGGGGCGGCGGGTTGGAGCGGCAGGTGCGGTACGTCGGGCCGAGCGGCCTCGGCGGCGCGGGGGCGTACGCCGGGCTCGGCGCGTTGTACGGGCTGATCCTGCTGGTCCATCCGATCACGGCCGCGGCTTCGGCTGCCGGCGCCCTGGCGATCGTGGCGGCCTGGCAGCGCGGGTGGCGGGGGCCGCTGGTGGGGCGCTGGGCTCTGACGGGAACGGCCGCCCTGGCGGTCGCGGTCCCCTGGCCCTACCACGACGTCCTGTCGCCGGCCGGAGGCGCGGTCGTGGACGGCATCCACCTGCTCCGCCACGAGGACATGGCCGGGCATCTCTGGCCGGCACTGCTCGGGCTGCCGGCCCTGTGGACACGGGGACGCCGGTCCCCCAGGGATCCGCTGGTGCTGATGTTCACGGCGGAGTGCCTGGTGGTGGCGTACGGCTGGACAGGCGGGCACCACGCGTACGGCCCGGTGCCGGCGCTCGCGGCCGTGCCCGCGCAGTTCGCCCTGGCGGTGGAGCTGGCG
>NZ_LRTR01000341.1 GCF_001550375.1 Streptomyces europaeiscabiei | reverse complement strand
GCGCGCTGGGGGGTGCGGCGGTCGTGGGGGCGTGCGCGGGGTTTCTCACGGTGCACGCCGGGGCGGTCGTACCGGCCGCGCTCGACCCCGTCGGCTTCGAGCGGCCGCCGCGGTGGCCTTCGTACGAGTGGGCGGCGCGGCAGGTGCGGGCGAGGGAGGTGCTGATCACGGACGGGTACTACGCGGGGCGGGCGCTCGCGGGGTACGGGGTGAACCTGGTGGCGCCGACCTGGCCCGATCCCTCGCTGGAGGAGGGGGAGAGGGTACGGCGGTTCGCGGACGTCCGGGCGTATCTGGATCCCGCGTCTTCGCGCGCGGGGCGTGCGCGGGTCGCGCGGAGGTATCGGGTGACGTGGCTGCTGCTGACTCGCCTGCACAAGGTGCCGGAGGAGGCGGTGGTCGTGGACTGGAGTCCTGAGACCGGGGAAGTGCTGGCGCGGATCGCTCCGTAGGGGGTGGCTCGGAGCGATCCGCGAGGTGGCGGCCGGTGGGGCCTTGTCGCGCCCGCGCGGCGGAGCCGCGTACTGATGCAGCGCCGCCGAAACGCGGGACTCGGCCCTTTCCGGATCGCCGGAACTACTCGACGACCAGCTCGACCGGGATGTTGTTGCGGGTGGCGTTGGAGTAGGGGCAGACCTGGTGGGCCTGCTCGACGAGCTTGCGGCCGGTGGCCTCGTCGACGGTGTCGGGAAGTTCGACGCGGAGGGTGACCTTGAGGGCGAAGCCCTCGCCCTGCTTGCCTATGCCCACCTCGGCGGTCACGGCGGCGTCGCTGACGTCGACCTTGGCGGCGCGGCCGACGAGGCCGAGGGCGCTGGCGAAACAGGCGGAGTAGCCGGCGGCGAAGAGCTGCTCGGGGTTGGTGCCCTGGCCGTTGCCGCCCAGCTCCACCGGGAGGGCCAGGTCGAGGTCGAGCTTGCCGTCGTTGCTGACGGCGCGACCATCGCGGCCGTGGGTGGCGGTGGCGACAGCGGTGTAGAGCGCGTCCATGGGAGAACCATCCCTTTCACAGGTCATGTCACGTCCGGCGGTCCGGTCCGACCGCCGTTCACGGACTCAAGTAGAGCACACAATTCAATTGCCTACAACTAAATAGTGGACAGGAGTTATCCTGGATCCATGACCAGTGCCGCCCCCATGCCCGAGGGGATCTCCGAGGAGGTCTCCGGGCAGGTCTCCGAGGAGGACTTCCTCCGTCTCGACCGGCAGATCTGCTTCTCCCTGCACGCCGCCTCGCGCGCCTTCAACAGCGTCTACCGCGTGGTCCTGAAGGACCTGGGGATCACCTATCCCCAGTACCTGGTGATGCTGGTGCTGTGGGAGCAGGGCGAGCTGCCCGTGAAGAAGCTGGGCGAGCATCTGCGACTCGACTCCGGGACCCTCTCGCCGCTGCTCAAGCGCCTGGAGGCGGCCGGTCTCGTACGGCGTGAGCGCAGCGCCCGCGACGAGCGGTCGGTGGTGGTGCGGCCGACCGGGGAGGGCACCGCCCTGCGGGAACGCGCGCTGGCCGTGCCGCGCCGGATCGTCTCCGCGACGACCTTCGACATCGACGAGATCCGCGATCTGCGTGACCGCCTGGACCGTCTGACGACCGCGCTGGACGAGGCGGCCCTGGAGGAGCCGACGGAGCCGACGGAGCCGACGGAGCCGACGGAGCCGACGGAGCCGACGGAGCCGACGGCCTAGCGTCACCCCGCCCGGCGATCGGTCCGAGCCGCTCGGCCGGTTCCAGCCACCTGGGGCGCACCGACGAAATCCCACAACCCCGAACGGAACCCCTACCTCCCGCGCACCATCTTCCCCACGGGGCCGCGAAGCCGCCCTTAAGGGAAGATTGCACACATACCTCTCACAGGTGCGGGGCAACCATGGCTCTTCAGCAGGCGCAGGTCTCCGTCGTCGTCATCGGGTACGACGACGCCGCCCACGTGGCGGACGCCGTGCGCTCGGCGCTCGCCCAGGGGCCGTCCGTCCGTGAGGTGATCGCGGTCGACGACTGTTCGACGGACGGCAGCGGGGAGCTGCTGGAGCGGCTGGCCGAGGAAGAGCCCCGCCTGCGGGTGCTGCGGCGCCGGTCCAACAGCGGCGGCTGTGGCACCCCGCGCAACGACGGGCTGGACGCCGCGACCGCGCCGTACGTGATGTTCCTGGACAGCGACGACACGCTGCCGCCCGATGCGGTGGACGTGCTGCTGGACGCCGCCCTGGAGTACGACGCGCCGGTCGCGTCGGGGCTGTGCGTGCGCAGGGAGCTGCCGTCCGGCCGGGAGACCCCCTGGCAGCCCGAGCTGTACGCCCGGCGCACGCTGGTGCAGCACCCGTCCCAGCGCGTGCGCCTGGTGCACGACACCCTCTGCGTCAACAAGCTCTACCGCACCTCCTTTCTGCGCGATCGCGCGATCCGTTTCCCCGAGGGCCGCTTCCCGTACGAGGACTTCGTGTTCGGCGCGCGCGTGCTGGCCGCCGTACCGCGCGTCGCACTCGTCCCCGAGCCGGTGTACGTCTGGAACGTGCGCCGCTCGGCGGCCCGGCTGTCCATCTCCCTCGACCGCTCCGGCATCGCCAACTGGCGGGCCCGGACAGAGGCCGACCGCCTGTCGTACGACATCCTGCTGGGCGCCGGCGAGAAGCAGCTCGCGCGGGCCACGCGTACGCGCTTCCTCGACCACTCGCTGCGGATGTACGCGCGCGAGCTGGACCTGCGCGGCACGGAGTACCGGCGTGAGTGGTGGGCCCTGACGCGCGCGCACCTGGCCTCGTTCGACGAGGGCGACTTCGCGTCGGCGCCCGCGCCGGGCCGGGTCGTCGCCCGGGTGATCCTCGCCGCCGAGGAGCCCCGCGACCTGGCCCGCCTGAAGGAGGTCGCGGCCCGCCCGGCCCGGCTGGCCCCGCCCTACGCGCGCGCGGGCGACGGCTCCCCCGTCTGGTCCGCCGACCTGCCCCAGGTGGAGCTGGACCACCTCCTCGTCCGTCCCGTGCACCTGCTGCCCGCCGCCGTCGACGCGGAACTGCGGCCACGCGCGCGGGGGACGGTGCTCCGGCTGCGGCTGCACGAGCTGTACGGGCGGATGGCGGAGGCGGGGCCGGAAAGCGTGGAGGTGGAGTTCAGCGAGCGGGAGGACGGGCGGGTGGGGTTCACCGGCTCAGCCTCCCTCGTGGCCGAGACGGACTTCGACAGCTGGACGGCCGAAGTCCCGCTGGACCTGGCCGCGCTGGGCAGCGGGACCTGGGACCTCCGGCTGCGGCTGCGCTTCGCGGACGGCGGCCACCGGGAGACCACCGCGCACGCCCTCGCGGGCGCCGGGCTGCTGCGCCGGAGCGCACTGCCGAGCACGCGCCACGGAGTGCTCCTCGCACAGCCGTACGCGACCCACGCGGGGGCGCTCGCGATACGGCTCGCGCCCGGTTGGCGAGGCTTGACCGATGTCGTACGCCGTCGCCTCAAACGCCTGCTTCACTGAAGGCCGACCTGATTGCACCTGCATCATCGCCATGACCATCATCACCATGACATCTCCATGACTACGAGGGGACGGTCGTCCATGACCTGGCTGATCACCGGTGGCGCCGGATACATCGGGGCGCACGTGGTGCGCGCGATGCTCGACGCGGGCGAGGAGACCGTCGTCTACGACGATCTGTCCACGGGGGTCGCGGAACGGGTCCCCGAGGGCGTGCCGCTGGAGATCGGCTCCACCCTCGACGGTGAGCGGCTGGCCCGGGTGATCCGGGACCGGGGCGTCACCGGCGTCGTCCACCTCGCGGCGAAGAAGCAGGTCGGCGAGTCCGTCGAACGGCCGCTGCACTACTACCGGGAGAACGTCGAGGGCCTGCGCACCCTGCTGTCGGCCGTCACGGACGCCGGGGTCGCGTCCTTCGTCTTCTCGTCCTCCGCCGCCGTGTACGGCATGCCCTCCGCCGCGCGGGACGGGGCCCTCGTCACCGAGGAGACGCCGTGCCTGCCGATGAGCCCGTACGGCGAGACCAAGCTGGTCGGAGAGTGGCTGGTACGGGCCACGGGCCGGGCGACCGGCCTGTCGACGGCCTCCCTCCGCTACTTCAACGTGGCGGGGGCAGCGACCCCCGAACTCGCCGACACCGGCGTCTTCAACCTCGTCCCCATGGTCTTCGAGAAGCTCTCCGAGGGTGCCCCGCCACGGATCTTCGGCGCCGACTACCCGACCCCCGACGGGACCTGCGTCCGGGACTACATCCACGTCGTCGACCTCGCGGAGGCCCACGTGGCGACCGCGCGGCGGCTGCGCGAGACGCCGGGCGCGGACCTCACCCTCAACATCGGGCGCGGGGACGGCGTCTCCGTGCGCGAGATGATCGACCGCATCAACGCGCTCACCGGCCACGGCCTGCCGCCCGTGGTCGTCGACCGGCGGCCCGGCGACCCCGCGCGCGTCGTCGCCTCGGCGGACCGGATCACCGCCGAGCTGGGCTGGAAGGCGCGGTACGGCGTCGAGGACATGATCTCGTCGGCGTGGGCGGGCTGGGCGCTGAACCACCCCGCGCGGTAAGGGATGTGACGGGATTGACGCATCGCGGGAACTGTTCGGTGCCGTTTGCGCGTGTGTACTAAGGGAAGCGAACAACGAGTACGAGAAGTACTCCGAGAAGTTCAACGAGCAAGCGACGTACGACGTATCCGACAGGGGCGTTACGGGGGTAGCGACGATGCCGGCATGGGACATCGATCCGATCAACGTGCAGACCACGCTGAACTCGACCGGTGAGGCGGCGGGCGGTCTGGAGAAGGCCGCCAACTCGCTGGTGTCGAACATGGCGAGCGCGGCGGAGTCGGCCGGTACGGCCGTGCCGGGCGGGCAGTTCAGCGGGCCCATGATCGGGCCGGTCGCCACGGGCACCCCGCGCGTGCCGGTCGGCCCGGTCGCGGCGGCGCTGAGCAAGTACCTCCAGGAGCGGCAGCAGAAGCTGGCGTACATGGCACAGCGGACCATCGACTCCGTGCAGGGCGCGGCCAAGGCCACCAACGCCTATGTCACGGGCGACCTGGACATGGCCGCCGTACAGCAGGCCAACGCCCTCAAGGCGACGGTGGTGCCTCCCCCGCCGGGTGTCGACGGCAACGGCGGGCAGGGGCCGAAGTGAGCGACGACATCCCCGTCATCCCGGAGGAGGTCCCCGAGTTCACCGGCAACCTGGAGCTGCTCGACCAGAACATCGCGGGTGTCCGCTCGGCCGGCACCTCCCTGAAGGACTCGGGCTCGGCGATCCACACCCGCTTCGGCGGCCTCTCCGCGTACTACAAGGCGCCCGAGGCGGAAGCGCTGTTCGCGACGACCGCGCCGGTGGCGGCCAAGGGCGAGGAGTTCGCCACGGAACTGGAGACCGTGGCCTCGGCGCTGGACACGTACGCCGCGGCCGTCGGCCCCCTCAAGCAGAAGTTCGACCAGCTCCGCCAGGACGCGATCGCCTTCCGCGCCAAGATCGAGGGCGACGACGAGTGGCGCGCCGACGGCGACCTCGTCGAGGAGAACAACAACCGCCGCTCGGACATCAACGCCGCGTTCGCCGCCTTCCAGGCCGCCGAACGCGACTGCTACAACAAGATCGTCGCGCTGGTCGGCGGCGAGGCTCTGGTCGTCAACGACGGCTCGAACAAAGAGAACATGTACGGCTACCGGGGCGAGGACCTCAACAACGCCGGTGGTCTGCCCTGGGGCGACCCGGTCGAGGAGTCCAACCCCTGGTACTACGTCCACGAGCACGTCTGGGACTTCGCGGTCGGCTTCGTCGTCGACGGCGTGTGGGGCACGATCAAGGGCCTCGGCACCCTGGTGGGCTTCAACGGCTGGGACGCGGCGGGCCAGGCCTGGGTCGGCCTCGGCAAGCTCGCCACCGGCATCGTCATCATGTCCAACCCGGTGACCGCCGCCGCGTTCTGGCTCACCCCCGACGACAAACTGCCCTCCTGGATCCGCGACTCCCGCACGGCCGTCGTGGAGACCGGCAAGGCGCTCATCGCCTACGACGAGTGGGGCAAGAACCCGGCCCGGGCGGCCGGGGCGGTGACCTTCAACGTCGTGACCACGATCTTCACGGGCGGCGCGGGCGGCGCGGTCTCCGGCGCCGGCAAGGCGGGCGCCATCGCCAAGGCCATCTCCTTCGCGGGCAAGGCCGGCAGGATCGTCGACCCGATGACGTACATCACCAAGGGCGTCGGCGCGACGGCGGTGAAGATCAGCGACGTCATGGCGAGCCTGCGCGGCATCACCGACGGCACCCACATCAAGCTCGGCGAGGGCACGTACCAGATCGCCGACGCGCCCAACATCACGGACGATCTGCCGGCCGGTCTGACCCCCGAGAACAGCGTCCGCATGGAGACCCCAAAGGGCGAGGTCGTCTACCTCGACACCCAGACCCTGGTCGTGCACAACGCCGACGGCACGGTCCGGGAGTCCCTGGACGGCATCAAGCACGAGGGCACGGCGGCGGAGCGGGGCGTCGATGTCTCGCGCCCCCAGCCGGAGCTGGTGGGAGCCGGCGCGAAGGTGGGCGACGGCGGTACGGCTGTGGGGCGGGTCGGGGACGACGGCCTGCCGGGCGGGCGTACGGACAATCTGCCGGGCGGGCGCGGTGACAACCTGCCGGGTGGCCGCGCCGATGACCTGGGCCGGGGGCCGGCCGGCAGTCATGAGACGCCGGGCAGTGGCGGTCGTGGCGAGACGCCGGGCGGCGGGCCTACGGAGACCCCTGCGGGTGGCGGGCACAGGGAGACGCCGGGCGGCAGCGGGACCGACGGACCCGGCAGCGGCGGTACCGAAAGCCCCGGTGGCGGCGACGGCCCGGGTGGTGGGCCTCCGCAGGATCCGCCGGGCGGCGGCACGGGCGCCGCCGACGACGGGGCGAACGACCCCGGTGGCTGGGAGCGGCAGGACGGCGACCCTCAGCCGTTCGAGCGCGGTGGTCAGCTGGAGGACCGGGTCCGTCAGGAGATGCGGGGGACGAAGGTCAAGCCCGGCGACCTGGAGCGGGTGCTGGACAACCTGGCCGGTCATCCCGCCGGCCGGGAGGTCGCCGAGACCATCGCGTCCGGCCGTTTCGACGGCGCCACGGGTTTCGACCAGACGGTCTCCAGCCTGGCCCATGCGGACAAGATGTCCGGTGGCATCGAGCAGTTGCGCCTGGGCAACCGGCTGTACGAGAGCGGCGTCCGCGACATCTCCTTCGAGGTCAAGGGCGGCTTCGACATCAAGCCCGGAGTCAGGACCGGCGAGGGCACGGACCTGGACGTCATGGCCCGGGACGCGGCCGGCAACGTCCACGGCTACCAGTTCAAGGACGTCGCGAACCCCAAGAGGACCGTCAAGAAGATCTTCGACAACATGCAGCAGTTGGCGCAGTCCGGTGCCGACTTCAAGACTTTCGTGGTCGACACGAAAGGCACGATGGCCGACCATGCGGCCATGAGGACGGCACAGCGGCTCACCGAGGTGTACGGGAAGACCAACGTGCAGTTCATCATCCGTGTCGAGGACGGGGTCATGCGGATCCCGCCCGACGGTACGTTCATGCCGGAGGCAGCACTGTGATCGCCAGCACCCCTGTCGCCCGCTGGACCTGGGGACGCGACACCGAGAACGGAAGTGATGTCACGGAGTGCCTCCAGGCCCTGCTCGGCGCGTATTCCGTTCTCGCGCGGCACCGGCTGGCCGTCGGCGCTCCGACGGTCCATGTGTCCGTCCACGAGGCCGGCGGCTCGGACAACCGCCTCTTCGAGGGCGACCTCCCGCTCGGCGAGGTGCCGTCCGCCGCCGACACGGTCCGGACACTGGCTGCCCGGATCGAGGGGGAGCTGCGCCCCGGCGAGATCGGTGCCGTGTACGCCGACATCGTCTGCCATGGCGTCGTGCGGGCCCCCGACGCGGACGGCGAGACCCACGAGGAGCGGCTGTTCGTGCTCGGTGCCTCGGCCTTCCTGGACTACGTCACCGCCGACCTCAGGACCTTCTCGGACGCCTGGATGCCGTACGACCTGGAGGGGCGGCCCCAGGCCGGCGTCCACGCCGCGAACTACCCACGGCTGGCCGCAGCGCTGCGCGACCTGTCCGAGGTGCTGGACGCGGAGATCGACCCGGACGACCCGACGTACTTCGGCACGCCGACCGAGACGGGCGTCGACAACTTCTTCGAACCGGACGGCTCCCCCTCCGACGTGTGGTCCCGTTTCGAGATCCCGAGGCGCACCGAGGTCTTCCGGCACGGACCCGTCTTCGACTCCGTGGGCTACAAGCGGTCCAGGGCCGGGCAGGTCCGGTACGTCCCGGTCGTCGCCGACCACGGCGGCGTCCTCGGCTACCTCTGGGCCTCGGACGCGGACGCCGCCGCCAGCTTCGAGCCCCGCGAGGCGGCCGGGGAAGAGGCCCGCAAGGCAGGCCTCGTCTGGCTCGACCGCCTGCACGAGTCGTACGAGCACGGCCTGACCCCGACCGAGGCTCTCACCGCCTGCGCCCGCACGCCCGCCGAGCCGGTCGCCGGCCACATCCCCCCGACTGCCGAGCCCCGCTCCCTCCCGCTGGACGACCTGCGCGAACTCGCCGGGCACGGCGACTGAACCGTCACGGGACGGTACTGAGTCACGGTGGTACGTCGCGATGGTGAGTGACGGTGGTACGTCGCGGTGGTGAGTGACGGTGGTACGTCGCGGTGGTGAGTGACGGTGGTGAGTGATGTCAACGCTCCTCCGCTCCCGCAGCATGTGCGCGTCATGGACATGGGAACTCGATGGCTTCGTGCCCGCCGACCTGAGATCGCGCTGTCCGTGGCGGCCCGGATGTCCGCCGTGCTGCGCGAGCACGAGCTGCTCGTACCCGACAGCCTCGAATGGGCCTGGTTCGTGTACGGCAGCGGCGGCACCGGGCTCATCACCCGTATGTTGCTCCAGGGGTCGATCGACGACGAGGACGTACCCCCACGCGTCGAGCGGAGCCGTCCCGCCCGAGTGTTGGCCACGGCTCTCCCACCCACGGAGTCCCGCGACCTCATCGCCCGCCTCGCCCGCGATCTGTGAAAGGAACCGGCATGCGCGGCCCCGTGCACTGGCAGAAGTCTTCGTTCTCCGGCACGGATTCAGGCGACGACTGCGTCGAACTCGCCCCCACCCCCGCCTCCATACGCATACTCATACGCGAAAGCGACACCCCCACCACCCACCTCACCCCCTCCTCACCACTCTCAAAGCAGGCACCCTTGACGGCCGTTGACCCGCAGCGCGCCCTCGGCGCGATCCTCGGCTCCGCCGTGGGCGACGCGCTCGGCGCGCCCTTCGAGTTCGGCCCCGAAGGGGCCTTCTCCGCACGCTTCCCGAAGGCCGGGCACGGCGGGGAGATGTGCGGTGGCGGCGGGTGGGACCCCGGTGAGGCGACCGACGACACGCAGATGGCGGTCCTCGTCGGGGAGTCGCTCCTCGACCACGGTGGGCTCGAACTGCCCGATGTCTTCCGGCGGTTCCAGCGCTGGGCCATCGCCGACCCCAAGGACATCGGCATTCAGACCGAGGACGTGCTCACCAGCGGCGACCCCTGGGACCTCGCCGCAGGCATCCATTTCCAGGTCAACCTAAGGGCCGCAGGCAACGGCGCGTTGATGCGGGCCGCCACCTCCGCCGTGTACTTCGCGGGGGACGGCCGGGAGCCGACCATGAACGCCGGGCGGCAGCTGTCCGCACTCACCCATGGCGACCCGGCGGCCTGGGAAGGCACCGCCGCCTTCCACGAACTGCTCCGGGTCGCGCTGGCCGGAGGCGACCCGCTCGCCGCGCTCCCCGAGACCCTCGCCGCCCTCCACCCCGACCACCGCACCCGGTACGCGGTCGTCCTCGCCCCCGACTGGCACCCCGACCAGGCCACCGAGTTCAACGGCGCCGTCTGGCCCTGCCTCGGCTCCGCCGTGTGGGCCGTACGGACGACCGGCGACTACGAGGACGCCGTACGCGCGGCCGTCGACCTCGGCGGCGACACCGACACGGTCGCCGCGGTGACCGGAGGGCTCGCGGGGGCGGTGTACGGCGCCGAGGCCATCCCGGAGCGGTGGCTGGAGCCGCTGCACGTACCCCTCCCCGGATTCGGGGAGCGCGTACTGCGCACGCCCGAACTCATCGACCTGGCAACGCGGCTGGCGGCTCAGGAGGCGTCCTGACAGCCTCAGCCGTCGCCCGGCTCGTAGGCGCTGATGACGTACTCGGCCTCGTCGTCGATGGCGTTCTCGTCCATGTCCAGGGTGATCCGCGAGGGATACCCACCGGCGGCGTACTCCACCTCCGCCGTGTCCGCCTGCTCGTGCCAGGCCTTCTCCAGCCGGTCCAACAGGTCGCCGATCTTGGGAATCCGGTCAAGCCCCTGCTCCACCGTCCACCGGCTGTCGTCGTCGAGGCCGACGGCCTCGGCCACCTTGCCGTCCCGGACCGTCACACGGAAGGTCCCCGCCAGGACCTGAGAGTTCGACGTGAGCGTGTAGACGTACGAGGCAGGCTCTTGCCACGTGATGTCGATCCGCGCCGTGGTGCCCTTCGGCGAGGCTCTCCCGGTCGGTTCGGGAGACGTCTCGCCGTCACAGGCGGCGGTCGCCCCCACCGTCCCCGCGATCAGCGCGGCGGCTAAGAACACGGAACGAGCACGGGAGCGTACGAGAGTCACGGCGACCCCAATCCTGAGCGGTTGGTGACTATGACGCCGCCCGCCTGCGGAACGTTCGGTTCATCCACCACTCCGCGCCCTCGGTACCACCCGGCACCGGCGCCCCTACAACGCCCGCAACGCCGCGGCCGTAGCCCGGGTCAGACTCTCCAGATACCCCTTCGGCAGCTTCGGCGCCCGCACGACCACCGACCGCCAGTACAGCGGCCCGGAGATCACGTCCAGGGCCAGGTCCTCGTCCACGCCCTGCCGGACCTCGCCCCGTGCGACCGCGGCCGCGAGGATCCCCGTGGCCACGCTCTGCTGGCCCTCCCGCAGCGCCTTCTGCATGGCCTCGGCGATCTCCGGGTTGCGGGCGGCCTCGGCCTGGAGGTCGGGGATGATCTGGCCGGCGACCGGGTGGCGCAGGGCGCGGGACGTGACCTCGTAGAGGAGACGGAGGTCGCCCTCCAACGAGCCGGTGTCCGGCATCGGCAGGCCCTGGACGGCCACCGCCGAGACGAGGTCCAGCACCAGGTGCAGTTTGGAGCGCCAGCGCCGGTACACCGCCGTCTTGCCGACGCCCGCGCGGCGTGCGATCCCCTCGATGGACATCCGGGCGTAGCCGACGGCCGCCAGTTCCCCGAAGACCGCCGCCCGGATCGCCTCGGTCACGTCCTCCCGGAGCACGGCCGCCCCGGCGGGGGCCCGGCGGCGCGGCCGTGGCGGCGGCTGCGCCTCGGAGGGGTCGGCGTTCGTCGTCATGCCCCCAGCATAGGGCGTGACGACGAAACGGTTGCGTTCCGACGTCGAATCGGCTTACTCTCGCGTTGCGACGATACGGTCCCGTCCCGACGTAAGAGCAGGGCAAGGGCGGCGTAAGAAGCAGGAGACGCCCAGCAGCCGAACCGCCCGGCAGCGACACAGTCGGACAGCCCAGCGCACGGGACGCCCCCCACTAGCGAAAGCAGCGGATGTGAGCCAGGTCCTCCACACACCGCCACCCCCCACGGCGGCCGGCCCCCAGGCCGCCGTGGCCGTCCCGGGCGCCCCCGCCGAGACCCCGGCCCGGCTCGCCGAGCGGGACGGTCTCAGCGTCAGCGGGGCCCGCCCCTCCCTCGGCGCGTACGTACGGCAGCTGTGGGCCAGGCGGCACTTCATCACCGCCTTCGCCACGGCGAAGCTGACCGCGCAGTACAGCCAGGCGAAGCTGGGCCAGGTCTGGCAGATCGCGAACCCGCTGCTCAACGCGGCGGTCTACTACCTGATCTTCGGTCTGCTCATGGGCACCAAGAAGGGCGTGCCGGACTACGTCCCGTTCCTGGTGACCGGCGTGTTCGTGTGGACCTTCACCCAGACCTCGATCATGGCGGGCACCCGGGCCATATCCGGCAGCCTCGGCCTGGTCCGGGCCCTGCACTTCCCCCGGGCCTCGCTGCCCCTGTCGTACTGCCTGCAGCAGCTCCAGCAGCTGCTGTTCTCCATGGCCGCGCTGGTCGTGATCCTGCTGGCGTTCGGGGTGCCGGTGGCCCTGTCCTGGCTGTTGGTCGTGCCCGCGCTGACGCTTCAGTTCGTGTTCAACGCCGGGGTCGCGATGGTGATGGCGCGGATCGGCGCGAAGACCCCCGACATCTCGCAGCTGATGCCGTTCGTGCTGCGTACCTGGATGTACACGTCGGGCGTGATGTTCAGCATCGACCACATGCTCGACGACCGGAACATCCCGGCCTTCGTCCATCTGCTGCTGGAGTGCAATCCGGCCGCCGTCTACATCGACCTCATGCGGTTCGCGCTGATCGACAGCTTCCACGGGAGCCAACTGCCCCCGCACGTCTGGGCGATCGCCGCGGGCTGGGCGCTCCTCGCGGGCGTCGGCGGGTTCATCTACTTCTGGAAGGCTGAGGAGACGTACGGCCGTGGCTGACATCGACACCATCACCCCCACCTCCACCGTTCCGGGCGCGCGCCGGGAGGCGGCCCCGGACGTTCCCGCCGAACTCGTCCCCACCGTCGTCGTCGACGGCGTGGACATCGTCTACCGCGTCAACGGAACCGGTGCCGGGCGCGGCACCGCCACCGCCGCGCTCAACCGCATCCTGCGGCGGAAGAAGTCCGAGAAGGCGGCCGGTGTGCGCACGGTGCACGCCGTGCGGAACGTGTCCTTCACCGCGTACCGGGGCGAGGCCGTCGGGCTCATCGGCACCAACGGCTCGGGCAAGTCGACCCTCCTCAAGGCCGTCGCCGGGCTGCTCCCCGTCGAGAACGGCCGCATCTACACCGACGGCCAGCCGTCCCTGCTCGGCGTCAACGCGGCCCTGATGAACGACCTCACGGGTGAGCGGAACGTCCATCTCGGCGGGCTCGCCATGGGGATGTCCCGGGAACAGGTGAAGGAGCGGTACGAGGAGATCGTCGACTTCTCGGGCATCAACGAGAAGGGGGACTTCATCACGCTCCCCATGCGCACGTACTCCTCCGGTATGGCGGCCCGGCTGCGGTTCTCCATCGCCGCCGCCAAGGACCACGACGTGCTGCTGATCGACGAGGCCCTGGCCACGGGCGACCGCTCCTTCCAGAAGCGGTCCGAGGCGCGGATCCGTGAGCTGCGGAAGCACGCCGGTACGGTCTTCCTCGTCAGCCACAACAACAAGTCGATCCGGGACACGTGCGACCGGGTGCTGTGGCTGGAGCGCGGGGAACTCCGTCTGGACGGGCCGACGGACGACGTGCTGAAGGAGTACGAGAAGTTCACCGGCGGGAAAAAGTAGCGCCGAGGGCGACCCGCGGCAGGACGCCTACCTCTCCAGGAAGGCGAACAGCGCCTCCCACCTGTCCACGATCTCCTCCGTCCCGTAGCGCCGGATGTTCTCCCTCGCCCTGTCGCCCATCCGGTCCCGCAGGCTCTTGTCGGTCATCAACAGGTCCAGCTTGCGGGCCAGTTCGCCGGTGTTGCCGGGGGCGACGAGGAGGCCGTCCTCGCCGTCGCGGACTATCTCGTGGACACCGGGGGCGCAGTCGAAGGCGACGCAGGGCACGCCCATCGCCATGGCCTCCATCAGGGCGAGGGGAAAGCCTTCGCCCCGGGAGGACAGTGCGAACACCGAGCCGCCGCGCAGGGCGCCCGGCACGTCGTTCGTACGGCCCATCCAGGACACCGAGTCGTCGAGGCCCAGTGCCGTGCACTGCTTCCTGAGCAGTTCCTCGTCCTCGCCGGAGCCATGGACGAGCAGGGTCCAGTCGGGGTGACGGGGGGCCACCTCGGCCCAGGTGTCGAGGAGCATGTCGACGCCCTTCTCGTCGCTCAGCCGGCCGATGCTGACGACGGCCTTCCCGGTGCGCGGCGAGGGCTGCTCCGGCATCCAGGGCACGGCGTTGGGCAGGTACGAGGCGTTGTTGAGGCCCTCGCCGATCCACAGGTCGGCGTCCTCACGGGTGAGGACGAGCATGCGGTCGACGTCCCGGTAGTGCTTCAGCACCCGAGGGAAGCGCGAGGAGCGCCGTGACGTCTCGAACGACTCGTGGCTCATGCCGATGACGGTCAGACCGGTGGTGTCGGCGAGCTTCACCCACTCCATCGCCCACACCTGGGTCACGACGACGACCCCGCCGGGGCGCGCGGCCCGGAAGAGACCGCTCAGCACGGTCGCTTTGTCCCGCATGCTCGCGTCCCGCGCCCGGCCGGGGCCCGGCGGCTGGCCGTCGTACAACCTGGTGGTGGAGTACGGGAGTTCGCCGAGATCGTGTGGGTCCTCGGGGGTGGTGACCCCGATGACGTGGACGCGGTGGCCACGCTCGGTGAGGAGGCGGGCCAGGTGATGGGACCAGCTGGTCACGCCGCCCAACTCGTCCACACTGTTGGACACCAGGAAGACGTCCCGCGGCCCCCTCGCTCGTGCCTCGTCCCGCCCGGTCACTTGTGCCTCCACTCGGAGAAGAACTGGTCGACGACGCTCTGGGCCGCCGTCCCCTTGTCGTACTCGCCGAAGGCGGCCGTGAACCTCTCCCGCGCGGCGGCGTACTTGAGCGTCTGCTCGTCCAGCGGCATCGTCCGCAGGACGGAGTGCAGCTCGTCCTCCGTGCGCACGATCGGGCCGGGCGCCCGTTCCAGCAGGTCGAAGTAGGTGCCCCGGCCCTCGTGCACGTACTCCTCGTAGTCGTAGGTGAAGAAGAGCATCGGGCGGTCCAGCAGCGCGTAGTCGAACATCACCGACGAGTAGTCCGTGATCAGCGCGTCCGCGAGGGCGAGAACGGGGGTCACGTCGTGGTGGGCCGAGACGTCGATGACCCGGCCCCGGACCGACGGCGGGAGCACGACGTGGTTGAGGTAGTGGGCGCGGACGAGGAGGACGTACTCGTCGCCGAACGTCTCGGCGAAGCGCTCCACATCGAAGGGGAGAGTGAAGCGGCGCTGTCCGTGGTGCCGGAAAGTGGGGGCGTAGAGGAGGATCCTCTTGTCCTCCGGGATGCCCAACTCCGCTGCGAGCGCAGGGCGTTCGGCCGCCCCTCTCGCCCGCACGAGCGCGTCGTTGCGCGGATAGCCGACCCGCAGCAGCACCTTCTCCCGCAGCCGGAAGGCCTTCGCCAGTGTGCGGACGTCGTGCTCGGAGCGGATCAGGAAATGGTCGAAGCGGTCGAGGGTGCGCTGCTGTTCGGCCTGCTCGGCGCGGCTCTTGAGCTTCCAGCCGGGCTCGTCGAAGCCCATGCGCTTGAGCGCGGAGCCGTGCCAGGTCTGGATGTAGGTCGTGCCGGGGCGCTTGGTCAGCTTCAGCGGGAAGCTCTGGTTGTCGATCCAGAACTCGGCGCGGGCCAGCGCCCGCAGATACGGCAGCGACCAGCGGCGGACGAGGGTGGCGTCGGCGGGGAAACCCTCCGGGCGGCCCGTGTACGACCACACCGCCTCGAAGTCGAGGCCCTGGCGGCGCATCTCCTCGTAGATCGCCCGGGGGCTGTCGCTGTACTGCCGGCCGAGGTGGCTCTCGAACACCACCAGGCGCCGGCGCATCGGCATCCGCCGGAAGACCTCGTGGTAGAGGCGGATCTTGGTGTCCCCGGAGGTGGCCTTCTTACGCAGCGTCCTCGCCCGGCGATAGCCCGACTTGGCGAGCCGGCCGGGCGTGCCCCGAAGCCCCCGGGTGACGAGGACGGTGGCCTTCTTGTCGGGGACCAGCCGGAACGCGAGGTGGCCGCGGGCGGAGATCTGCGGCTCGACCCGGTCGGCGACCAGCCGCGTGAGGCGCGGGCGGACCGGCAGCTCGCCGATGGCCAGGCCCGGTTCGGCGGCAGTGAGCCGGCTGGTGGTGCGTTCGCCGTCGACGTCCAGGTGGAGACGGACGTCCCAGACGACGTCCACGATGCCGAGCGGACGGAGGGTCTTCGAGATGTCGGCGGTGGCCTGCCAGGTGACGTACGGGCCGTCGTGCCGGACGGTCGCCACCGGCACCCGGAAGGTCCGAAAGCGCACGCCGGGACGGCGGGCGTAGAACTCCAGCTCGGCGGTGAGCCGGGCGCCGGGCGGGATGATCCCGAGGGGGTTGGTGACGCGCCCGGCGAGACGGACGACGCCGCTGCCCGTCTCCTCGTACCGCGTCAGCTCGTCGCGCAGGAACAGCTTCCCCACCGGGCGGGCGTGGTAGCCGAGTTCCGTGACGTCCAGGACGCGGCGCGCGAACTCCCCTTCCTCTCCGGGGGAGTCCAGGTGATCGGCGCACCAGTAGATCCGGCCGTCGCGTTCGGCGAGCGGCGCGGAGACCTTGTCCCGGTTGGTGAGCGTGTCCACGGCGGGCAGCAGGTTGTCCCAGTCGCCCATCCGCAGGAGATAGGCGCAGATGGCGTGGATGGGCTCGACCTCGTCGTACGCGGCCGGGTCGACCGACGCGAGATAGGCGCGGGCCAGCTCCGCGAACTCCCGGCGGTAGGCCGCGTCCCGGAAGGGCAGGTCACGCAGGTGCAGCACCAGGTCGTGCTTGAGGAACTTGACGTCCTTGTGGAACTTCAGCTCCTCCATGCCCCTGTCGGCGAGGAGCCGGTCCACCCGGCGGTGGATCTCCATGCGGTGCGCGAAGTTGGCGATCTCGGCCCGCCGGTTGCTGATCGAGGCCTCGGACTTCCCGGAATTCTGGACGACGTTCCAGTCGTAGACCCGGTTGGGGATCAGGGTGATGCGGCGGGCGGCGGCGTACGCCTGGGCGGAGAAGAAGAGGTCCTCGTAGTGGATGCCGACGGGGAACAGCAGGCCGTTGTCGACCAGGAAGTCCCTGCGGTAGCACTTGTTGGTGGACAGGGTGTCGTAGACCAGCAGGTCGGGCAGCTCGGAGATCGAGTCGAGGGTACGGGTGCGGGTGTACAGCCACGGGTACCACTTGACCTCCTTCCGTGTGCGCGTGTCCACGTGGACCCGGACGCAGAGGCCGGAGACGAGGTCGGCGCCGGTGGTCTCGGCGGCTTCCAGCATGTTCCGGCAGGCGTTGCGCTCCAGGACGTCGTCGCTGTCGAGGAAGAGGACGTACTCGCCGCGGGTCTCACGGATGCCCTGGTTGCGGGGCGCGCCGCAGCCGCCGCTGTTCACGGGGAGCCGGTACGCCCGTACGCGGCCCGGGTGCTCGGCGGCGAGGCGGGCGGCCACCTCGTACGAGCCGTCCGTGCTGTGGTCGTCGACGATCACGACCTCGACGCTCCGCAGCGTCTGCTCCAGCACCGAGCGGACGGCCTTGGCCAGCCTGGCCTCGTCGTTGTAGACGATCACGACGACGGACATCGCGGGTCGCTGGTCCACGTCCGCGCTCACCCCATTCATCCCGTTTCACTGCTTCTCCTACCCTCTATAGACCGTGGTGCGGTTGAGGGCCACTTGGGTAGATGTCCACGCGGGTGCACGGGTTGCCTCATCCGCCACCGCGGCAGCCGTCCCGCGATACGCTCCGGAGGCAGGCGTGAGCGGAGGGGGCGGTCGATGCGCGGGGTGGTGCCTGAGCCGCTGCGGGTGGAGGATCCGCGGGAGATCGCCGGGTATCCGCTGTACGCCCGGATCGGTGAGGGCGGCATGGGTACCGTCTATCTCTCCCGCAGCCGGGGCGGCCAGCCGGTCGCGCTGAAGCTGGTCCGCCCGGAGTACGCCGCCAGTCCCGCCTTCCGTGAGCGCTTCGCCCGCGAGGTGGCCGCCGGGCGCCGCGTCTCCGGCTACCACCTGGTGCCGATCGTCGACCACGACGCCGGTGCGGAGCGGCCCTGGCTCGCCACCCACTACGTCCCGGGCGTCCCGCTCGACCAGGCCCTGGAGACCCACGGCCCGCTCCCCGTCCCCACCGTCCTGCAGCTGCTGGCCTGCGTCGCGTACGCGCTGGACGCCGTGCACACCGCAGGGGTGATCCACCGGGACGTCAAGCCCGCCAACCTGCTGCTCGCGGCGGACGGGCCCTGGCTGCTCGACTTCGGCATCGCGCGGGCGGCGGGCGCGGCCACCCTCACCACCGCCGGACGCCTCATCGGCACCCCGCGCTACATGTCCCCCGAGCACGCCCTCGGCCGCCGGGTCACCTCCGCGTCCGACGTCTTCGCGCTCGGCCTGATCGCGGCGGTCGCCGCCACCGGGCACCACCCGTACGGCCGCGGCAACCCCCTGGCCATCGCGACCCGTATCGCCGCCACCGATGTCGCCCCGCCCGCCCTGGACGGCGTCGACCGCCCCCTCCTCGACGTCGTCCGCCGCTGTCTCACCGCCGACCCGGCGTCCCGCCCCTCCGCCGCCGCCGTGGCCGAACACTGCGCCGGCGCGGCCCGCCGGGACGTCCGCGACTTCACCTCCTGGCTGCCGGGCCCCTTCGCCACCTCGGTGACGATCATCGAAACGGCCTTCCGCACCCTGTCCCTGACGGAGGCCCCGACGACGCCGGCCCCACGGCTCTCGGAAGCACCGACGGCCCGTCAACTCCCGTCGACGGCCCCGATCACCGTGCGGGACGAGGAGTGGCGCAGGAGAGTGCGCCGGGAACCATAAGCCGAGGTCCGTTGTCCGTACCACTGTGGGCGGTCGTTCCGCGGGGCTGAACGGACGAACACGGCCAACAGCCGCCGGACGCCCTATAAGCTCTGGTCCCGCCAAACAAGAGCCCAACAGTGCACAGGAGTTGCGCACCGTACCGGGGGAGGCTCCCATCAACACCAGCACCGGCGACATCCTGAGCCCGCTGGGACCGCAGGACCCGCGAGAGACCGCCGGCTATCACCTGCAGGCCCGCATCGGCGAGGGCGGCATGGGCACGGTCTACCTGTCCCACACCCGCGGCGGTCAGCCCGTCGCCCTGAAGGTCATCCGCCGCGAGTACGGCCAGGACGCCGACTTCCGCCGCCGCTTCGAGCAGGAGGTCCAGGCGGCCAGGCGCGTGCAGGGCTACCACATCGTCCCGGTCGTCGACCACGACACCACCGGCGAACTCCCCTGGCTGGCCTCGGCGTTCATCGCGGGCATCCCCCTGCACGACGCCCTGGTCGCCTTCGGCCCGCTCCCCCTGGCCGCCGTGTTCCAGCTGGTCGGCTGCGCGGCCCGCGCCCTGACCTCCATCCACGCGGCCGGTGTCATCCACCGCGACCTCAAGCCCACCAACATCCTGCTGGGCTCCCAGGGGCCGTTCGTCATCGACTTCGGCATCGCCCGCGCCGCCGACGCCACCCACCTGACCCAGTCCGGCGGCCTGATCGGCACCCCGCAGTACATGTCGCCGGAGCACGCCCTCGGTGAGCAGGTCACCCCGGCGACCGACGTCTTCTCCCTCGGTCTGATCGCCGCCGTCGCGGCCACCGGACGCCACCCGTACGGCGACGGCGGCGCCATCACCATCGCCGCGCAGATCGCCAACACCGCCCAGCGGCCGCCGAGACTCGACGGGTACGACGAGCGGTTGCGCCCCCTGCTGGAGCGCTGCCTGACCGCCGGGCCGGCCGACCGCGTCGGCACCGAGGAACTGGCCGCGCTCTGCCAGGAGTCGGCGGGCCGCGGCCTCGGCGACTTCACCGGCTGGCTCCCGGCACCGCTCACCGCCGAGATCGCCCGCCGCGAGCAGTCCTCCCAGGTCCCGCCCCAGCCGACGGCACCCGTACCCCCCGCCAGCTTCGCCACCTACAGGAACTCGCCGAACGCGAGACCGAGTTGCTG
>NZ_LRTR01000340.1 GCF_001550375.1 Streptomyces europaeiscabiei | reverse complement strand
CCCAGCCGGCCCCGACGCCCCCGCAGACCGGCTTCGGCCCGGCGCCCCAGGGACCGGCCCCCGGCTACGGCTACCCGCCCCCGGCGACGGACACCTACAGCCTCACCCCGCAGGCCCCGGCACCGACGGCTCCGCCCGCCCCCAAGAAGAGCCGCCGCGGCCTCAAGGCGGCCCTCGTCGCCCTGGCCCTCGTCCTCGTGGCCGGCTCGGGCGCGGCCGCCGCGGTGTACGTGATCAACAAGAAGGACGACAGCAACACCAAGGCGAACGGCACGAAGGACAGCGGCAAGGACGACAAGGCGGCCGCGACGCCGAGCCCGTCCCCGACCGACACCGGCGCCGGCACCGGCGGCCAGGACGACGGAGGGGACGGGGCGACCCCGAGCACATCCCCCACCATCCCCGAGAACGCCCAGTACACGAAGGTGTTCGAAGGCAAGCCCTTCACCCTCCGCACCCCCACCGGCTCGGACTACGTCAACGTCGACTTCGACAAACCCGAGGTCGACACCGAGGACGCGATGGTCGACGACCTCAAAGACATGTACCTGAACAACAACTACTGGTACTTCGAGAAGACGATGGGCAAGAGTGTCGGCGCCACACCCCAGGAGTGCGCCGAAGGCACGGGAACGAACGTCCTGCCCTCGACCCTGGACTCCGAGGACTTCGGCGAGCAGGCGGAGATCGACAAGGGCACCAGGCTCTGCACGGTCACCACGTCCGGCAACCTCGCCATGTACGAGATCACCGCGCTGACACCGGGCGACTACAGCTGGGAAGTCCCCACGGTGCAGGGCAAACTGACGCTCTGGAAGATCACCGAGTAGCCCCCAGACGCACCCGAAGGGGGCGCCCCACAGCCATGGGGCGCCCCCTTCGTCGTACGCGCGGAAAACGCTACGAGTGGCTGCGCAGCAGCGTCCGCATCGTCCGCATCGCCACCGACAGGTTGGCCAGATCGAACGCGTCGGAGCCCTGGATCTCCTCCAGCGTCGTGCGCGCCCGGCCCAGCAGTGCCGCGTTCTTCTGCTCCCACACCTTGAAGCGCTGCTCCGGCGTGGAGGAGCCGTTGCCCGCGGAGAGAACCTCGGCGGTGAGGGACGCGTGGGCCGCGTACAGGTCCTCGCGGATCGCCGCGCGGGCCATGGACTGCCAGCGGTCGGCGCGCGGCAGGTCGATGATGCGGTCCATGAGCTGGGTGATGCTCAGCCGGTCGGCGAGGTCGTAGTACACCTCGGCGACCTCCATCGGCGTCCGGCCGACCCGGTCGGCGACGGCTACGATGTCCAGCGTCGGGAAGGCCGAGGAGAAGCCCGCGACCCGGGTGGCCAGCTCCTCCGGAACCCCGGCGCCCGTCAGCTCGTCGTAGATCTTCTGATACCACTCCAGGTCCGCGCCGCGCAGCAGCTTGGGCAGCTCGCCCCAGACCAGGTGCACGCCCTCGGAGAAGAACGCGATGGTCTCGGCGAGCTGCAGCGGCTGCGGCCGGTTGTTGAGCAGCCAGCGCGTACCGCGTTCGACGAGGCGGCGGGAGTGCAGCCGGATCCGGGTCTGGACGGCCGCGTCGACCATGTTGTCCAGGCCCTCGACGCCGTCCCACACCTCGCCCGACCCGAAGATCGCGCGGGACGCGGTCTGTGCCCGGACGATCTCCTCCAGCGAGGCCCCGGTCTCCTCCCGCAGCCGGTGCAGGAAGCTCGTACCGCCCGTGTTGACCGTGTCGTTGACCAGCAGGGTCGTGACGATCTCGCGGCTCAGCGGGTGGCTGTCGATGTGCTCGGGGAACCGCTCGCCCAGCGCCGCCGGGAAGTACGCGTGCAGCAGCTTGCGCAGGTAGGCGTCGTCCGGCAGCGAGGTGTGCAGCAGCTCCTCGGCGACCGTGATCTTCGTGTAGGCGAGGAGGACGGCCGTCTCGGGGCCGGTGAGCCCCTGCGCGGTGTTGAGCCGCTCACGGATCTGCCGGTCGCTGGGCAGGAATTCGAGCGCGCGGTCGAGGTGGCCCTCCCTGACCAGGTGGCGCATGAAGCGCTGCTGGGCGTGGAGCATGTCCGGGGACTGGGCGAGGGCGTTGGCGATCGCCGTGTTCTGCGCGTAGTTGTTGCGCAGGACGAGGTGGCCGACCTCGTCGGTCATCTCGGCGAGCAGCTTGTTGCGCTGCTTGACCGTCATGTCGCCGTCCCTGACCAGGCCGTTGAGCAGGATCTTGATGTTCACCTCGTGGTCGGAGGTGTCCACGCCCGCGCTGTTGTCGATGGCGTCGGTGTTGACCCGCCCGCCGGTCTGCGCGAACTCGATCCGCCCCAGCTGGGTCAGGCCGAGGTTGCCGCCCTCGCCGACGACCTGGACCCGCAGGTCCCGCCCGTCGACCCGGATGGCGTCGTTGGCCTTGTCGCCGACATCGGCGTGCGACTCGGTCGACGCCTTCACGTAGGTGCCGATGCCGCCGTTCCACAGCAGGTCGACCGGTGCCTGGAGGATCGCCTTCATCAGGTCGGCCGGGGTCATCTTGGCGATCTTGTCCTCGATGCCGAGGACGTCCCGGATGTGGCCGTTGATGGGGATCGCCTTGGCCGTACGCGGGAAGACACCGCCGCCGGTGGAGATCAGATCGGTGTCGTAGTCGGCCCAGCTGGAGCGGGGCAGCTCGAAGACGCGGCGGCGCTCGGCGTACGAGGTCGCCGCGTCCGGGCTGGGGTCGATGAAGATGTGCCGGTGGTCGAAGGCGGCGACGAGCCGGATGTGCTCGCTGAGCAGCATGCCGTTGCCGAACACGTCACCGGACATGTCACCGATGCCGACGACCGTGAAGTCCTCGGACTGCGTGTCGACACCCACCTCCCGGAAGTGCCGCTTGACCGACTCCCAGGCGCCACGGGCGGTGATGCCCATGCCCTTGTGGTCGTACCCGGCGCTGCCGCCGGAGGCGAAGGCGTCCCCGAGCCAGAAGTTGTAGTTCTCGGCGACCCCGTTGGCGATGTCGGAGAAGGTCGCGGTGCCCTTGTCGGCGGCGACGACGAGATAGGTGTCGTCCTCGTCGTGCCGTACGACGTCCGACGGCGGTACGACCTCGCCCGCGACCATGTTGTCGGTGATGTCGAGGAGCGCGGAGATGAAGGTCTTGTAGCTCCGGATGCCCTCGGCCAGCCACGCGTCCCGGTCCGCCGAGGGGTCGGGCAGCTGCTTGGCGACGAAGCCGCCCTTGGCGCCGACGGGCACGATGACGGTGTTCTTGACCATCTGCGCCTTGACCAGGCCCAGGATCTCGGTCCGGAAGTCCTCCCGCCGGTCCGACCAGCGCAGCCCGCCGCGGGCGACCTTCCCGAACCGCAGGTGCACGCCCTCGACCCGCGGCGAGTACACCCAGATCTCGTACGCCGGTCGCGGTGCCGGCAGGTCGGGGATGACCTGGGGGTCGAACTTCATGGAGACGTAGTCGTGCGGCTTGCCGCCGGCCGCCTCCTGGAAGAAGTTCGTGCGCAGCGTCGCCTTGATGACGGTGAGGAAGGACCGCAGGATCCGGTCCTCGTCGAGGCTCGCCACCTGGTCGAGCGCCGCGTCGACCTCTTCGAGGAGCGCGTCGACGATCTCCCGGCCCGCCCGCTGCCGGTCCGGCGACATCCGCGCCTCGAACAGCGACACGAGCAACCGGGTGGTGTGGACGTTGTTGCGGAGGGTGTCCTCCATGTAGTCCTGGCTGAAGGTCGACCCGGCCTGGCGCAGGTACTTGGCGTACGCGCGCAGCACCATGGCCTGCCGCCAGGTGAGGCCCGCGCTCAGCACGAGCGCGTTGAACCCGTCGTTCTCGGCCTGCCCGGTCCAGGTGGCGGCGAAGGTGTCCTGCACCCGCTCCCGGGCGTCGTCCCCGGCGTGGTCCACGCTGCCGGCCTGCGGCCTGGGCATGCGCAGCCCGAAGTCGTAGATCCACGCCGTCGTCCGGTCCGCGCAGCGCAGCTCGTACGGCCGCTCGTCGATGACCTCGACGCCGATGCGGTTGAGGACGGGCAGCACCGCGGAGAGCGAGACGGAGCCGCCCTTGCGGTAGATCTTGAAGCGGCGCTCGTCGGGCGCGGCGCCCACCGGCTCGTACAGGCTGAGCTCGAAGTCCTCGTCCTGTTCCAGCGCTTCGAGGCGCACGAGGTCCGCGACGGCCGAGCGGGGGTTGTGGTCGGCCTTGTACCCCTCGGGGATGGCGTTCGCGTACCGGCGCAGCAGTTCGGCGGCCCGCTCCTCGCCGACCTCGGCGTTGAGCGCCTCGGCGAACCCGTCCGACCAGGACCGGGCGGCCTCCACCAGCTTGGCCTCGAGGCGGTCCTTGTCGGCGTCGCTGAGGTGCGGCAGCTCGGTGCCGGGCTGGACACGGACCACGAAGTGCAGCCGGGAGAGGATCGACTCGGTGTTCATGGCGGTGAAGTCGACGCTGATGCCGCCCAGTTCGTCCTTCAGGATGTCGATGATCCTGAGGCGTACGCCGGTGGTGTAGCGGTCGCGCGGAAGGTAGACGAGGGCGGAGTAGTAACGCCCGTACTCGTCCTGGCGGAGGTAGAGCCGCAGTCGCCGGCGCTCCTGGAGGTAGAGCACGGAGGTGACGATGGACCGCAGCTCGTCGGCGGAGGTCTGGAACAGTTCGTCGCGCGGGTACGTCTCCAGGATCTGGAGCAGGTCGCGCCCGTCGTGACTGTTGGGCGAGAACCCGGCGCCCTTGAGGACGTCGTCGACCTTGCGGCGGACGACGGGCACCCGGCGCACGGACTCGGTGTAGGCGGCCGAGGAGAACAGTCCGAGGAAGCGCCGCTCACCGACCACGTTCCCCTCGGCGTCGAACTTCTTCACGCCCACGTAGTCGAGGTAGGACGGCCGGTGGACGGTGGCCCGGCTGTTGGCCTTCGTCAGGACGAGGAGCTTGTGCTCCCGGGCCTTGGCGCGGGCGTCGGCGGGCAGCCGCTCGAAGGAGGAGCTGACGGGGTGGTGGTCGTGCCCGGCGTGGTGCGGGTCGGAGCGCAGGATGCCGAGGCCGGTGCCGGCGACGGCGGCGAGCGAGTCGTCCTCCCGCAGCTCGTACTCCCTGAACCCCAGGAAGGTGAAGTGGTCGTCGGCGAGCCAGCGCAGCAGCTCGCGGGCCTCCTCCACCTCCTGTTCGCGCAGGTCGTCGGCGGTGTTCTCGGCGGGCAGCCCGTCGGCGATACGGACCGCCGCGTCCCGCATCTTCTCCCAGTCCTCGACGGCCTCGCGGACGTCGGACAGGACGCGCAGCAGATCGTTGTTGATCTGCTTGAGGTCCGCCCGGTCGGTCTCGCGGTCCATCTCCACGTGGATCCAGGACTCGATGTGCGCGTCGTGCGGCAGCGTCTCACCGGCCGCCACGGCCGCGGCCGCCGCCGCGACGGCGGCCGGCTCGATGACCAGCTCGACGAGCTTGCCCGTGACGTCCCGTCGTACGACGACCTGCGGATGGATGACGACATGGATGCCGCGCCCCTGCCGTGACAGCTCGTTGGTCACGGAGTCGACGAGGAAGGGCATGTCGTCGGTGACGACCTCGACGACGGAGTGGCTGCACGTCCAGCCGTTCTCCTCGACGGTCGGGGTGTGGACCCGCACGTTGGCCGTGCCCTGGGGGCGGTTCTCGGCCAGGCGGTAGTGGGAGTGGGCGGCTCCGAAGATGTCGACCGGGTCGCGGCCGCTCAGGTCCTCCGGGGCGGTGTGCAGGTAGTAGCGCTGGAGGAACGCGAGCACGGTGTCGTGGTCCGGGATGCCGGACGTACTCTCGCTCGTCGTCCCAGTCGGTAGATACCCCCCGACCGGGCTGTTCTCAGCTACCCGGGCGGCCCGTTCGAGCAGCTCGGCCTTGGCTTCGTCCAGCTTGGTCTGCATTGTCCTCTGGCTCCTGTCGCGCGCCGTTGCGAGACGTAGAAGGAAGTACGAACTCGTTCCCTCCGACGCGCCACCACGACACGGGGTGTCCGGTCTGCTTCGACGCTATGCCGCAGGGTGAGATGAGCGGGGGGTAATCAGCCATTCTCGGTACCCGACCGGGATGTGACGCTGCTCTCGGCACCGTCCGACCAGTGGGTGCACCCGGCGTCCCGGGAGCCCTGGTGGCTCCCTCCCGCCCGCGAGGACCAGCGACCGCCGCCCGGACACGGATGTCGTCCGTGTGCACCGGGCGCAGGGCAGGGACAACGAGGTCCCCGCGAACTATCGCGCTGATCACGCCACAAGGCTATCCCTCCGGACGGGGGGCGCGTCATGAGCCGTATGTGTACAAAACAGGGGGTCGAACTTTGACGTTCTGCACAGTACCCATCGCGCACTTTTGAGCTTACCTCCGCGCAACCGAGCTTATACGCGCTTTCGCCGGACCCCGAATCCGCACCCCGTCGGTAGAACCCTCACCCGGATGCACGTTGCCCGGGAAGCCCTGGCCCTGTAAGGGGAGGCCCCGCCGGAGCCGGCTCGACCCCGGCCGAGTGCGCGGCGGTGCCGCACTCCCGAGGGGAGCCCCGCCATGACGGCCAAGGCAGGGCGGGGCCGTCGTCGTCCCCGGCGGCCGGGCCTCGGAGTACCTCCGCAACGACCCCGAGCTGCACCACGGACCGCCGCTCGCCGCCACCGTGGACACCCCGCACGGTCGCCGCGTCACCGCGCACCCCGCCCTCGAACGCGACCCGCAGGCCGCCCGGCGCGACCTTCCGGGACGCCGCGACCGTCGCCGACGGCACCCTGGTGACGCAAAGAGGGCGGGGCGGGGCGGGGCGGAACGGGGCGGGGCAGGGGTGTGAAAGGGTGCTGACCGCTACGCGGCCAGCCGCTCGGCCTCCGCGACGGCCTCCTCCAGGGTGTCCACGACGGGCACCCCGACCCACTCCAGACTGGCTCTGCCGTGGGAGCCCCCGGTGTAGAGCACGGCCTGCGCTCCCACATGCCGGGCGGCGACGGCGTCATCGGCGGCGTCCCCGATCACGACGGTCCGTCTCGGCTCCACACCCACGAGCCGGCGCAGATGCCGCACCATGTGCTCGGCCTTGCTGCCCCCGGAGGGCCCGGTCCGCCCGTCGACCCGAACGAAGTGCGGTTCGATCCCGAAGCCCCGGACCAGCGGAACCAGTTCCTCGTGCACATACATGCTGAGGATCGACTGACTGCGCCCCGCCGAAAGCCAGTCCCTGAGCAGCTCCGGCACGCCCGCGGTCAGCCCACAGGCCACCCGGTGCTCCGTGTAGTACCGGTGGAAGACCACATCCATGGCCTCCCACTCCTCATCCGTGGGCAGCCGCCCGATCAACCGCTCATAGAACTTCGGCACCGGCACGCAGTACAGCTCCCGGTACCGCTCCAGCGTGATCGGCTCGATCCCCAACTCCGCGAACGCCGCGTTCGTCGCCCCGATGATCGCCTCGTTGTCATGGAACAAGGTCCCATTCCAGTCCCAGACGATATGCGCCCCGACTCCGTTCATCCCCATACCCAAAACGTACCCTTCACCACCGACAACCCATTCCCAGCCACCACCCGGGCCGCACACGACTGCGGGCAATCGTGCCGCCGGAGGCGCCACGGGTGAGCGCAGCGGCACCCGGCATGCGCCAGGGAGCGAGAACGGCCCTCCCCCAGCCCAAGCGGGAAGCGCCACGACCATCGCCCCGCCGGGGGGCACCCGGGCCGCACCTGACTGCGGGCAATCGTGCCGCCGGAGGCGCCACGGGTGAGCGCAGCGGCACCCGGCATGCGCCAGTGAGCGAGAACGGCCCTCCCCCAGCCCCGGCGGGGGGCGCCACGACACAACCCCCGGCCAGAGCGCTCAGTCCCCCAGCCCCACCAGGTTGGGAATCTCCTGCGTCGCGTACCAGAGCAACTCGTGATCGTCCGCCCCGTCCACGATGAACTGCGCGTCGTCATCCCCCTGATCCGCCGCCCCCAGCGCGTCCGCGGCCTCCCCCACCTCCCCCTCGGCCTCCACCGAGTCCACATGCACCGCCGCGGCCTTGCCCAACGACACCGGTCCGGCCACCCGCACCTCTCCGAGCGCCACCGGATCGAGCCCCCGGTCGGGATCGGCCACCGCGTCCCGGTCCGCCACGTCCAGGGCCACGACGACCCGCCGTCGAGCAGCCCCCGGATCCACGGCCACCAGCCGCAACGACGCGAGCGCCGCCCGGTTCAGCGCCGCGTACTCCAACTCCTCGATGTCGTCGGAGAGATACCACTCCCGCAGAGCCGGCGTGACGGCGTACGCGACGAACGCCCCCTCCCCCAGCTCACCCGTCTTGTACGCCTCGGCGAGCCCGGGAAGGGTCAGGGGGACGTAGACGCGCATGGCAGGCCGCTTTCGTAGTCGTGATCTCGGAGCGCCTCGGAGCGTTTCAGCGGTTCGGTCCAGCGGTTCGGTCCAGCGATGCGTCTCGGGTTCGCCGCAGAGGTCCCCGCGAAGCCTCCGGAGGGCCTTCAGGATACGTGCGGGCGTCCTCTTTCGAGCCCCCGCCCAACCCTCCGGACACGTCCACCCCAGGCCCGCCACCTCACCCGGCACACCCCCGCCCCGCCGGGCCCGAACCCCCTCACCGTCACCCTGATAAGTGAACATCGCGCGGCCCCCGGCAGCCTCCCGCGCTTCCTTGCCACGACCCCCTCCGGTCTCGTACAAGATCCCCATCGCCAAGTTACCGACTGGTACCCGGCGGCCTCACCGACGAACGGGGATTTCCATGAACAAGGTCATGACCAGGACCAAGCGCAACCCCGGCACCCGCCCACCCGTCCGCCACGACACCCGCCGCCCCGGCCGCACCCCGGCCCGCACGGCGCCCAACCCACCCCTCGCCGGACCCGTCCCCCACCCTCGGCCCACCGACCGTTTCGCCGACCTCCTCCTGTCCGTACTGAGCGGCCGTCGCCCGGTCCACAGCATGCTGCGCCACACCGCTGGAAGGGCCTACGACGAACTGGCCTGGCTGGCCGAACGCGGCTCCCTGCGCACCCCACACGGCGCCCACCCCGTCGTCCGCGACATCGGCTACTACGTGGCCGGCCCGGGCGCCCTGGAGGTCTTCGCACGCATCGGCGCCGGCGACCGCCTCCGCGCCATGGCCTTCCGCCTGGAGCACGGCCCCGACCACCGCTGGCGCTGTACTGCGGTGGAACTCGGCGGCCCGAGGCTCCCCCACCCCGACGACGACTGAGCAACGGCCCACGGCAGCCCCCGTCCGAGAAACGCGAAGGGCCGGGCACCCGAAGATGCCCGGCCCCTCAAAGCCTCACGGCCTACAGCTCACACCCACCCCGCAGGGAACGTACGCATGCCGCATGCCGCATGCCGCACGGAACGCCCTCGCCCCGGGGGGGGGGGGGAGCGACCTCACTTCTTACGGCGGCGGCTGGTCTTCCCCTGCTGCTTGCGGCGCTCCGCACGGGTGAGGCCGTCGGCCTCGGAGCGGACGGGCTCGTCCTCGGGCAGGTCGCCCTCGACGATGCCGCCCTCCCCGTCGACGGTCGGCGCGGAGAAGTGGAGGCGGTCACGGCGCTGCGGGGCCTCCAGGCCCTTGGCGCGGATCTCCGGCCGGGACGCACTCGCCTGGGCCGGCACCGCGTCGCCCTTGTCCAGGGACGGCTTCGTGTCCTCGACCGGGACCTCCTCGACCTGCTGCTCGACCTGGACCTCAAGGTTGAACAGGTAGCCGACGGACTCCTCCTTGATGCCCTCCATCATGGCGGTGAACATGTCGAAGCCCTCGCGCTGGTACTCGACCAGCGGGTCCTTCTGGGCCATCGCGCGCAGGCCGATGCCCTCCTGGAGGTAGTCCATCTCGTAGAGGTGCTCACGCCACTTGCGGTCCAGCACGGAGAGAACGACCCGGCGCTCCAGCTCACGCATGATCTCGGAGCCGAGCTGCGACTCACGCGCCTGGTACTGCTCGGTGATGTCGTCCTTGATGGACTCGCCGATGAACTCGGCGGTCAGCCCGGCGCGGTCCCCGGCGGCGTCCTCCAGCTCGTCGACGGTGACCTTCACCGGGTAGAGCTGCTTGAAGGCGCCCCACAGCCGGTCGAGGTCCCACTCCTCAGCGAAGCCCTCGGCGGTCTCGGCGGTGATGTACGCGTCGATGGTGTCGTCCATGAAGTGCTGGATCTGCTCCTGCAGGTCCTCGCCCTCCAGGACGCGGCGACGCTCGCCGTAGATGACCTCGCGCTGCCGGTTGAGGACCTCGTCGTACTTGAGGACGTTCTTCCGGGTCTCGAAGTTCTGCTGCTCGACCTGCGACTGGGCCGAGGCGATCGCTCGGGTGACCATCTTGTTCTCGATCGGGACGTCGTCCGGCACGTTCGCCATGGACATCACGCGTTCGACCATCTGGGCCTTGAAGAGCCTCATCAGGTCGTCGCCCAGCGACAGGTAGAAGCGGGACTCGCCGGGGTCGCCCTGACGGCCGGAACGACCGCGCAGCTGGTTGTCGATGCGTCGGGACTCGTGCCGCTCGGTGCCGAGGACGTAGAGCCCTCCAAGGTCCTTGACCTCCTCGAACTCCGTCTTGACCGCTTCCTCAGCCTTCGCGAGGGCCTCGGGCAGGGCGTGGGCCCACTCCTCGATGTGCTCCTCGGGGTCGAGGCCGCGCTGGCGCAGCTCCGCCTCGGCGAGGTCGTCGGGGTTGCCGCCGAGCTTGATGTCCGTACCGCGGCCGGCCATGTTGGTGGCGACGGTCACGGCGCCCTTGCGGCCGGCCTGGGCGACGATCGTCGCCTCCCGGTCGTGCTGCTTGGCGTTGAGCACCTCGTGCTGGACGCCGCGCTTGCTCAGCTGCTGGGACAGGTACTCGGACTTCTCGACCGACGTCGTACCGACGAGGATCGGCTGGCCCTTCTCGTGCTTCTCGACGATGTCGTCGACGACCGCCTCGAACTTCGCGACCTCGGTGCGGTAGATCAGGTCGGACTGGTCCTTGCGGACCATCGGCCGGTTGGTCGGGATCGGGACGACGCCGAGCTTGTAGATCTGGTGGAACTCGGCGGCCTCGGTCATCGCCGTACCGGTCATGCCGCAGAGGCCGGGCCGTTCCTTGCCGTTGTGGTCGTGGCGCTTGTAGAGGCGGAAGAAGTTCTGCAGGGTGATCGTGGCGAGCGTCTGGTTCTCGTCCTTGATGTCCACCCCTTCCTTCGCCTCGATCGCCTGGTGCATGCCCTCGTTGTACCGGCGGCCGGCGAGGATACGGCCGGTGTGCTCGTCGACGATCATGACTTCGCCGTCCATGACGACGTAGTCCTTGTCCTTCTTGAAGAGCTCCTTGGCCTTGATGGCGTTGTTCAGGTAGCCCACCAGAGGCGTGTTCACCGACTCGTAGAGGTTGTCGATGCCCAGCCAGTCCTCGACCTTGGAGACGCCGGACTCGTGGATGGCGACCGTGCGCTTCTTCTCGTCGACCTCGTAGTCGCCGGTCTCCTCGATGCCCTTGAGCGGCTGGCCGGGCTCGCCCTTCTTCAGGCGGGTGACCAGCTTGGCGAAGTCGCCGTACCACTTGGTGGCCTGGTCGGCCGGGCCGGAGATGATCAGCGGCGTCCGGGCCTCGTCGACGAGGATGGAGTCGACCTCGTCGACGATCGCGAAGTTGTGGCCGCGCTGGACGAGCTCGTCCTTGGACCACGCCATGTTGTCGCGGAGATAGTCGAAGCCGAACTCGTTGTTCGTGCCGTACGTGACGTCGCACGCGTACTGCTCACGGCGCTGGGCCGGCGTCATGTTGGCGAGGATGCAGCCGACGCTCAGGCCCAGGAACTTGTGGACGCGGCCCATCATCTCGGAGTCGCGCTCGGCCAGGTAGTCGTTGACCGTGATCAGGTGGACACCCTTGCCGGACAGCGCGTTCAGATAGGCGGGCAGCGTGCCGACGAGGGTCTTGCCCTCACCGGTCTTCATCTCGGCGACGTAGCCGAGGTGCAGGGCGGCGCCGCCCATCATCTGCACGTCGTAGTGGCGCTGGCCGAGTGCGCGCTTGGCGCCCTCGCGCACGGTGGCGAACGCCTCGGGAAGCAGGTCGTCGAGGGTCTCACCGTCGGCGTACCGCTGCTTGTACTCCTCGGTGAGGGCCCGCAGCTCGGCGTCGGAGAGGTCGACGAAGTCCTCTTCGATGGAGTTGACCTGGTCCGCGATGCGGTGCAGCTTGCGCAGGATTTTGCCTTCGCCTGCACGCATGATCTTCGAGAGGACGGACACGGGGGTTTGTCTCCTTGCCGGTCGGGCCTGGGGAGGGTCGGTTCAATGACAGTTGGCAGAGTTGAATCACAGCTTGAGCAACGGCCATCGTAAGCGAGGACCCCGCCGTGCCGGGAGGTCTGGCAGTGACAGCTACCAGGACAACGGGCAGGCGTAGCGGATGGTGCCGCGTTCCACCCACGAAATGCGCGATTTGTGACCGCTTCACGCACCGCGCCCCCTCACCGTCCACAGAACGGCCTCGAATGGGATGGCGCCCTTCCGCCGCACCGAGCAGAATCGCCCGATGGAACCCGTCACCCTGACCACCGAGCGCCTGCTGCTGCGCACCGTGGACCGGCGCGACACCGACACGGTGTACGCGGCTGCGCAGGACCCGGACATCCAGCGCTGGACCACGATTCCCTCGCCGTACCTGCGCGAGCACGCGGTGGGATTCGTCGAGCAGGCCGTTCCCGAAGGCTGGGCCACCGCCTCGATGTTCACCTTCGGTCTCTTCCTCCCCGCCGGGGAGCTGGCGGGGATGCTCGGCATCACCATGCGCTCCCCCGGCACCGGCGAGATCGGCTTCTGGGCCACCAAGGAGCACCGCCGCAACGGCTACATCATCGAGGCCACCCGCGCCGCCGCCCACTGGTCCTTCACCACCCTCGCCCTCGACCGCCTCGAATGGCGCGCCGAAGTGGGCAACACCGCCTCCCGCTCGGTCGCCGAGCACACCGGCTTCACCCTCGAAGGCACCCTCCGAGCCGCCCTCAGCAACAACGGAGTCCGCCGCGACTGCTGGATGGCCTCCTTGCTCCCCTCGGACCTGGGCCTGCCCTCACCGGCGCCGTACGTGCCGGCACGATCCTGACAGCCGTCCCCAACTGCGGGCAGTCGTGCCGCTGGGGCGATGGGGGCACCTCCCGCTCGAGCGAAGCCGAGAGTGGGGGAGGGTGGGCGCAGCGGCGCCTCGTAAGCGCCGAGCTGCGCACCCACCCCCGCCCGGCACCACCACCGAGCACCCGAGAACCCCCGCTCAAGACCCCGTTTCCCCAGCTCACCCCCCACTGTCAGTCCCCTCCCCTACCCTGCGGAGCATGACCTCCCTCCCGCGCCCCACCACAGAACTCACCGCAGACGAGGCCCGCCGCATCGCCCTACGGGCACAGGGCTTCCTCGGCGCCCCGGACCGCAGATCCGGCGTCCGCGGCGTCCTGCGGCACCTGGGCGCGGTCCAACTCGACACCATCTCGGTCCTGGCCCGCTCCCACGAACTCATCCCGTACGCCCGCCTGGGCGCCGTGGGCCGCACCACGGTCGACAACGCCTACTGGACGACCACACCCGCCGGCGCGCCTTCGGCACGACCCCACGCCTTCGAGTACTGGTCGCACGCCGCCTGCATCCTCCCCATCGAGGAATGGCCCCACTTCGCCTTCCGCCGCCGCGCCTACCGAGCCCGCCCCCACTGGAACCACCAACTCCCGGACGACGCCTACGACCGCGTCATCAAACAGCTCCGCACCGAGGGCCCCCTCACGGCCACGGAGCTGGGCGGCGCGAAACGCACCAGCGAATGGTGGGACTGGTCCGGCGAGAAGGTCGCCGTCGAGCGCGCCCTGATGTACGGCGAGGTGGTCTGCGTGGAGCGCCGCGGCTGGAAGCGGGTGTACGACCTCGCGGAGCGCGCCGTCCCGGACGCCCTGCTGCACGACGAACTGGACGACACGGAGTGCGTGCGCCGCCTGGTCCGCCTGGCCGGCGAGGCGCTCGGCGTCGGCACCCGCGCGGACATCGCCGACTACCACCGTCTCAAGGGCGAGCAGTTCGACGCGGTGGTCGCCGACTCGGGCCTGGTCCCGGTGACGGTGGAGGGCTGGGCCAAGCCCGCCTGGGCCGACCCGACGGCCCTGGCCACACCCCCGCGTGGCCGCCACCGCACCACGCTGCTGTCCCCGTTCGACTCCCTGATCTGGGAACGGGCCCGCACGGAGCGGATCTTCGGCTTCACCCACCGCCTGGAGGCCTACGTCCCCAAGCAGAAGCGCGTCCACGGCTACTTCGCGATGCCGGTCCTGTCCGGCGGCCGGCTCGTCGGCCGCGTCGACCCCGCCCGCGACGGCCGTACCCTGGTCGCCAAGCAGGTCACCCTCGACGGCCCCAAGGCGATCCCGGCCGTGGTCCAGGCTCTCCTGGAGGCGGCGACCTGGGTGGACTGCACGGACGTACGCGTGGAGCGAGTGGACGCCCCGGAACTGCGGGAGCCTCTGGTACGCGCCCTGACGTGAGCCCGGGGTGTCGTGGCCTAGCGGATCTCGAGGATCTTCTCCCGCATCGCGTACACGACAGCCTCCATCCTGGAGTGCAGCTGCAGCTTCTCCAGGATGTTGCGCACATGGTTCTTCACGGTGTTCTCGGAAATGAACAGCTCCTTGGCGATGTCCCGGTTGTTCATCCCGGTCGCCACGAGCTTGAGCACTTCCAGTTCCCGGTCCGTCAGCCGCGGCGCCGGCACGAGGCGCCGCTCGTCGGTCCGCTGAATCATTGACTTGAACTCGGTGAGCAACTTCGACGCCATCGAGGGGCTGATCTGCGACTGCCCGTCGGCGACCGCGCGAATGGCCGTGGCCACCTCGTCCGTGGAGATCTCCTTGAGGAGATATCCGGTCGCCCCCGCCTTGATCGCGTCGTAGAGGTCGGCCTCCTCGTCGCTGATCGTCAGCATGATGATCTTCGCGCTGGGGGCCACCTCCTTGATGGAGGTGCACGCCTCGATACCGCCGCGCTTGGGCATCCGTACGTCCATCAGCACGATGTCGGGCAGCAGATCCGCGGCCTTGTCGACCGCCTCCGCCCCGTCTCCGGCCTCGCCTACGACCTGGATGTCCTCCTCGGCGGCGAGCACGATCTCCAGGCCGCGGCGGAAAAGCGCGTGGTCGTCCACGACGAGGACCCGGATCGGCTCCTTGCGTGAGGAGCCCGCGGCGGAGCCCATATCGACGGAGCCGTCGTCGGCATCCTCGTCACGCATCGGTCCGAAACTGCTGTCCGCCATCGTTCCTCCCCCTGAAGGCCGTGGCCCGTGTTTCTGTGCCATCGCCAACCCAAGGCAACGACCCCCCGGTTGGGGCCGGTTCGGCCATGATTCCATGCCCGGCCCACGCTGCGGTGACAGAGCGGGCCACAAGGGGTCGCACACCGGTGCCCCTGGGGGCGCACGAGCGCTCCAGGGGCACCGGCTCAGCTGTCACCCGGCACGCTCAGCCACCGAGTGCGCCGCCCGCGGCGTCCGAATGCGCCCGGGCGACCATCGGGTCCGTGCTGAGGTGGATGACGCCGTAGTCGTAGGCGTGCCGCCGGTAGACGACACTGGGTTCCTTTGTCTCGGAGTCGACGAAGAGGTAGAAGTCGTGCCCGACCAGCTCCATCTCGTACAGAGCCTGGTCGAGGGTCATCGGGGAGGCCACGTGGGTCTTCTCGCGGACGATGAGGGGGCCTTCGCCCTTGACCTCCAGCGAGCCGATCTTCTTCGTGGGCACGTCTTCCGGCTTGTCCTCGTCGGCGACGTATCCGTTGCCGTTGAGGGTCGCCACGCCGGGGACGTGGTCCGCGACCTCCGCCGCAGTGAGCCTGCGCGCGCCTCGGCGCGTGTAACGCTTGTCGTGCTGCTTGCGCAGCCGGGCTTCCAGCTTGTCCGCCGCCAGGTCGAGCGCCGCATACGGATCGCTTGCCGCTGCCTCGGCCCGGATCACCGGCCCGCGGGAGTGGAGCGTGATCTCCACCCGGTCACTGCGGTCGGCCTGTCGGGGGTTGGGCTCCTTGGACACCTCGACGTCGAGGCTGATCACCTTGCCGTCGAGCTTCTGGATCCTCTCCAGCTTCAGCTTCTCGGCCACGTGCTTGCGGAACCGCTCGGGCACCTCGGTCTTGCGGCCCTTGACGACGATGTCCACGCAGAACTCCGTTCCCGGATCGCTCCGCTCCACTGGCGGAGCATCTCCCTTGTGCACCAGGTTCCGGTGGCTCCCGGAACCGCGGACTCGGTGACTTCCACCTCCTCCTCCCCCGTGGACAAGATCTCCACCCACCAGCGCGGGGTGATTCGGAAAAGCCGCAGCGCAGCATTCGGATATGTGGTGAACGGCCGGGGCCATTCCCTCACATCCGAACATATCTCGCTCGGACGGATGTCGTCACCCTCTACCGGGCCGTACCTCCGTTCAGGTGAATTGGCCCTTTCACTGCCTGCAACGACGCAAGTTCTCTGTCAGTTCCGGTTTATTTGGAAAGAGTCCGGTGGCGCGGCGACCACCGCCGCGCTGATACCGTCTCCGGCGCTGTCCGCGCCCGCCATTCCCGTCACCCCTCGTGTTCGCACCGCCTCCCTTTCCCTTCGTTCCGCAGCGGACCGCCTCGGCTCGGCCGCCCACGCGTCCCGGGCCGCCCGCACCGCCCGCGCCGCCTCCGCGAGCGAGGCACCCGTCGTCATCAGGTCGTCCACCAGCACGACCACCCCGCCGTCCAGCAGCCGGGTACCCCCGGCGGGCACCTCCAGGGCACCCGCGAGGTTGTCCAGCCGCTGCCGGGAGTCCAGCCCCGACTGGTCGGCCACGGCCCGCCGCTGCCGCAGTACCCCGGCCACCCGGGCCGACGTCCCGGTACGCCGCAGTTCCCCGGCGGCCGCGAGCGCGATCCGCCGCG
>NZ_LRTR01000034.1 GCF_001550375.1 Streptomyces europaeiscabiei | reverse complement strand
GGACCCTGGCCCGCGCCAGCCTCCCCGTGGGCGCCCTCGCCCTGGCGGGCCCGGCGGGCAACCGGTGAACGACCCGAACGACACCCCGCTGCGCGTCCTGATCGTGGACGACCACGTCGTCGTACGGGCCGGGCTTCGTGCCCTCCTCACCGGCGAACCCGGTTTCGACGTCGTGGGCGAGACCGGTGACGGCGACGAGGCCGTCCGGCTCACCGCACGGCTCGGCCCGGACGTCGTGCTCATGGATCTCCGGCTGACCGACGACACGGCCCCGGGCACCCGGGTCAACGGCCTCGACGCGACCCGGCGGATCACCGCCGAGGTCCCTGGCAGCCGGGTCGTCGTCCTCACCAGCTCCGGTACCCAGGGCGATGTCGTACGGGCGATGGAGGCCGGGGCCCGCGGCTACATCCTCAAGGCCGGCCCGCCCGAGGAACTGTTCCGGGCCGTGCGCGCCGCGGCGGCCGGCGGGATGGGGCTCGCCCCGGAGGCCGCCGGACACCTCGCCGGTCACCTGGCTGATCCGGGGACCGTTCTCAGCGGCCGGGAGATCGAGGTCGTACGGCTGCTGGCGCTGGGCCACAGCAACCGCGCCATCGCCGCCTCCCTCCATCTCACCGAGGCCACGATCAAGACGCACCTGGTCCGCGTCTACCGCAAGCTCGGCACCGAGAACCGTGCGAGCACGGTGTCCGAGGCCGTCCGGCGGGGACTGCTCGAACTGGGCTGAGCCGGCACCGGGGCCCGGGTCAGTGGGCGCCCATCGGCTCGAACTCCGTGCCGCAGGGGCCCGCCCCCTCGCTCTCCGCCAGCGGCACGGGGGCGCCGCTCATCGTCAGCACGTCGTAGTAGCGGCCGATGCGTTCGGTGGAGCGGCTCACGTAGTGGCCGATGAAGGATCGCCGGAAGCGGTCGGTGGTGCGGTTGGGCTGGGAGCCGTGCACGAGGCTGCCGTTGAAGAAGAGGACATCGCCCGGGGCCATGTCGACGGGCACGGGGTCCAGGCCGGGCGGCGGCGGGACGTACTCGCGGACGAAGGACACCTCCGCATCCGCCTCCTCCGGGCAGAACAGGTCCATGCGGTGCGTCCCCGGCACGACCTCCAGACCGCCGTTGTCGCGGTCGATCACGTCGCAGGCGATCCACGCCGCCACACAGGTGCCCGGTTCGACCCGCAGATAGAAGTTGTCCTGGTGCAGCGCCTGCCCCCGGGCGCCCGGCGGCTTGAAGTAGAACATGCTCTGCGCGGCCAGGACCTCCTCACCCAGAAGCCCTTCGAGGATGTCCCGCAGCCGCGCGTCGAGGAGCACCCGCAGCGACAGTTCGTCGATGCGGTGCGGGTGCATCACCCGGGGGTGGACGTGCAGCGGGTCGGCCGGCCCGTCCGCCGAGGGCGGGCGGGGCTGGAAGTGCCCGGGGATCGGGCCGCCCTCCCGCAGGGCCGTGAACCGATCGCACAGCTCCTCGATCTCGGCGGGCCGGAACAGCCCCCGTGCCACCAGATAGCCGTTCTCCTCGAACTCGACCTTGCCTGTGGCTGTCATCCGCGCATCCCTTCTCTCCGTCGTCTACCGTGCCCCACGCTAGGTCCGACGGTCTTTCGGGAGGATGCCTGTGCGTGCTGACGACCTGCCTGGAACTGCTGGGCCCGCGGACCCGTCGCCGCCGCCCGGCCAGGTGATCATCGGGCGCTTCGACCAACTGCCGCCCTACGCCGTGAACCGGCCGCGCGGCGCGGACAGCTGGCTGTTCACCTGGACCACGGGCGGCGGGGGACTGCTGCGGCAGGGCGCCTCGGAGACGTCGGCGGCCCCGGGTGACCTGGTGGTCCTCGGCCCGGGGGTGCCGCAGCACTACACGGTCCGGCCCGGCGCCGGACACTGGGCGTTCTGGTGGGTGCACTGCCAGCCACGGGCCTCCTGGACGGCCTGGCTGAGCCCGTACGGGACCGGCGACCTGCTGTACGCCGTGCCGTCGGCCCCCGACGGCATCCGCGAACGCGTCGACGCGGCTTTCCGGCGGATGCTCGCCGACGCCCGCTGGACCGGCGAGGGCACCCCGCCGGCCCCCGATGCCACGTCGCCGGGCGGTGAGCACAGAGCACCGGCCGCCGATGTCTCCTCGCCGGGCGGTGA
>NZ_LRTR01000339.1 GCF_001550375.1 Streptomyces europaeiscabiei | reverse complement strand
GGGTATGCCCGCCGCGCGGGCGGCACCGGAACCAGCAGCACCGGCCCGTCACCACCCGCCCGTACGGCCCCTGCCAAGGCCGTGCCGAGCGGTCCGGCGAGCGCCAGCGCACCCCGTTCCTTGTGCGCGATCAGCGTGGCCCGCACCGCGTCCTCGTACGGTGCCGCAGCGTGCACCACGGGCAACCCCGACGGCTCCGGCACCGGCCGCACCCGGCACGGCACGGCCCCGGTCAGAGCCGCGCGGCACTCCGGGCAGAGCACCGCGCGAGGCCTCCCGCAGCCTCCGCACTCGGCCGGCAGCACCAGATCCGTGAGGTCCCGCCACCACCTCCGCATGCCCACACTGTGCCAACGCATGCGAAACCCTGCCACCCCTGTGGACAACCGCCTGTGGACAACTCACCGCAACCACAGAGGGCTTCTCACCCACACGAATGACGAGTGCTCGAAAAAGACCGAGCCCCCTCACAAGATGACCGAACAGAACCCCCGGCCTGGACGCCCAAACCCCTCGCCACTCCAAGCCCACCCCTGCGCCGGAGCCCACAAAGCCCACAGCCCCACAGCCCCACACATCCGAGGGACACGGTGACCCGCCTGCGGCTCACCCCCCGCAGAGCCCTCAGCGTCACCGGACACGTCATCGGACACACCGCAACCCCAGGCCGCACCTCACCCACCAGGTGAGGTGCAGCCCGTTCACCTCACGCCCCGAACGCACCGAACGCACCGAACGCGCCACCCGCCCCGGCCCTCACCCCGGATAGACCGGCGCCAACCCTTCCTTGACCACCGTCTGCCACTGCGCCCCCGGGGACAGCCGGACGATCCCGTCGGCCGAGTGTGCGACCAACGGCTGGCTCTCGTCCTCGGACGCTGCGATCTCCTCCACGCCGGTGAGCGCGGAGGGCCCGGAACCCGGCGTCGGGGAGCCGTCGACGCGGACGTACCGCATCTGCTGCACGCCGCCGGGTTCGCGCCCCACGACCACGAGTTGGCTGTCGCCGGCCCACGACATGGCGGTGACGTCCTCCAGGTCCTGTGTCACGGACCGCAGTTCGACGATCGAGACGGTGGTGCTCTCCGCGTCGGCGTCCCGCTCGATGCGCCCGATGTACAGCGCCCGCTTGCCCTTGCTCTCCAGGATCAGCGCGACCCGCACACCGTCGGCGGCCACCCGCACCGCCTCGATACGCCCGTCGAGGTTGGGCGTCCTGACCTCCAGCGGCTCACCCATGCCGTCCGCCAGAACCAGCAGCCGGGCATTCTTGGGGTCCCGGTCGGCCACCCACAGATCGCCCCGCCCGTCCCAACTTGGCGTCGTCAGCCGGTCCTTCGCGGTGGCGCCGCTGCTGTGCAGCACCGGGTCGCCGAGCGTGCCACCCGCTGTCAGCGGCGTCACGTACAGATCGCTCCCGTCGGCCGACACACCGGCCGCCCGGTCCTCACCACGCGACACGGCGGCGGACCGCAGTTGCTTCTCTCCCTCACCGAGTGCCCCGGGAACGGCCGCCGGCGTGGTCAACGAGTCCCGCTCGGACAGCCGTACGAGCTTGTGGTCGCCGTCGATGAAGTACTCGTAGGCCGCGCTCTTGCCGAAGCCGTGCGCGGCGACGACGCCGGTCTGTCCCTCGCGGAACACGCACAACTGGGCACCGGTCGACCCCTGCAGCTCCACCTCGTCCACGCCCGTGGGCATGTAGTCCTGAAGGGTGAAGAGGAGTTGGGCGGCCATCTCCTCGCATCGGCTCTCCGAGACGCGGTCGGCCTTCTTGTTCAGCGGCACGACCAGCCTGTTCTGATCGTCCGGCGTCAGCGCCCGGGTGCCCTTCTTCAGGGCCGTACCGGAGGGGAAACTCGTCCTCGCGACCGGGTTGAGCCATCTGGTGGGGCCCTTCAGCAGGTCCCGGACCACCTGGGTCACCGGGTCGACCTGGCTGCGTACATAGACCGGGTCGGCGACTGTCCCCGGCTCACCCGACTGCGCGGCGGAGGTGAAGTAGTACTTGTTGATGGACTTGTAGTTGCGCTCGAAGTCCGACCTGCCGAGCACCACCCCCGGCGGCAGCTGGTCGATGCGCCACTGCTTGGTGTCCTTCACGCGCGTGAGGTGCACGGTCTTGCGGTACTCGCCGCTGGTGGGCCTGTACGCGTGCTGCCCATCGACCCGGGCGACGTTCTTGCCGGACAGCTCGTACCGGTACTCGTCGGTGTCGGGTCCCTCCCCCGTGACCGGGGTGTAGGGGGTGGGCGCCTCGGCGAGGACCGTGGTCGACTCGCCCGGATCCCATTCCTTGAGCGCCTTGCCGGTCAGGTACTTGCGTGCGGTCTCGTACTCCAGGTCGTCGCTGGTCAGGGCCTCCAGGAAGCCCTGCACGATCTCCTGCGGCTCGGCGTCGTCGGCGGGTGGCAACGCGAAGACCCGCACCTTCGAGTCCTGCCTCGGGGTGGACTCGACGTCGCGCATGTCACCGCTGTCCGGCATCGAGGCACACCCCACCAGCAGGACGGCACTGATGCCGAGAGACCCGATACGCGCAGTCGCCCGCACCGGACGCCTACGGCCGCGTTTCGCGCGGTCAGCGCCCACGGAATGCCTCCCCCTGCTCGTGCTGCCGCTCCGAATCGCTCTCCGCCGGCCTCTCCTCGGCCTGTCCCTCACGGTCGTCGGGCCGCAGCGCGGGCTGCGCCGGGGGCGGTGTCGCGGACGGAGTGGCGGACCGGGGCAC
>NZ_LRTR01000338.1 GCF_001550375.1 Streptomyces europaeiscabiei | reverse complement strand
GAGCCTGTCCGGCGCCCGGCCGGGGCCTTATGGCCGCCCTCGCGGCCCCGTGCTCACCGGCCTGGACCGGCACCGTGGCGAGCTTGCCGCTGCCGCCGAGCGGCAGACCGGCGTCGTTGAGTCCACGATTGCGCCGGGAGTCCTTCGGTTCCAGGGGTATCGGGGACCCGCGCAGCGGCTCGTCGGCCGTCCTCGGCAGGGTGAGCCGGAACTGCGAACCGCCGCCCGGCTCGCCCCACGCCTGCAGCCAGCCGCCGTGCAGCCGGGCGTCCTCCAGGGCGATGGACAGCCCCAGTCCTGTACCACCGGTGGTACGCGCCCGTGCCGGGTCCGCCCGCCAGAAACGGCTGAACACCCGCGTCGCCTCCCCCGGCTTGAGCCCCACGCCGTAGTCCCGCACCGCGACGGCGACCGCGCCGCCCGCCGCCGCGAGCTTGACCACGACGTCCTTGCCCTCGCCGTGCTCCACGGCGTTGACCACGAGGTTGCGCAGGACCCGCTCCACGCGCCGGGCGTCGGCCTCCGCCACGACGGGCTGCCGGTCCCCCAGCACCCGTATCCGCGTCGCCTTGCGCTCGGCCAGCGGCTCGGCCCCGCTGACGACCTTCCGCACGACCGCGCGGAGGTCTATCGGCTCGGCCTCCAGGGCCGCCGCACCCGCGTCGAACCGGCTGATCTCCAGCAGGTCCGCGAGCAGCGACTCGAACCGGTCCAACTGGTCGGCGAGCAGCTCGGCCGACCGCGCGGTCACCGGGTCGAAGTCCACGCGCGCGTCATGGATGACGTCCGCCGCCATCCGTACCGTCGTCAGCGGCGTACGCAGCTCGTGCGACACGTCGGAGACGAACCGCCGCTGCATCCGCGACAGGTCCTCCAGCTGCTGGATCTTCAGCTGCAAATTCTGCGCCATCTTGTTGAAGGCCTCGCCGAGCCGCGCGATGTCGTCCTCGCCACTGACCTTCATCCGTTCCTGCAGCCGCCCGGCGGACAGCCGCTCGGCGATCCCGGCCGCCATCCGCACAGGCGTGACGACCTGCCGCACCACGAGCCACGCGATGGCCCCGAGCAGTACGACGACGAACAGCCCGGCCGTCGCCAGCGTCCCCTTGACCAGGCTCAGGGACTTCTCCTCCTGGGTGAGCGGGAAGAGGTAGTACAGCTGGTAGGGCTTGCTGTTGGGGTCACTGACCTGCTTGCCGATGATCAGCCCTGGCTGGGACTCCTGACCGTTGTCGTAGTGGATCCGCGTGTAGCTCTGGACCGCACCCGTGCCGTCGTCGACCCGCTCGCGCAGTTCCACGGGCACGCTGAGGTCCCAATTCACGCCTCCGGAGACACGCGGTCCGAGACCTCCGGTGTCGCCGTCGGCGGAGGCGGGGCTGAGCGTCACGACGTCGAACGCACCCTGGCCACCGCTGGAGAGCGAATTGGCGAGGTTGGTCATCCACTCGACGACGTTCTGCACCCGGTCGCCGTCCGGCTCCGTGTTGTCGTTCCCGACCGCACTCGCCTCGTTGTCGGCCTTCTGCTCGGCGACCGTGAAACCACCGGTCGCCTGGCTCTGTGAGGCCTTGACCTTGGCGTCCAGCAGGCCGTTACGGACCTGCCCGATGACGACGAAGCCGAGCAGCAGCACGACGCTGAGCGACATCAGCAGGGTCGTCACGACGATCCTGAGCTGGATGTTGCGCCGCCACAGCCGCATCACGGGCAGCAACGGGCGGCGCACCCAGCGCATGAACAGCCTCAGGACCGGGCTGCCCTGGACTCCGCCCTGCAGCAACCCGTCCCCGAGGAGACGCCCCCAGCGGGAACCCGACGAATTCCGGCCGACAGGCCGCCCCGCGCGGGTCCCCGGCTGGCCGGGCGCCGAAGCGGCACTGTCACCGGACATGTCAGCTGGGTCCTGCCTTGTATCCGACACCACGGACGGTCACCACGATCTCCGGCCGCTCCGGGTCCTTCTCGACCTTGGAGCGCAGCCGCTGCACATGAACATTCACCAGACGGGTGTCCGCCGCATGGCGGTACCCCCAGACCTGCTCCAGCAGGACCTCCCGAGTGAACACCTGCCACGGCTTCCGCGCCAGCGCGACCAGCAGATCGAACTCCAGCGGCGTCAGCGCGATCGACTGCCCCTCACGCTTCACCGAGTGCCCGGCCACATCGATGACCAGGTCACCTATGGCGAGCTGTTCCGGCGCCGGCTCCTCCGACCTCCTCAGACGCGCCCGGATCCGGGCCACCAGCTCCTTCGGCTTGAACGGCTTCACGATGTAGTCGTCCGCGCCCGACTCCAGGCCGACCACCACATCGACGGTGTCGCTCTTGGCCGTGAGCATCACGATCGGCACCCCGGACTCCGCCCTGATCAGACGGCACACCTCGATCCCGTCGCGGCCCGGCAGCATCAGATCCAGCAGCACCAGATCCGGTTTGGCCTCACGGAACGCGGCCAGCGCCTTGTCGCCGTCGGCTACGAAAGACGGCTCAAAACCTTCACCACGCAACACAATGCCGAGCATCTCGGCCAGTGCGGTGTCGTCGTCGACGACAAGGACTCGTCCCTTCATGAATGCCATCATCCCATTAACTAAATCGTTACCTGGCGTGACCTGTCACACAGCTCGGCAAGCGCATCAGCGGTCACGGGCGACACAGCCCCCTCCTCGGTGACGATCGCCGTCACCAACTCGGGCGGCGTCACGTCGAACGCCGGGTTGTACGCCTGGGTCCCCAGGGGTGCCACCGCGATCCCGCCTCCCGCCTCTGCTCCCGCCACGGGTGCCTGAGGTGCCGTGATCTCGGTCACCTCATGCCCCGCGCGCTGTTCCACCTCGATGGACGCCCCGTCGGGGGTGTCCGGATCCACTGTCGTCACCGGTGCCACCACAATGAATGGCACATGGTGATACCGCGCAAGCACCGCGAGCGGGTAGGTCCCCACCTTGTTCGCCACCGAACCGTCGGCAGCGATCCGGTCGGCACCCACCAGCACCGCGTCCACCTCCCCGGCCGCGAACAACGAGCCCGCGGCATTGTCCGTGAGCAAGGTGTACGCCATTCCGCTGCGCGCCGCCTCATAAGCGGTCAGCCGGGCACCCTGCAGCAGCGGCCGCGTCTCGTCCACCCACAGCCGCCGCAGCCGCCCCGACCGGTGCGCCGCGAGGGCGACCGCGAACGCCGTGCCCTCACCACCCGACACCAGTGCCCCGGTGTTGCAGTGCGTGAGCACCCGGTGCCCGCCGCCCGGCAGCAGCTCGTCCAGCAGTGCCAGCCCGTGCGCGGCCATGCGGGAGCTGGCCTCGGCGTCCTCCCGGTGCAGCGCCCGCGCCGCGGTGAGCGCCG
>NZ_LRTR01000337.1 GCF_001550375.1 Streptomyces europaeiscabiei | reverse complement strand
CCGACCCCGAGGTTCACCGCGGTGGGCCGGGCACCCTCGAGCGCCTCGGCGGCGTCCTCCACGTCGAACCCGCGCGCTGCGGCGAGTGCGACGCCGTACGCCCCGGCGATCCCCAGCAGTGGCGCCCCGCGCACGGCGAGCGAACGGATCGCCTCCACCAGCGCGGGCGCGTCCGTGCACACCAGCTCGACCTCCTCTGCCGGCAGTCTCGTCTGGTCGAGAAGGACCAGGACGGGGCCTTCGGGGGGCTCGTCCCATCGGATCACGGGTATCCCGGTCGGCCGGATGTCGTCGCCGGATCGCGCGTACTGATCAGCCATGCGGTCAGTCTGCCCCGTATCCGTCGGACAATTGAAGGTACGCAGCACATACGGCCCCCGGTCACTTCCAGGACACCGCGTGGCACGATGGGCGCCAACCTGGCGCCGCGACCCGCGGACGGGCACCGTGAAGGAGCGACGATGAAGGACACTCCGGGCTGGGCCTCGCCCGGATCCGCCCCCTCGGGCGGCCAGGAGCCGGACCAGCAGGGCTCCGCGGAGCCGGTGGACCGCACCGGCGCCGACCGGGCGCAGCCGACCGACCAGAGCGGCCCGGACCAGGCGCAGGCACCGTCCAAGTGGTCCAAGGAGCAGCCGCCGCCCGCCCAGTGGTCCGCTCCGACCCCGCAAGCCCCCGGCCAGACCCCGCCACCGCCACCGCCCGTCCCGGGCTGGGGCGGCCACGCA
>NZ_LRTR01000336.1 GCF_001550375.1 Streptomyces europaeiscabiei | reverse complement strand
CGCTACGGCGCCCCCGGCCCCGGCACTCCCGGCTGGGGCGGCGGCTGGGGAGGCCCCCCACCCGCGGCCAAGCCCGGTGTGATCCCGCTGCGCCCGCTCGGCATCGGCGAGATCCTCGACGGCGCGGTCTCCACCATGCGCACGCACTGGCGCACGGTCCTCGGCATCTCCCTGGCCGTCGCGGTCCTCACCCAGATCGGGGTGATCCTGCTCCAGGGCCTCGTCCTCAACGACGCCGCGAGCACGGACGCCCTCAGTGACCCCACCGCCACCCCCGGCGAACTGAGCCGCGCCCTGGGCGACACCCTGCTGAGCACCTCCGTCGTCATGGTGATCTCCCTGCTGGGCACCATCATCGCGACGGCCCTGCTCACGACCGTGACCAGCCGTGCCGTCCTCGGCAAGTCGGTGACCACCGTCGAAGCCTGGCGGGACGCCCGCCCGCAGCTCCTCAGGCTGGGTGGCCTGACCATCCTGCTGCTCCTGATCGCCGGCCTGATCATGACCGTGGGCGTCGTGCCCGGCATCCTCCTCGCCGCCGGAGGCTCGACCGGCGGGGGCGTACTCCTCGCCCTCTTCGGCGGACTCGGCGCCTTCGTCCTCACCGTGTGGCTGATGATCCGCTTCTCGCTGGCCTCGCCCGCCCTGATGCTGGAGAAGCAAGGCGTCAGGAAGTCGCTGGGCCGCTCCGTCAAGCTGGTGCGCGGCTCCTGGTGGCGGGTCCTCGGCATCCAACTGCTCGCCGCGATCATCGCCTACGTCGTCGCGTCGATCGTCGTGATCCCCTTCTCCTTCGCGGGCGCGGCCCTGGACGGGGACGGCATCTCCGGCCTCCTCGCCACCGGCGGCACCACACTCGGCTGGACCTACCTCGTCATCAGCGGCGTCGGCGCGGTGATCGGATCCACGCTCACCTTCCCGATCAGCGCGGGCGTCACCGTGCTCCTCTACATCGACCAGCGCATCCGCCGCGAGGCTCTCGACCTCGAACTGGGCCGCGCCGCCGGTCTCCAGGGCTACGGCGACGCCCCGGGCGCCACTCCGGGGAGCTGATGGGGTGAGACTGTCGGGGGGAGCACTGACAGCCGTACCGATGTCGTGGCGCTCGGCGGACGAGCCGCCTCTCACCCTCCCGCGCGACCCCGCGCGGGAGGCGGCCCGGCGCGAGCTGTCCAAGGGCATGTACCACGAGAACGACCCCAGTTGGTACGAGCGCGCCATGAACGCCTTCTGGGAGTGGCTCGACAAGGTATTCGGCGCCGCCTCGGCAGCCACCCCGGGCGGCGTACTCGGCCTCGTCGTCATCGTCCTGGCCGTACTGGCCCTCCTGGGAGCCCTGTGGTGGCGCCTCGGGAGCCCGCACCGTGCCCCCACCTCATCCACCGTGCTGTTCGACGACCGCCCCCGCAGCGCCGCCGAACACCGCGCCACCGCCGAGGCGCAGGCCGCCCAGGGCCACTGGAACCAGGCCGTCCAGGAACGCATGCGCGCTGTCGTCCGCTCCCTGGAGGAACGCGCCCTGCTCGACGCACGCCCCGGCCGAACCGCCGACGAGGCGGCCTCCGAAGCCGGCTCGGTGCTCCCCGCCCACGCGGACCGACTGCGCGCCGCCGCCCGGGACTTCGACGACGTCACATACGGCGGCCGGTCCGCGGCCGAAGGAACGTACCTCCGGCTCGCCGCGCTCGACACCGACCTGGAACGCACCAGGCCCGCACTGGCGAGCAGCGCCGCCGGGGCCGCGAGCACGGCCCGCAGCACCGGCCCGGGAGCCGCCGGATGACCACCGGGGCCACGCTTCCGTCCACCTCGGTCTCGCCCACGGCCCGCCAGGTGTGGACCCGCGCGCGCGGTGTCGTGCTCGCCGCGGTGATCCTGCTGGCGGCGGCCGTCGTGATCGCCGTGATCCGCTCCGGCGCCGAGCACGGCCGTCTGGATCCGCGCTCCGCCGACACCGACGGCAGCCGCGCCGTCGCCGAACTCCTCGACGACCGGGGCGTGTCCACCCGGCTGGTCACCACCCTCGACGAGGCGAGCACCGCGGCCGGCCCGGACACCACCCTCCTGGTCGCCGTCCCGGACCTGCTGACCGACTCCCAGCAAAGCCGCCTCCGCGCGGCGACCGAGGCCTCCGGCGGCCGCACGGTCCTCGTGGCCCCCGGCTCCCCGTCCGTGAGCACCCTGGCCCGCGGGGTCACCGCCGACTCCGCTCTCAGCCTGGACTCCACGCTCAGGCCCCGCTGCGAGCTGCCCGCTGCCAACCGCGCGGGCAGCGCCGACACCGGCGGGGTCCGCTACCACGTTGTCGCCGGTGCCGCCGACACCTGCTACCCCGAGAACGGCCTGCCCACCCTGGTGCGCGTCCCGGCAACCGAGGGGGACGGCGACACCGTCGTCCTCGGCGCCCCCGACATCCTCCTCAACAGCAGCCTCGACGAGCAGGGCAACGCCTCCCTCGCCCTCCAACTCCTCGGCTCGCGCCCCCATGTGGTCTGGTACCTCCCCTCGCTCTCCGACGACTCGGCCCCCGACGCCGGCAACCGCAGCTTCTTCGACCTGCTCCCCTCGGGCTGGCTCTGGGGCACCCTGCAACTCTTCTTCGCCGGCGCCCTGGCCGCCCTCTGGCGGGCACGCCGACTCGGCCCCCTCGTGCCCGAGAAACTCCCCGTCGCGATCCGCGCCTCCGAAACCGTCGAAGGCCGCGCCCGTCTCTACCGCAAGGCCGACGCCCGCGACCGCGCGGCCGCCGCTCTTCGCTCCACCACCCGCACCCGCCTCGCCCCCCTCGTCGGTGTCCCCGTCTCCCGGGCACACACGCCCGAGGCCCTGCTCCCCGCCCTGTCCGCCCACCTGCACGGCGACGGACAGCCCCTCCACGCCCTCCTCTTCGGCCCGCCGCCCAGCGACGACAAGGCCCTCATCGCCCTCACCGACCAACTCGACGCCCTCGAAAGAGAGGTACGCCGTTCATGATGGACCCGACCACTGACAACGCCGGGACCACCGGGGCCCCGGGCACCGCCCGAGCCTCCCTGGAGGCCCTGCGCGCCGAGATCGCCAAAGCCGTGGTCGGCCAGGACCCCGCCGTGACCGGCCTCGTCGTCGCCCTCCTCTGCCGCGGACACGTCCTACTGGAAGGAGTCCCTGGAGTAGCCAAAACGTTGCTCGTCCGCGCCCTCGCATCCGCACTCGATCTGGACACCAAGCGCGTCCAGTTCACCCCGGACCTCATGCCGAGCGACGTCACCGGCTCCCTCGTCTACGACACCCGCAGCGCCGAGTTCTCCTTCCAGCCCGGCCCGGTCTTCACCAATCTGCTCCTCGCCGACGAGATCAACCGGACCCCGCCGAAGACCCAGTCCTCCCTGCTGGAGGCCATGGAGGAGCGCCAGGTCACGGTCGACGGCACCCCACGCCCACTCCCGGACCCGTTCCTGGTCGCCGCGACCCAGAACCCGGTCGAGTACGAGGGCACGTACCCTCTGCCCGAAGCCCAACTGGACCGCTTCCTCCTCAAACTGACGGTCCCGCTCCCGTCCCGCCAGGACGAGATCAGCGTCCTCACCCGCCACGCCGAGGGCTTCAACCCGCGCGACCTGCGCGCCGCCGGCGTACGCCCCGTCGCGAACGCGGCCGACCTCGAAGCCGCCCGCGCCGCCGTGGCCAAGACGACGGTCTCCCCCGAGATCACCGCCTACGTCGTGGACATCTGCCGCGCCACCCGTGAGTCCCCGTCCCTCACCCTTGGTGCCTCCCCCCGAGGCTCCACAGCCCTCCTCGCGGCCTCTCGCGCCTGGGCCTGGCTGACGGGCCGCGACTACGTCATCCCCGACGACGTCAAGGCTCTCGCGCTCCCGACCCTCCGTCACCGCGTCCAGCTCCGCCCGGAGGCCGAGATGGAAGGCGTCACGGCCGACTCGGTCATCAACGCGATCCTCGCCCACGTTCCCGTCCCCCGCTGATGGCCCCCACCGGACGCGCCGCACTCCTCGCGGCCCTCGGCGCCCTCCCCGTGGGCATCTGGGAGCCCAGCTGGACGGGCATCCTCGCCGTGAACGCACCCTTGGCCCTGGCATGCGCCTGCGACTACGCCCTCGCAGCTCCAGTGCGCCGCCTGGGCCTGCTTCGCTCCGGCGACACCTCCGCACGCCTGGGCGAGACCGCGGACGTCATCCTCACGGTCACCAACCCCACCAACCGCCCCCTGCGCGCCCACGTCCGCGACGCCTGGCCTCCCAGCAGCTGGCTCCCCGGCTCCGAAGTGGCCTCGTCCCGGCACCGTCTCACGATCCCCCCGGGCGAGCGCCGCCGCTTCACCACCCGCCTGCGTCCCACCCGCAGAGGCGACCGCCAGGCGGACAGGGTCACGATCCGCTCGTTCGGCCCCCTCGGTCTCTTCGCCCGCCAGGGCAGCCACAAGGTCCCCTGGACCGTACGCGTGCTCCCCCCGTTCACCAGCCGCAAGCACCTGCCGTCCAAGCTGGCCCGCCTGCGCGAACTCGACGGCCGCACCAGTGTTCTGACCCGGGGCGAGGGCACGGAGTTCGACAGTCTCCGCGAGTACATCCCCGGCGACGACACCCGCTCCATCGACTGGCGCGCCACGGCTCGTCAGTCCTCGGTGGCGGTACGCACCTGGCGTCCCGAACGCGACCGTCACATCCTGCTCGTCCTGGACACCGGCCGGACCTCCGCGGGCCGTGTGGGCGACGCTCCCCGCCTCGACGCCTCCATGGACGCTGCCCTGCTCCTGGCCGCCCTCGCCTCCCGCGCCGGCGACCGCGTGGACCTCCTCGCCTACGACCGCCGTGTGCGAGCCCTCGTCCAGGGCCGCACGGCGGGCGACGTCCTCCCGTCCCTGGTCAACGCCATGGCACCTCTTGAACCCGAACTCGTCGAGACGGACGCCCGAGGCCTCGCAGCCACCGCACTGCGTACTGCGTCTCGCCGGGCGCTGATCGTCCTTCTCACCACCTTGGACGCGGCCCCCGTGGAACAAGGCCTTCTCCCCGTCCTGTCCCGCCTCACCCAGCGCCATTCGGTCCTGGTGGCCTCGGTCGCCGATCCGCATATCGCCCGTATGGCCCACTCTCGAGGCACCGCGGACGCCGTATACGAGGCCGCGGCGGCAGCTCAGGCCCAAGCGGACCGCCATCGCACCGCCGAACAGCTCCGCCGCCACGGCGTCACGGTCGTCGACGCGACTCCGGACAACCTGGCGCCGGCCCTGGCGGATGCCTATCTGTCACTGAAGGCGGCAGGCCGCCTCTGAATCGTCAATTCTTCTGCTTCAGGGTCCGGGAAAGGCCCAACACCCGGAAACGCAAAAAGGCCCACACCATAAGGTGTGGGCCTTTCGCAATATTTGTTCGGCGGCGTCCTACTCTCCCACAGGGTCCCCCCTGCAGTACCATCGGCGCTGTAAGGCTTAGCTTCCGGGTTCGGAATGTAACCGGGCGTTTCCCTCACGCTATGACCACCGAAACACTATGAAACACTCAACCGCACCATCCCCCGTGACCAAACAAGGGAATGGGGTTGTTCGTGGTTTCAGAACCAACACAGTGGACGCGAGCAACTGAGGACAAGCCCTCGGCCTATTAGTACCAGTCAACTCCACCCGTTACCAGGCTTCCATATCTGGCCTATCAACCCAGTCGTCTACTGGGAGCCTTACCCCATCAAGTGGGTGGGAATACTCATCTCGAAGCAGGCTTCCCGCTTAGATGCTTTCAGCGGTTATCCCTCCCGAACGTAGCCAACCAGCCATGCCCTTGGCAGGACAACTGGCACACCAGAGGTTCGTCCGTCCCGGTCCTCTCGTACTAGGGACAGCCCTTCTCAATATTCCTGCGCGCGCAGCGGATAGGGACCGAACTGTCTCACGACGTTCTAAACCCAGCTCGCGTACCGCTTTAATGGGCGAACAGCCCAACCCTTGGGACCGACTCCAGCCCCAGGATGCGACGAGCCGACATCGAGGTGCCAAACCATCCCGTCGATATGGACTCTTGGGGAAGATCAGCCTGTTATCCCCGGGGTACCTTTTATCCGTTGAGCGACGGCGCTTCCACAAGCCACCGCCGGATCACTAGTCCCGACTTTCGTCCCTGCTCGACCCGTCGGTCTCACAGTCAAGCTCCCTTGTGCACTTACACTCAACACCTGATTGCCAACCAGGCTGAGGGAACCTTTGGGCGCCTCCGTTACTCTTTAGGAGGCAACCGCCCCAGTTAAACTACCCATCAGACACTGTCCCTGATCCGGATCACGGACCCAGGTTAGACATCCAGCACGACCAGACTGGTATTTCAACGACGACTCCACAACCACTGGCGTGGCCGCTTCAAAGTCTCCCAGCTATCCTACACAAGCCGAACCGAACACCAATATCAAACTGTAGTAAAGGTCCCGGGGTCTTTCCGTCCTGCTGCGCGAAACGAGCATCTTTACTCGTAGTGCAATTTCACCGGGCCTATGGTTGAGACAGTCGAGAAGTCGTTACGCCATTCGTGCAGGTCGGAACTTACCCGACAAGGAATTTCGCTACCTTAGGATGGTTATAGTTACCACCGCCGTTTACTGGCGCTTAAGTTCTCAGCTTCGCCACACCGAAATGTGACTAACCGGTCCCCTTAACGTTCCAGCACCGGGCAGGCGTCAGTCCGTATACATCGCCTTACGGCTTCGCACGGACCTGTGTTTTTAGTAAACAGTCGCTTCTCGCTGGTCTCTGCGGCCACCCCCAGCTCAGGAAGCAAGTTCCCTCACCAGTGATGGCCCCCCTTCTCCCGAAGTTACGGGGGCATTTTGCCGAGTTCCTTAACCATAGTTCACCCGAACGCCTCGGTATTCTCTACCTGACCACCTGAGTCGGTTTAGGGTACGGGCCGCCATGAAACTCGCTAGAGGCTTTTCTCGACAGCATAGGATCATCCACTTCACCACAATCGGCTCGGCATCAGGTCTCAGCCACAAGTACGACGGATTTACCTATCGCACGGCCTACACCCTTACCCCGGGACTACCACCGCCCGGGATGGACTACCTTCCTGCGTCACCCCATCACTCACCTACTGCAAGTCTGGTCCGTCGGCTCCACCACTTTCCTTTCCCCGAAGGGTCCGGAACGGCTTCACGGACTTAGCATCGCCTGGTTCAATGTTTGACGCTTCACAGCGGGTACCGGAATATCAACCGGTTATCCATCGACTACGCCTGTCGGCCTCGCCTTAGGTCCCGACTTACCCTGGGCAGATCAGCTTGACCCAGGAACCCTTAGTCAATCGGCGCAAACGTTTCTCACGTTTGTATCGCTACTCATGCCTGCATTCTCACTCGTGAACCGTCCACAACTCGCTTCCGCGGCTGCTTCACCCGGCACACGACGCTCCCCTACCCATCCCAGCAGGCGTTGGCCCTATATGCTGAAATGACACGACTTCGGCGGTACGCTTGAGCCCCGCTACATTGTCGGCGCGGAATCACTAGACCAGTGAGCTATTACGCACTCTTTCAAGGGTGGCTGCTTCTAAGCCAACCTCCTGGTTGTCTGTGCGACTCCACATCCTTTCCCACTTAGCGTACGCTTAGGGGCCTTAGTCGATGCTCTGGGCTGTTTCCCTCTCGACCATGGAGCTTATCCCCCACAGTCTCACTGCCGCGCTCTCACTTACCGGCATTCGGAGTTTGGCTAAGGTCAGTAACCCGGTAGGGCCCATCGCCTATCCAGTGCTCTACCTCCGGCAAGAAACACACGACGCTGCACCTAAATGCATTTCGGGGAGAACCAGCTATCACGGAGTTTGATTGGCCTTTCACCCCTAACCACAGGTCATCCCCCAGGTTTTCAACCCTGGTGGGTTCGGTCCTCCACGAAGTCTTACCTCCGCTTCAACCTGCCCATGGCTAGATCACTCCGCTTCGGGTCTTGAGCGTGCTACTGAATCGCCCTGTTCGGACTCGCTTTCGCTACGGCTACCCCACTCGGGTTAACCTCGCAACACACCGCAAACTCGCAGGCTCATTCTTCAAAAGGCACGCAGTCACGACGCACCGAGCAAGCTCGATGCGCGACGCTCCCACGGCTTGTAGGCACACGGTTTCAGGTACTATTTCACTCCGCTCCCGCGGTACTTTTCACCATTCCCTCACGGTACTATCCGCTATCGGTCACCAGGGAATATTTAGGCTTAACGGGTGGTCCCGCCAGATTCACACGGGATTTCTCGGGCCCCGTGCTACTTGGGTGTCTCTCAAACGAGCCGTACAAATTTCAGCTACGGGGGTCTTACCCTCTACGCCGGACCTTTCGCATGTCCTTCGCCTACCTGTACGGTTTCTGACTCGTCTCACAGCCGGCAGACTGTGAAAGAGAGATCCCACAACCCCGTACACGCAACCCCTGCCGGGTCTCACACGTATACGGTTTGGCCTCATCCGGTTTCGCTCGCCACTACTCCCGGAATCACGGTTGTTTTCTCTTCCTGCGGGTACTGAGATGTTTCACTTCCCCGCGTTCCCTCCACTTGCCCTATGTGTTCAGGCAAGGGTGACAGCCCATGACGACTGCCGGGTTTCCCCATTCGGACACCCCCGGATCAAAGCCTGGTTGACGACTCCCCGGGGCCTATCGTGGCCTCCCACGTCCTTCATCGGTTCCTGGTGCCAAGGCATCCACCGTGCGCCCTTAAAAACTTGGCCACAGATGCTCGCGTCCACTGTGCAGTTCTCAAACAACGACCAACCACCCATCACCCCGAACCAGAAGTTCGAGTGCACTGGGGCCGGCACTGAAGGCAGCCATACGGCCATACCCTCAGACACCCAACAGCGTGCCCGACCCGTCCCCGTCCAGAGATCATGCTTTCCACACTCTTACGAGCAGTACTCACAGCCTCCGGCCCGTGAACCGGCCGAATAATCAACGTTCCACCCTGAGCGAACCAGCATCAGACGTTCGCTGATGATCTGGCCTCTGACCTCACCCCGAAGAGTTCGGTAGAAGTGCTCCTTAGAAAGGAGGTGATCCAGCCGCACCTTCCGGTACGGCTACCTTGTTACGACTTCGTCCCAATCGCCAGTCCCACCTTCGACAGCTCCCTCCCTTACGGGTTGGGCCACCGGCTTCGGGTGTTACCGACTTTCGTGACGTGACGGGCGGTGTGTACAAGGCCCGGGAACGTATTCACCGCAGCAATGCTGATCTGCGATTACTAGCAACTCCGACTTCATGGGGTCGAGTTGCAGACCCCAATCCGAACTGAGACAGGCTTTTTGAGATTCGCTCCGCCTCACGGCTTCGCAGCTCATTGTACCTGCCATTGTAGCACGTGTGCAGCCCAAGACATAAGGGGCATGATGACTTGACGTCGTCCCCACCTTCCTCCGAGTTGACCCCGGCAGTCTCCTGTGAGTCCCCATCACCCCGAAGGGCATGCTGGCAACACAGAACAAGGGTTGCGCTCGTTGCGGGACTTAACCCAACATCTCACGACACGAGCTGACGACAGCCATGCACCACCTGTACACCGACCACAAGGGGGCGACCATCTCTGGCCGTTTCCGGTGTATGTCAAGCCTTGGTAAGGTTCTTCGCGTTGCGTCGAATTAAGCCACATGCTCCGCTGCTTGTGCGGGCCCCCGTCAATTCCTTTGAGTTTTAGCCTTGCGGCCGTACTCCCCAGGCGGGGAACTTAATGCGTTAGCTGCGGCACCGACGACGTGGAATGTCGCCAACACCTAGTTCCCACCGTTTACGGCGTGGACTACCAGGGTATCTAATCCTGTTCGCTCCCCACGCTTTCGCTCCTCAGCGTCAGTAATGGCCCAGAGATCCGCCTTCGCCACCGGTGTTCCTCCTGATATCTGCGCATTTCACCGCTACACCAGGAATTCCGATCTCCCCTACCACACTCTAGTCTGCCCGTATCGAATGCAGACCCGGGGTTAAGCCCCGGGCTTTCACATCCGACGCGACAGACCGCCTACGAGCTCTTTACGCCCAATAATTCCGGACAACGCTCGCGCCCTACGTATTACCGCGGCTGCTGGCACGTAGTTAGCCGGCGCTTCTTCTGCAGGTACCGTCACTTTCGCTTCTTCCCTGCTGAAAGAGGTTTACAACCCGAAGGCCGTCATCCCTCACGCGGCGTCGCTGCATCAGGCTTTCGCCCATTGTGCAATATTCCCCACTGCTGCCTCCCGTAGGAGTCTGGGCCGTGTCTCAGTCCCAGTGTGGCCGGTCGCCCTCTCAGGCCGGCTACCCGTCGTCGCCTTGGTGAGCCGTTACCTCACCAACAAGCTGATAGGCCGCGGGCTCATCCTTCACCGCCGGAGCTTTCCACACTCATCGGATGCCCGAGAGTGTTGTATCCGGTATTAGACCCCGTTTCCAGGGCTTGTCCCAGAGTGAAGGGCAGATTGCCCACGTGTTACTCACCCGTTCGCCACTAATCCCCACCGAAGTGGTTCATCGTTCGACTTGCATGTGTTAAGCACGCCGCCAGCGTTCGTCCTGAGCCAGGATCAAACTCTCCGTGAATGTTTACCCGTAATCGGGTCGACACCACGAGAGCGGAACAGTCAGGCGGAATAAGCCCGACCGTTCACAACGTCCTCGCTGTATTTTACTTCAAAGGAACCTCGACCACCGAAAAGTTTCGGCGGACGGGGTATCAACATATCTGGCGTTGATTTTTGGCACGCTGTTGAGTTCTCAAGGAACGGACGCTTCCTTTGTACTCACCCAAGCTACTCTCGGGCTTTCCTCCGGGCAGTTTCCCTTCGGTCTTGCGTTTCCAACCTTACCAGATCCGTTTTCCGTTCCGTTTCCGGTCGGAATTCATTTCCGGTGGCCGTTGGGGGCCTTGCCTAATTGATTGCCCTGCGGCTTTCTTTCGGCGAGTCCGACTTTATCAGAAGTTTTTGGCCGGACTGACCGGCCACTTGTTCTGAATCATCGGGTGGGCTCACTCGGGAAATCACATTCACGAGTAGCCGATAGATTCTCACTGTCACCCTGGGGCATATCCACCTCTAGGCAACTGTTCTAATCTACCTCCCCACACGCACCGTGTCAACGGCTCTTGCGGGAACGAAGAGGAGACTAACAGCCCGACGGGGGTGGACGCACATCAGGCGGCTGTGGGGACCACGGCGCTGCGTTCGTGCTCCTCGACGTCGCCCGTGTCACCGGCCCGGACGGCGCGTCCGCCCAGGACATAGACGTAGGCGAGGAAGGCGAGCTCGGCGAGGACGCCGATGCTGATGCGGGCCCAGGTCGGCAGGCCGGACGGGGTGACGAAGCCTTCGATGGCGCCGGAGACGAAGAGAACCAGCGCCAGGCCTATCGCCATGCCCAGCGCGGCTCGCCCCTCCTCGGCCAGGGCCGCACGGCGTGTGCGTAGGCCTGGGTCGATCAGGGTCCAGCCGAGGCGCAGCCCCGTGCCGGCGGCCACGAAGACGGCGGTCAGCTCCAGCAGTCCGTGCGGGAGGATCAGGCCGAGGAACACGTCGAGACGGCCGGCCGAGGTCATGAGGCCGATGCCGACACCCAGGTTGAGCATGTTCAGGAGCAGGATCCAGAGGACCGGCAGGCCCAGGAAAATGCCCAGGACCAGGCACATCGCGGCGGCCTGGGCATTGTTCGTCCAGACCTGGGCGGCGAAGGAGGCTGCGGGATGGCTGGAGTAGTACGTCTCGTACTGGCCGCCGGGGCGGGTCATCTCGCGCAGTGCGTCGGGGGCCGCGATGGTGGCCTGGACCTCCGGGTGGGTGCCGATCCACCAGCCGAGGAGCACGGCGACGAGGGTGGAGAGCAGTGCGGTGGGGACCCACCAGTGGCGGGAGCGGTAGACCGCGGCGGGGAAGCCGTGGGTCAGGAAGCGGGTGACGTCGCGCCAGGAGGCCCTCCGGTTTCCTGTCACGGCGCTCCGCGCGCGTGCCACCAGTTGGCTGAGGCGCCCGGTGAGCTGAGGGTCGGGAGCGCTCGACTGGATCAGTGAGAGGTGGGTGGCCGTGCGCTGGTAGAGGGCGACGAGTTCGTCGACCTCGGCACCGTCGAGGCGGCGCTGGCGGCGGAGCAGGGAGTCGAGGCGGTCCCACTCGGCACGATGGGCGGACACGAAGACATCGAGGTCCATCGGGTGTGCTGCTCCTCGTCCCTCTCGTACTACGTGTCGGCTTGTCTTACTGGTCCTACTGCGGCGCGATGTGACCTCAGCTTGGCAGACTGGCCACTCTCGGGGCAGGTCAGGGGATGAAACCGGAAGGACTACGGGTGTGAGTGAGCTAGTGACAGGCGAGGCGGTGGCGCTGGAGCTGCGTCCCGCGAAGCTGCCGAGCCGGGCGCTGGCCGTGCTGCTCGACCTGATCGTGGCCATGGTCGTGTACCTCGCGGTGGTCCTGATCCTGGTGCTGTCGACGGCCGGCCTCGACGAGGCCGCGCAGACGGCGATATCCATCGCGAGCTTCCTGCTCGTCCTGGTGGGCGGGCCGATCGCGGTGGAGACGCTGAGCCATGGACGTTCGCTGGGGAAGCTGGCGTGCGGGCTGCGGGTGGTGCGGGACGACGGAGGACCGATCCGGTTCCGGCACGCGCTCGTGCGTGGTGCGGTCGGGGTGGTCGAGATCCTGATGACGTTCGGGGTCGTCGCGTGCATCGCCTCGCTCGTGTCGGCGCGGGGGCGGCGGCTGGGTGACGTGTTCGCGGGGACGCTGGTCGTGCGGGAGCGGGTGCCGGCCGGTCGGACGGCGTTCGTGCCTCCGCCTCCGCCCTGGCTCGTGGGGCAGTTCTCCCGGCTCGACCTGTCCGCCGTTCCTGACGGGCTGTGGCTGGCCATCCGTCAGTACCTGACGCGGATGCGACAGCTGGACCCGCATGTCGGCGCGGCGATGGCGGAACGTCTCGCCTCGGACCTCGCGGCGCGGACGGGTGCTCCGGCGCCGTACGGGGTGCCGCCGGGCGCGTATCTCGCGGCCGTGGTGCACGAGCGGCAGGCACGGGAGGCGCGACAGGCGTTCGGGGGCGCGGCCGGTGTGGGTGGCGTGCCGAATGCGGCGGGTGCGGTCGCAGGGGGTTTCGTGCCGGGTGCGCCGGTCGGTGGGCCTGGCTGGGGTGGGCCGGTGACTCAGCCTCCGGTTGCTCCGGTGTACGGACCGCCCGGGGCATTTACGAACCCTGCCCCGCCTTCGGGTGCCTCCGGATATGTATCGCCCGGGGGAGTCGAAGGTTCTGGTCATGGGGCTGGTGTGCCGGGCGTGGCTGCGCACGCGGCACCGGTGGTCCCGCAGTCGCCGCACGAGCCGCCTGCCGAGCGGCCGAGCACCGGGTTCGCGCCGCCCGCGTAGGCCGTGGCCCCGCCGCCGAACCGCCGCCGAACCGCCGCCGGGCGGGCATCGATGTCGGCCGTGCGGCGATTTCAGGCGAACGTCGACGGCGGTGTTTCGAGGTGCTCCAGCTCGATTCCGGGTGCCGCCAGGACGACGTCGCCGGCGAGGTGAACGGTGTGCCGCTCGCCCGTGTCCAGGGCTGTGACCTGGTATGTGTCCACGGTCAGAGGGCCGTTGTCAGTGGCGTGTGCTTCTCTTTCGATCAAAGCCCAGGACTGGTCCGAGGTGCGCGGGGCGAGGACCGGGTCGGTGAAGGCTACGAGGCGTACGCGGGTGGCGGGCGCGGAGGGGGTGAGGCGCAGGAGGCGGGCGGTGGCGATCAGGAACGCCGGGGAGGTGCCGGTGAATGCATGGGCGCGGACATTGCCTTCGGTGGCCTCCGTGCCGGTGGGGTCCGTGCGGACCCAGGTGACGCCGTCGAGGGCGGCGCCGCGAACCTGCCAGCTCGCGGCGTGGAGTTCGAGGCGGATGGGGCGGCCGAGTTCGTCTAGGGCGAGGTCGACGGAGCCGACGTGGTCGCCGGACGGAGCGGTCAGCTGGGAGACGTAGCGCCAGCCGGACGGGCCGGGCGCGCAGTGGAAGTGTTCTTCGGCGAGGAGGGTGTGGTCGTGCGTGTCGTGAAGCGAATACCGGCCGCGGGGCATGGGGGTCCTGGGTCTTGACGGGCTGGTCCGGCCGTCGAGCGGGGCGCGGGCCGAACGGGCAGGCCCCCGGCACGGGGGTGCGGGGGCCTGTCTGGGAGCTGCGGCCGGGACGGGTGCGTCTGTGCACGGACGCACCCGTCGCCGGGTGGATCAGTAGCGGTAGTGGTCCGACTTGTACGGGCCGTCGACCTCGACGCCGATGTACGAGGCCTGCTCCGGGCGGAGCGTCGTGAGCTTCACACCGAGCGCGTCGAGGTGAAGGCGGGCGACCTTCTCGTCGAGGTGCTTGGGCAGCGTGTAAACGCCGGTGGGGTACTCCTCGGGCTTGGTGAACAGCTCGATCTGGGCCAGGGTCTGGTCCGCGAAGGAGTTGGACATCACGAACGACGGGTGACCCGTGGCGTTGCCCAGGTTCAGCAGGCGGCCCTCGGACAGGACGATGAGGACCTTGCCGTCCGCGAACTTCCAGGTGTGGACCTGGGGCTTGACCTCGTCCTTGACGATGCCGGGGATCTTCGCGAGGCCGGCCATGTCGATCTCGTTGTCGAAGTGGCCGATGTTGCCGACGATGGCCTGGTGCTTCATCTTGGCCATGTCGGCGGCCATGATGATGTCCTTGTTGCCGGTCGTGGTGATGAAGATGTCGGCCTTCTCGACGACCTCGTCGAGCGTGGTGACCTGGTAACCGTCCATCGCCGCCTGCAGAGCGCAGATCGGGTCGATCTCGGTGACGATGACACGGGCGCCCTGGCCGCGCAGCGACTCCGCACAGCCCTTGCCCACATCGCCGTAGCCGAACACGACCGCGGTCTTGCCACCGATCAGGACGTCGGTGGCGCGGTTGATGCCGTCGATCAGGGAGTGGCGGCAGCCGTACTTGTTGTCGAACTTCGACTTGGTGACGGCGTCGTTCACGTTGATCGCCGGGAACAGGAGGTCACCGTCGCGCTGCATCTCGTACAGGCGGTGGACGCCGGTGGTGGTCTCCTCGGTCACGCCGCGGATCTCCGAGGCGAGCTGGGTCCACTTCTGCGAGCCCTCGGTGATGGTCCGGTCGAGGAGTTCGAGGACGACGCGGTGCTCGTCGGACTCGGCGGTGTCGGCGGAGGGGACCTTGCCCTCCTTCTCGTACTGGACGCCCTTGTGGACGAGCATGGTGGCGTCACCGCCGTCGTCCAGGATCATGTTCGGGCCGCCGGTGGGGGTGTTCGGCCAGGTCAGCGCCTGCTCCGTGCACCACCAGTACTCCTCCAGGGTCTCGCCCTTCCAGGCGAAGACCGGGACGCCCTGCGGGTTCTCGGGCGTGCCGTTCGGGCCGACCGCGATGGCGGCGGCGGCGTGGTCCTGGGTGGAGAAGATGTTGCAGGACACCCAGCGGACCTCGGCGCCCAGGGCGACCAGGGTCTCGATCAGGACGGCGGTCTGCACGGTCATGTGCAGCGAGCCCATGATCCGGGCGCCGACCAGCGGCTGAGTGGCGGCGAACTCCTTGCGGATCGCCATCAGGCCGGGCATCTCGTGCTCGGCGAGGGTGATCTCCTTGCGGCCGAAAGCGGCCAGGGAGAGATCGGCGACCTTGAAGTCCTGCCGGTTGTCGACAGTCGTCATGAAGAGCTGCTCCTCGGTATCGGGTCGAGGGTGGATAGGGCTGGTCTGCGCGGCGGCGGACACAGGGGTGCCCCGAAGAGGACACAGGCATGCCCGCGTGCGCGCAGCGCAGTCCGTCGGAGGCCCTCTCTCCCTCGGCCGGTCCTCGATGGGACCGCCCGACCGCCATCAGCAGCGACGTCTGGCTCCGTCCCAAGCTACACCGGTCGGCCCGGCCCGCCCCAGTCTTCCTGCGTACGGATCAGGCCGAAGGGGTGGAGAGTAGGGAGATCCTTGGACCTGGAACGGGAAACGTGCAAGGGCCCGCCGCGTTGGTTTCGCGACGGGCCCCGGTGTCCTGCGGAATGCCGGTGGGTCAGTGTCCGGCGGTGGGCGCCGGGCCGCCGGGGGCGGCCTCGGGGTCGGCACCCTTGGCGGCCTCCGCCTCGCTGTAGATGTCGGGCTCCAGGTAGATGACGCGGGCGATCGGGACGGCCTCGCGGATGCGGGCCTCGGCGGCGTCGATCGCGTTGGCGACCTCGGTGGCCGTCTCGTCGTGCCGGACGGCGATCTTGGCGGCGACCAGCAGCTCCTCGGGGCCGAGATGGAGCGTGCGCATGTGGATGATGGCGGGGACCGTGTCGCCGTCGACGATCGCGGCCTCGATCTTCCTGACGTCCTCCACGCCGGCGGCCTCACCCAGGAGCAGCGACTTGGTCTCGGCGGCCAGGATGATCGCGATGAGGATCAGCAGGACACCGATGCAGAGCGTGCCGATGCCGTCCCAGACGCCGTCGCCGGTGGCGAGGGCCAGGCCGACACCGCCGAGGGCGAGGATCAGACCGACGAGCGCGCCCAGGTCCTCAAGGAGCACGACCGGGAGCTCGGGGGCCTTGGCGTGGCGTACGAACTCCTTCCAGGACTGGTTGCCGCGGAGCGGGTTGGACTCCTTGATGGCGGTCCGGAAGGAGAAGGTCTCGGCGATGATCGCGAAGACGAGGACGCCGACCGGCCAGATCCAGTTCTTGATCTCGTGCGGGTGCTTGATCTTCTCGTAGCCCTCGTAGATGGCGAACATGCCGCCGACGGAGAAGAGGACGATGGAGACGAGGAAGGCGTAGATGTAGCGCTCGCGACCGTAGCCGAAGGGGTGTTGCGGGGTCGCCTCGCGCTGGGCCTTCTTGCCGCCGAGGAGGAGCAGACCCTGGTTGCCGGAGTCGGCGAGGGAGTGCACGGATTCGGCGAGCATCGATGACGAGCCGCTGAAGACGAACGCCACGAACTTCGCTACCGCGATCGCGAGGTTGGCGGCGAGTGCCGCCACGATCGCCTTGGTGCCGCCTGACGCGCTCATGTGTCCGAGGTGTCCCTTCGCCTACGCATATGTCTGTGCGTGGGCATGGGTACCCACGCTTCCGTCCGTCACCGGCCGGGCTTTGCCCGCCTTTTGCAGGGGGCATTGTTGCAGCCCGGTCCGGCGCCGGTGCGCCAGGCTGTGGATCAGGGGAGGTTCAGGCCGGTCGCGCGACGGCTCGGGCCGCTCAGGCGACCACGGTGGCGCGGAACAGCGTGCCCGGTCCGGACACCTCTGCCCTCTCGTCGGCCGGTACGAAGACGGACTCGCCGGGGGCGAGCGTGTGTTCGCCCGCGCGGACCGAACCGGCCGTGCAGAGGAGGATCTGCGGGGTGGCGCGGGTGAGGTCGTGCGGGGCGGTGGCCTCGGGAAGAACGAAGCGGGAGAGGCGGAACTCGTCGATGGGGGTCTCGTAGACCTCCTCGCCGTCGGGGGACGCCTCGGGGCGCAGGACGCCGGGGTCGGTCGCCTCGAAGCGGACGATGCGCAGGAGTTCGGGGACGTCGACGTGCTTGGGGGTCAGGCCGCAGCGCAGGACGTTGTCGGAGTTGGCCATGATCTCTACGCCGAGGCCGTTCAGGTAGGCGTGCGGGATGCCGGCGCCCAGGAACAGTGCCTCGCCGGGCTGCAGGCGTACGTGGTTGAGGAGCATGGCGGCGATGACGCCGGGATCTCCGGGGTAGTGGTGGGCGATGTCGGCGTAGGGGGCGTGGGCCCCTCCGAGGCGGGCGCAGGCGTCCGCGGCCTCGGTGACCGTGTGGGACATCTCCTCGGGGTCGGCGCTCAGGACGGCGGTCAACACCTCGCGCAGTGCGGCCTCTTCCGGGTGGGCGTGCAGGAGGTCGACGTACGGCTTGAGGGAGTCGACGTCGAGGGCGGCGAGCAGGTCGGCGGCCTGGAGCGGGGCGCGGAAACCGCACAGGCCGTCGAACTCCGTGAGGGCGCAGATGAGTTCCGGCTTGTGGTTGGCGTCCTTGTAGTTGCGGTGGCCCGCGTCGATCGGGATTCCGCGCCGCTCCTCGTCCTCGTAGCCCTCCCTGGCCTGTTCTAGGTTGGGGTGGACCTGGAGGGAGAGGGGGGCGCCCGCGGCGAGGAGCTTCAGGAGGAACGGGAGGCGGGGGCCGAACCTGGCGACGGTTCGCGATCCCAGCTCGCGGTCCGGGGCCCCGTCGATCACCTCGGTGAGGGGGCCGCGCCCGGTGCGCGAGGGTGCGCCGGGGTGGGCGCCCATCCACATCTCCGCCTGCGGCTCGCCGGTGGGGGCCATGCCGAGGAGCTGCGGGATGGCGGTGGTCGAACCCCAGGCGTAGGGGCGGACGGTGTTGTCGAGGCGGTCCATGGTGTGTGCTTCTCCGTAGGTGGGGAGCCGGCCGAGCCCCGGTCAGGGTCGGGTCCCGGTAAAGGTCAGGCTCCGGAAGCGAGCGACAGGTAAACGGCGGCGAAATCCGTGATGGCGATCATCTCCGCGAGGGTTTCCAGGTCGCTGCCTTCCTCGGGTTCCAGCTCGCTGATCGCGGCGTCGTGGCCGAGGGCCAGCTCGCGGGCTGCCGGGACGGCGCTCAGACCCCCGGTCGGGCGGTCTCGGACGAGCACCACGCGCGCGTGCAGGACGGGCGCGTCCTCGACGCGGTCGCGGAAGAAGTCGTCGGGGTCGGCGTTCGCGGCGAGCGGGCCGGTCAGCAGCACCGTGTGTGAGGCGAGGGCCTCCGGGAGCTGGGCGGCGAGGGCGGGGCGGCCCGCCAGTTCGGCGAGCGCGGAGGCGAAACGACGACCCACCGGTCCCGCGGTCTGGCCCTCGGTCCAGATCAACGGGAGCACGTCGGCCAGCTCGGCGGCGAGCTTCTTGGCGGGGTTGCTGTAGGTGGCGATCGCCGGGCCGCAGCGCTCGGCGACCCGGTCGAGTCGGTCGGCGACCTTCTGCAGGGCCTCCGGCGGGGCGTCGATCAGGCCCGTACGGTCCAGCAGCGCGAGCATCGGGGTGAGCAGCGCCCACAGGACTCCCGGGGCGGCGGCGCCGGGGGGCACCTCCTGCTCGTACGGGGCGGTCGCCATCGGTACGAAGAGGCCGTGGGCGGCTTCCACCGCCTCGGCCACAGGGGTGCCTGCCGGGGCGACGGCGACGACCGTGCTGCCGCGGCGGTACGCCTGTTCGACGAGGATCGCCAGACCTGCTTCGCTGCCGTCCGCGGTGGCGACCAGAAGGAGGTCGACCGGGCCCGTCCAGCCGGGCAGCTCCCAGCGGAGGGCGCCCGCTGCGGGGGCCACGCCGGTGGGGTGGAGGCGGGTGATGGGGCAGCTGGACCCCGCGAGGGCGCCGAGCAGGTCGGCGACGCCCGCGGAGGCCATGCCGGGGCCCGCGATCAGGAGGCCGCGGGGGCGGCCGTCCGGTTTCAGGTCCGGGATGCCGGCCTCGGTGCCGAGGCGGATGGCCGTACGGACCCTGGCGCCGGCCTCGGCGGCGCCGCGGAGCAGGTCGCGGCGGTCCGCCTGCGACAGGGCTTCGGGGGTGTCTAGCAGCGATTCGTCGAGCATGGGCGGCAGCCTCCGATCGCCGGGTGCCCTTTACACCTGTACGCCGGGTCTTCCCGGCTCGTGCGGGGTTACGCCTCGCGGGAGAAACTCGATCCTGTGGGTCACGCGGGGCGGCGGGCCTCGTCGACGAGGAGTACGGGGATGCCATCCCTGATCGGGTAGGCGAGGCCGCATTCCTGGCTGGTGCAGGCCAGCTCGGTGTCCTCCTCCGCGAGGGGGGCGTGGCACGCCGGGCAGGCGAGGATCTCCAGGAGGCCGGCTTCGAGCGCCATGTCGGGTCCCTTCGGGGGCGGGTTCGTGCGGTGCGGCCTGGTCAGACTACCGCCGTGGAGGAGTTGGCGCCGGGGTTGGGGGCCGGGGCTGTTGCGTCCCTGCCCATCCCTCCCCCACTCTCGGCTTCGCTCGAGCGGGAGGTGCCCCCATCAGGGGCCGGCGCCCCTTCGACCCCGCACGCCTTCCGGCTCGGAGAGTGCGGGTTCGTGGGCGCGTGCGGGTTGTGTGTGGTTGTTCCCGCAGTCCTCGCGCCCTTGGGAGCGCGGGGCGGGGCCCTGCAGATCCGTGCTCACGCTCTGATGATCCCCAGGACCTCGTCGCGGATCTTCGCCATCGTCGTCTCGTCCCTCGCCTCCGCGTTCAGGCGCAGCAGCGGTTCCGTGTTGGACGGGCGGACGTTGAACCACCAGTCCACCGAGGAGACGGTGAGGCCGTCGAGGTCGTCCAGGGTGACGTCCTCCCGGCTCTCGTACGCGGAGCGGACCGCGGCCAGGCGGTCCGTCTGGTCGGCGACCGTGGAGTTGATCTCGCCGGAGCCGGCGTAGCGGTCGTACTGGGCGACGAGGCCGGAGAGAGAACCGTCCTGGCCGCCGAGGGCGGCGAGGACGTGGAGGGCGGCCAGCATGCCCGTGTCGGCGTTCCAGAAGTCGGCGAAGTAGTAGTGGGCGGAGTGCTCGCCGCCGAAGATCGCGCCGGTTCTGGCCATCTCGGCCTTGATGAAGGAGTGGCCGACGCGGGTGCGCACCGGCGTGCCGCCGTTCTCCTTCACCACCTCCGGGACGGACCAGGAGGTGATCAGGTTGTGGATGATCGTGCCCTTGCCGCCGTGCCTGGCGAGTTCGCGGGAGGCGACCAGGGCGGTGATCGCGGAGGGCGGGACGGGGTTGCCCCGCTCGTCGACGACGAAGCAGCGGTCGGCGTCGCCGTCGAAGGCGATGCCGAGGTCGGCGCCCTCCGCACGGACCCGGTTCTGGAGGTCGACGATGTTCGCCGGGTCGAGGGGGTTGGCCTCGTGGTTCGGGAACGTGCCGTCCAGTTCGAAGTACATGGGGACCAGGTCCAGCGGCAGGCCGGCGAAGACCGTCGGGACGGTGTGGCCGCCCATGCCGTTGCCCGCGTCGACGACGACCTTCAGGGGGCGGATGGAGGTCAGGTCGACGAGGCCGAGGAGGTGCGCCGCGTAGTCCTCCAACGTGTCCCGTCGCGTGATCGTTCCAGACGTCGCGGCCGGCGCCGGGGCACCCGACTCGGTCCAGCCCTCGACCAGTTCGCGGATCTCGGTGAGGCCGGTGTCCTGGCCGACGGGGGCGGCGCCCGCGCGGCACATCTTGATGCCGTTGTACCGGGCGGGGTTGTGGGAGGCCGTGAACATCGCGCCGGGCAGGTTCAGCGCGCCCGACGCGTAGTACAGCTGGTCCGTCGAGCAGAGGCCGATCTCGGTCACGTCCACCCCGAGCGCCGCCGCCCCGCGCGCGAAGGCACGCGACAGGCCGGGCGAGGAGGGCCTCATGTCGTGGCCGGTCACGATGGCGTCCGCGCCGGTCACCTGTACGAAGGCCGCCCCGAGCAGCTCGGCCAGGGTCTCGTCCCACTGGTCCGGAACCACCCCGCGTACGTCGTACGCCTTCACGATCGTCGACAGATCAGCAGCCACGGACACATCCTCCTGAAGTCCTCACCGGTCACCCAAACTACCCGCCCGAGCCGACAGGCGGCTGTGTGACCTCAGAGAACGCCCCCCGGGGGACCGGCGGCCGCGTAGGCGGTGGTCAGGTTCTGCGGGGGATCATCCTGTTGAGGACCTGCCGAAGCCGTTGGCGAACCGCGGTTCGGGACCGTGGCGACGATCGGCCAGGTACGAACATCACCCCTTCTTACGGAGCTTTCGTACCGATTAGCGCCATTCAGGAAAGTTTGACCGCATGACTGGGTCGCCCGTGGCGGTCTGCCCTCCGCCATGGGCATCCGGGCGGCGAAGAGGATCGCGACATCTGGGCGCGTACGGGGCGTGGGCGCGCGGGACTTCGCACGGCGGGCCCTGCGTCGTCTTCGTCGAGGTCCTCGTTGCGCGCGCCGGGGGGCGGCTGCGAGGGCGCCCGCGCCCGGCAAGGCGGCGCAGATGTGCGCGAGTTGCGCGGAGACGTGGTGGGAGGCGGTGAACCGGCCGACCACGAATGCGACAGCATCCAGAGGAACGAAACACGCCACGACGGGGGCGAGTGACCGCGGGGCGCCACAACAGTCCCACGCAGGGCGTCAGTTGCCGGGAGAGCGGAGGGCTCAGTTGTCGGGTGAGCGCAGCACCCGGAGATGGCCGCGGCGGGCGACCTCCATCGGGTCCGCCCTGCGCGCGCCGCCTCCCGCCTCCGCGGCGCGCCGCTGCGGGCGG
>NZ_LRTR01000335.1 GCF_001550375.1 Streptomyces europaeiscabiei | reverse complement strand
GGGCGGGCCGCCTCGCGCACGGCGTTGGCGAGCGCTTCCAGGTCGTCACCGCTGGGGCGCGCGGGAGCCGAGGCGTCCAGCAGCCGTACGACCTCCCAGCCACGCGGCGCGGTGAGGCGCTCGGAGTGCTCTGCGCACAGGTCGTAGCAGTGGGGTTCGGCGTAGGTGGCGAGGGGGCCGAGGACCGCGGTCGAGTCGGCGTAGACGTACGTCAGCGTCGCGACGGCGGGGCGGCCGCAAGCGGTGCGCGAACAGCGACGTACAGGGCTCACGACGTTGGACGGTACCGCACTCTTGAGCGGGCCGCGACGACTCTCCACCAGGTCACTCCACCGTGTCGCGGCGTGAAACGCCCCACACGCCCCTCCGAACCCACCCCGTTGACCTGCGGGTAACTCATCGTCCGGGATGCCGGACAGGCTTGAATTCGGTCAACTTCCGGTACAAACCATGCCAATTGACATGAGTTCACCGGCCTCGGAGAGGTATGGAATCGAGCCCAACCTTGGCTGGAATGGTCATCCTGCGACATGCCGTACGACCCTCGGGGCACCGTCGCGCGGCGAGCCGGTTGGACGTGCCGGGGCGGCCGTGCCAGGTCAGGGCGGTGGGTCGGTGTGTGCCGCCAGGGGTGTGGAGCCGGGCGGGCGGGCCCCGTGGGGACTACGCTTCACAGGTGATGGACAACCTCGTACCGCCCCGCGCCGCCTCCGCACCCGGGCCCCGCCGCCGAGATCGGCACGGCAGGGGGATGCGCGGGCCCATCGCGCCGCCTCAGGTGCCGCTCGCGGCGAGTCGTGCGGAGGTGTTCGCGGATCTCGTGCAGGACTCCGTGGAGCGGCTGGAGCGGCGGTTGCCGCAGCTGGCGGACATCGACTTCCTCGTGCTGGAGGTGCCTCGGCTCGACGGGCCGGTGGACGGGGCCTGGAACGACGAGGCCGTGCCGCTCGGGGGGACCGTCGCGGCGCGGGAGGGGCGGCCGGCTCGGATCGTGGTCTATCGGCGGCCGGTGGAGATTCGTACCAAGGGGCGCGACGAGCGGGCCGCGCTGGTGCATGAGGTCGTGGTGGAGCAGGTGGCCGAGTTGCTGGGGCTCAACCCGGAGACTGTGGATCCTCGGTACGGGGAGGACTGACGCCGGGGGGTGCGCCCGGGAGGGGTTTCGCCTCCGCCACCCCTACCCGTCCCCTCCCCAGGGGCTGCGCCCCTTCGCCCCCCCAGCCGCCGGTTCGGTGAGGGCTGGTCGCGCAGTTCCTCGCGCCCCTGAAAAGCAAGGGCCGTAGGCCCTCAGGGCCCGCCGACGCACCCCGGCCCTCCGAACTCTCCCGCGAAGGAACTACCTCTGCAGGATCGAGAGGTCCTGTTCCGCCTCCGGGACGGCTACCGTGCCCCGGTCGTCCGGGAGGGTCTGGATCGTGAAGGCGGGGACGGTGTCCAGCTTGGATTCCAGGATGCGGGAGGCGTAGACGGCGCCGCCCGAGATCGGCTCCACCGTGAGGGCGTACGTGCCCTTGAGGCCGCTCGGGGCGGGCATGTCGATGTTCTGGGTGGTGCCGGCCTTGATCGTGAAGGTCTTCGTCGTGGGCTCACCGCCGCCGCTGCCGGCGGACGCGGTGACCTTGACCTTGGCCGCGCCGGTCGGGGCGGTGAGGGCGAGGGTCGTGCCCTTGGCGCGGTTGTCGGCGACCGTGGCGCGCGCGCCGACCGGGCGGGTCGCCGGGATGAAGGCCGTCTCCCGGTTGTCGCCCTTGCCGCGGACGACGCGGAGGGCGGCCACCACCGGGACCGACTGATCGGTGGGGGTCAGGAACAGGGAACCTTCCTCGCCGCGCGTGATGTCGCCCAGGTCCGCGGAGGCGGTCATGCCCGCCTTGACGTGCAGCGTCTCGTTGCCGGCCGGAGTGATCGAACCGGTGGGCGAGGCGAGGCGGAGCTTCAGGTCCGCGTCGGTCTCGCCCGGGGTGAAGGCCACGAGGGTCACGGAGGTGGCGTCCTTCGGGATGCCGGGGAGGACGAGGCTGCCGGCCGGGTCGGCCGCGGCGGCCAGCCAGTCGCCGCCCAGCTTGTCGTCGAGGGCCTGGACCGCGGCGGCGACCCGGCCGCTGCGGACGCTGACGTGGACCGTGAGGCCGGCCTCCTTCGCCGCGGCGAGCGTCGACAGCAGGACCGGCTCGGCGGCGCGGGGCTGGACCGTGATGCCGTCCCCCACCGTCGACTTCAGGGCGCCGTCCTTGCCGTAGAGCTCGATGTCGACGACGGCCGCCGAGTCGTCCGGGTTGACGAGGTGGACGTAGTCGGTGCGGCCCGCGGTCGTACTGGCGCCCGGGAACCAGAACTCCGTGTCCGGGGCGGTGCAGTTGACGCCGAGCAGGCCGCGGCCCGTGCCGGCGGCGACCTCGGTGGTCTCCTGGACCGTCCAGCCGGGCGCGAACTTCCCCTCGGCCGTGCCGATCAGCGCGGGCGAGTCGCCTCCGTCGGTGCTGCCGGTGACGGGCTTGCCGGGCTCCTTGACCTCGACGACCGGCTTGGCGGCCTTGTCCTTGTCGCCCTTTTGGTCCTTGTCGCCCTTGTCGGGGTCGGCGGACCCCCCGCCCGCCGCGACGAGTTCGGCGCTGCCTTTGTCGCCGGTGCCCTCGGTGACGGGGGTGAAAGAGGTGTACGCGGTCTCCGCGAGGTCCGAGGTGCTCGGCTGGGGGCAGAGCAGACTCGTGCGCTGCACGGGCAGTTGGGCGGCCGCCTTCGCGGTGGTGTCGCCGCCGGAGGCGTCGGGGGCGCTGAAGGCGGCGAAGCCGGTGACGGCGGCGAGGGCGGTCGTGCCGGCGATCAAGGACAGGGTCGTGCGGTTCACTGCTGGCTCCCGTCGGGGCGCTCACTGTCGGCGCCGGTGCCTTGCGACGGGTCGTACGTCGCGTCGTAGCCCTGGGTGTACGTCTGGTCGTACGAGGCCGTGTTGCCCCCGTAGGAGGCGTACGGGTCGTACTGGCCGCCCTGGTAGGGGTCGGTCTGGTAATGCTGCTGCTGGTCGTACGTGCCCGCCGGGTACTGCTGGGCGCCCTGGTACTGCTGGTCGTACTGGCCGTATTCGGCGCCCGCGCCCCCCTGGTTCGCGGCGTCCCACTGGCCGTAGGCCTGCTGCTGCGGGACGGGAGCGGCGAACGGGGTCTCCTCCGGAGACGGAGGCAGGCCGGGGTCGGTGGACTGTTCGGCCTCGGCCTCGGCCTCCGCCTGGGCGCGCAGGCGGCGGGCTCGGCGGCCGTCGCCGGTGACGTCCTGGGCGGGTACGGCGACGGGCTCGTCGGGGAGGTCGTCGTCGACGTCCCGGCGGCGGCCGGGCAGGGCGAGGACCACGAGGACGACGGCGAGTGAGCCCTGGGCCCACAGCCAGCCGGTGTGGCTGACGGGGGCGTCGAAGGTGACGTCCAGCCTGCCGCCGTCCACGGGCAGCTGGAAGCCCTGGGCCCAGCCGTCGACCGTGGTCGGGGTGAGCGGCTTGCCGTCGAGGGTGGCGGTCCAGGACTCGTCGGCGGTGTCGGCGAGGCGCAGGACGCGGCCCGAGCCGCCGGCCGGGAGGGTGGTGTGCACGTCGACGGGGCCCGCGGCGACGGCCTTCGGGTCGCCGGAGGAGGCCTCGACGGTGACGCGGGCGACCTGGCGGTCCACCCGCCACAGGGCGCTGCCATCCTGCTGGCTGAGGCGGCTCAGGCCGGGCGTGGCGTCCAGGACGCGGCTGACCTCGCGCGGTGCTCCCGGCCGGACGAGGACGTAGCGCACGGCGAAGCCGCCGAGTTCGTCGGTCTGGTCGGCGCCGGAGCCCGCGACGAGGTTGGCGACGACCTTGTCGAGCTGATTGTTCTTCCCCGCGGCGGCGGTGAGTTCGGCGTCGCCGAGGCGGACGCCGGAGCCGCGGACCAGGGTGTAGCCGACCTTGGCGGTGGAGTCGCTGTCGAGGACCAGGGTGCGGGCCTGGTCGCGGGTGCCGCTCTCCTCGGCGACGAACGCGGGGACCTGGACGGGGTCGCGGCGCTCCAGGGGGCCGTCGGCGCCGCCGAGCACCCATCCGGCGGCGGCCAGCAGCGGGCCG
>NZ_LRTR01000334.1 GCF_001550375.1 Streptomyces europaeiscabiei | reverse complement strand
CGAGCGCGTTGAGCACGGCCACCGGCTGCCGCCAGCCGAAGCTCTGCTCGGCCACGCGGTGGCGCGCCCCGTCGGCGCCCAGGGTGGCGGCGGCGAGGACGGCGATGCCGTAGACGAGGGTCGCGGGGCCGGCCCAGGTCGAGCCGTTGGAGAGGACCGCGAAGACAAGCGCCAGCAGGGCGGCCGTCCAGGCGGTCCGGATCGCCAACTGCCGTTCCGCGCGGAGCAGGGCGGCCAGCGCGGCGAGGACGACGCCGATGAGGGTCAGCCCGCCGACCGTGCCGGGCCCGCCGGGGCTGATGCCGAGCAGATCGGTCGCCGTGGCCGTGCTGCCGCCGTACTCCAGACCGGCCTCCTCGAAGAAGCCGAACGGCAGCAGCGTCAGTGACCAGGGGGTCAGGATCAGCAGCGGGGTGGCCAGCTGGGCGAGGAAGCGCGGGCCGTAGGCGGTGATCTCGCGGCGGCGCACGACGAGGAGCCCGAGGCCGAGGAGCAGCGCGATGGGCCACACGATGGGGGTGAACGCGGTGGTGATCGTCAGCAGCAGCGCGTACGCCCAGGTGGCGCGCCAGCTGCCGCGCGCCCCCGTGCCGTGGGTGAGGCCGCCG
>NZ_LRTR01000333.1 GCF_001550375.1 Streptomyces europaeiscabiei | reverse complement strand
CCGCGCGGGCGATGAGGGGCAGCAGGATCGCGAGGACGGCGGTGCCGATGCGGCCGGTCGCGAGCGCGCCGGTGACGGCGGGCAGGAAGGCGTACACGACGGCCGCCCAGGCGCGCAGCAGCCGGGACTCGACCAGGGAGCGCGAGGCGAAGTACGCGGTGAACCCGGCCAGGGGCACGGACGCCACGAGGAGCACGGTGACCGCGAGCCCGGCTGAGCCGAACAGCAGGGAGGCGAGCATGGCCACGATCGCCAGGTACGGCGGCGCGGCCTCGGCGCCGCCCGCGCCGACCGGGTGCCAGCCGTCCAGGTAGCGCGACCACAGCTCGGCGGAGTCGGCGGGGGCGGGCAGCAGGGTGCCGCCCGCGAGCGCGCCGCCACCGAGCAGTTCACGGCAGGCGACGAGCGAGGCGAGCAGCAGGAGCGCGAAGAGCACGGGCCCGGGAGCACGCGCGATGCGCTTGAGCCGGGCGAACTGCTCGACCTGCAGGAAGTCGGCGTCGTCGTCGCCGGGCCCCGACTCGACCGCGCCGCCGTGCCGTCCGGCCTGGGAGGCCTCGGCGTCGGAGGTGCCGAACAGATCGCCCGCGACCTGTTCGACGGTGGCCCGGACGGTCGCGCCGGGTGGCGGGAACAGCGGGCGCAGCTCGCCCTTGTCCAGCTGTGAGCGGCCTCGCCTGCGCCTCCCGGCGATGATCCGCTCGGGTCTCAGCAGCACGCTCAGCAGGCCGCGGATCTCGTCGACGGCCTGTCCGGGGACCTTGCCCACGAGGTAGGCGACGGTCCTGAGCACCGTGCCCAGGACGATGCGCAGCAGCACCCAGGGCAGTTGTGCCGTACGGGAGTTGACGAGGAGGGTGTAGATCGCGCCCGCCTTGTCGACCATGTGCGGGGAGGCGGCGCCGCGGCCCGCGCAGTCGACGGTGCGGCGCTCGCGCGAGGACGCCTCGGCGTGCCGTACGACGGCTTCGGGGGCGACGAGGACACGGTGCCCGGCGGTGGTGGCGCGCCAGCACAGGTCGACGTCGTCACGCATGAGGGGCAGGCGCCGGTCGAAGCCGCCCAGCTCCTCGAAGACGTCGCGGCGGATCAGCATGCCGGCGGTGGACACGGCGAGGCTGGGCTTGACGTGGTCGTGCTGGCCCTGGTCCTGTTCGCGGCGGTCCAGGCCGGTCCAGCGGCGGCCGGAGTTGGCGATGGTGACGCCGACCTCCAGGAGCTGACGGCGGTCGTACCAGCCGCGCAGCTTGGGGCCGACGACGGCGACGTCGTCCCGGCCCAGCTCGCGTTCGTTCTCCACGACCCGCAGCATCTGGGCGAGGGCGTCGGGCTCGGGGGCGCAGTCGTCGTGCAGCAGCCACAGCCACTGGACCGGTTCCCCGTGGGGGAGTTCCGGCATGTCGTACGCGTCGTCGCGCCAGCTGCGGGTGACCGGGTCCCAGCCACTGGGGCGCCGCAGGTACGTCAGGTCGTCCGGGGTGAGCACGCCCGCGGTGCGGTTGGCCTCCTCGACGGCCTGGCCGAAACCGGTCCGTCGGGCGAGGTGCAGGACGCGGTCCGCGCCGAGGGCGTCGGAGAGGAGCTGGGCGGAGTCGTCCGCGCTGCCGGTGTCGGCCGCCATGGCGCTCTGCACGGGGCGCTCCTGGCCGAGCAGCCCGGCGAGCGCGTCGGGCAGCCAGCGGGCGCCGTCGTGCGCGACGAGGACCGCGGTCACCACGTGACGGGGGAACTCAGGAGTGGCAGCGTCTTGGTGGGCTGAGGTGTGGCTGTGCACGGACATCGAGGTACGGGCCCCGGTTCGATGGACTGCGGTGGACGTCTGTTGTGTCCGGCGGGGACAGCGGGACGTCTCGGACGAGGGCCCACACTAACGGCTGAGCAGCACAGCGGCCCGCCGCCTGTGGACAACCCACGTGCGACGGGCCGTACGTGTTCGGTTGTTCCTGTTCGACTGCTCCGGGACGGGTCGGATGTTCCGGCTCGGGTCAGACGGCTGCCTTCTTGAGGCGGCGGCGCTCGCGCTCCGACAGGCCGCCCCAGATACCGAACCGCTCGTCGTTGGCGAGGGCGTACTCAAGGCATTCGGAGCGGACCTCGCAGGCGAGACAGACCTTCTTGGCCTCGCGGGTCGAGCCGCCCTTCTCGGGGAAGAAGGACTCGGGATCGGTCTGGGCGCACAGCGCGCGCTCCTGCCAGCCGAGTTCTTCGTCCGCGTCGTCGACCAGCAGTTGCTGCACGAGCTCGGTCATGTGCGCCCCTCGTCCGTCTTTCGCGTCCCCGTCGTGCGGCCGTTACCGATTTCGGCTGAACGACACGAGTGAAATTACAAGTGTGCTGCTACGGGCGAGTCAAGCCGAGATCTGCTATTGAGCCCCTTATTCACTCTGCGGAACCAAGGCTTTGCGGAAAGTGTTCAAATCGGCATAAACCATGACAGCAGCCTGACGGCAGGCGGGAGTTCCGGGTGGGGGCCTCCTTCCCTTACGAGGAAGGACGCCCAGGAGTTCGATCTCGTTCCGACTCGTTCGAGCCGACTCGCTCCGGACGCACCCGCGACCCTCCACACACGCGCCGACGGCTTGCCCGGTTGGACGCCATGTCTCCCCGACACCTCACGCACAAACCTTTCGCCGCGCGGATGCACCGAAAGAGATGAATCGGCATCCACATACCGGACGTGAAGTTGACAGCGGAGGTGTGAACCGCTGTGCTTGTGGGCATGCTCGCGAACTTGGCACTCACCTCGACCCGCTCCGCCGGGTCCCTCGGTGCTGCTCGCTGTAGCTGTTGCTGTTGCCGTTCCAGCTGTTGAGCCTCACGCGCTCCGGCTGCCACTGAGCCCGACCCGGCTCGGCCGCTGTTCCCATCGACCCGGAAACGGGCACCCGCACCGCCCGCGACCCGGGCGGACGGTACGCCACACCCCGCCCTCCCCCACGCACTCTCCGTCGAGGACCTCCCCACTTCATGAACAGCGACAGCGACCTCCAGATCGCCGGCGACCTTCTCGAAGTACCGCACCTCCTCCAGGCGCCGCGCCAACACCCCGTCACCGTGGCCGAGTTCGCCGGACTGGCCCGTTCCCTCGCCGACGACCGCTCCCGGTGGGAGCACCTCGTCGAGTACGACGCGACCACGCGCTGGTACCACCGGCTGCTGACCGGTCCCGGGTACGAGGTGTGGCTGCTGTCCTGGGTGCCGGGGCAGGGCACCGGACTGCACGACCATGGGGGCTCCTCCGGCGTACTGACGGTGCTCGACGGCACGCTGACCGAGCGCACCGACCGGGGCACGCGCGTGCTCGGCGCGGGCGCGCAGCGCGTGTTCGCGCCGGGTTACGCGCACGAGGTCGTCAACGACACGCTGGAACCGGCCATCAGTCTGCACGTCTACTACCCGGGGCTGACGGACATGCCGATGCACGCGAAGGCCTGCGCGGCGGGGGTGGCGACCGTCACGGCCTGACCGGGACCGTGGGAAACCGGCCGTGGTCGCGGGCGGGCGACCCGTTGTCGTACCCGCCTGCGAGACTTGCCCCCATGCGCATTGTGGTTCTGGCAGGCGGCATCGGTGGTGCCCGGTTCCTGCGTGGTCTGAAGCGGGCCGTGCCGGACGCGGACATCACGGTCATCGGCAACACCGGGGACGACATCCACCTCTTCGGGCTGAAGGTCTGCCCGGACCTCGACACGGTGATGTACACGCTCGGCGGCGGCATCAACGAGGAGCAGGGCTGGGGCCGGGCCGACGAGACCTTCCATCTCAAGGAGGAGCTCGCGGCGTACGGCGTCGGGCCCGAGTGGTTCGGACTCGGCGACCGGGACTTCGCCACGCACATCGTGCGGACGCAGATGATCAGTGCCGGGTTTCCGCTGAGCGCGGTCACGGAGGCGCTGTGCGACCGGTGGAAGCCGGGCGTGCGGCTCATCCCGATGACCGACGACCGCGTCGAGACCCATGTCGCCGTCGAGCAGGACGGCGAGCGCAGGGCGATCCACTTCCAGGAGTACTGGGTGCGGCTGCGGGCCTCCGTGCCGGCCGAGGCGATCGTGCCGGTCGGCGCCGAGCAGGCGAAGCCGGCGCCCGGGGTCCTGGAGGCCATCGCCGAGGCGGACGTGATCCTCTTCCCGCCGTCCAACCCCGTCGTCTCCGTCGGCACCATCCTCGCCGTGCCCGGCGTCCGGGAGGCGATCGCCGAGGCCGGGGTGCCGGTCGTGGGCCTCTCCCCCATCGTCGGTGACGCGCCCGTGCGCGGTATGGCGGACAAGGTCCTCGCCGCCGTCGGCGTCGAGTCGACGGCCGCGGCCGTCGCCGAGCACTACGGCTCCGGACTGCTCGACGGCTGGCTCGTCGACACCGTCGACGCGGGCGTCACCGAGCGCGTCGAGACCGCCGGGATACGGTGCCGGGCCGTGCCGCTGATGATGACCGACCTGGACGCGACGACGACGATGGCCCGCGAGGCGCTGGCCCTGGCGGAGGAGGTGCGGGGAGCGTGAGCGAGGAGAACATGGGCGAGGTGCCGCCCGGTCCCGGGTACCGGGTCTGGGCCCTGGCCGGCATCCCCGAGGTGCAGGAGGGGGACGACCTCGCCAAGCTGATCGCCGCGGCCGAGCCGGGGCTGGTCGACGGGGACGTGTTGCTCGTCACCTCCAAGATCGTGTCCAAGGCGGAGGGGCGGCTCGTCGAGGCGGCCGACCGGGAGGCCGCGATCGACGCCGAGACCGTGCGGGTGGTGGCGCGGCGCGGAGCGTTGCGGATCGTGGAGAACAGGCAGGGCCTGGTGATGGCCGCCGCCGGGGTCGACGCCTCCAACACACCCTCCGGGACCGTGCTGTTGCTGCCCGAGGACCCCGACACCTCCGCGCGGGCGATCCGGGACGGCATCAGGGACACGCTCGGCGTCGAGGTCGGGGTCGTCGTCACCGACACGTTCGGGCGACCCTGGCGCAGCGGGCTGACGGATGTCGCCATCGGGGCGGCCGGCGTGCGGGTCCTCGACGACCTGCGGGGCGGCACCGACGCGCACGGCAATCCGCTCGGCGCGACCGTCGTCGCCACCGCCGACGAACTGGCCGGCGCCGGTGACCTGGTGAAGGGCAAGGCCGCCGGGCTGCCCGTCGCCGTCGTCCGGGGGCTGGGGCATGTCGTGGCCGAGGACGACGGCGAGGGGACGCGGACCCTGGTCCGGGGGGCACGGGACGACATGTTCCGGCTCGGCACCTCCGAGGCCGTACGGCTGGCCGTGACCCAGCGGCGTACGGTCCGGGCGTTCACGGACGAGCCCGTCGACCCCGGAGCGGTGCGACGGGCCGTGGCCGCCGCCGTGACGGCGCCGGCGCCGCATCACACGACGCCGTGGCGGTTCGTGCTGCTGGAGTCCGAGGAGTCGCGGGTGCGCCTGCTCGACGCCATGCGGGACGCGTGGATCGCGGATCTGCGGCGGGACGGCAAGAGCGAGGAGTCCGTCGCGAAGCGGGTGCGGCGCGGGGACGTACTGCGCGCCGCGCCGTATCTGGTGGTGCCGTGTCTGGTGATGGACGGGGCGCACTCCTACGGGGACGCGCGGCGGGACGCGGCCGAGCGGGAGATGTTCGTGGTCGCGGCCGGGGCCGGGGTGCAGAACTTCCTCGTCGCGCTGGCCGGGGAACGGCTCGGGTCCGCGTGGGTGTCCTCGACGATGTTCTGCCGGGATGTCGTGCGGGAGGTGCTGGGGCTGCCGGAGGGGTGGGATCCGATGGGGGCCGTGGCTGTGGGGCATGCGGCCGGGTCGCCTCCGGCTCGGGGCGAGCGGGATGCGGAGGCCTTTGTCGAGGTGCGGTGAGGTGGGGGTGGGTTGGTGCGGCTGGTGCAGTTGGTGCAGTTGGTGCGCCTACGGTTCGAGGGTGGTTGGGGTCGGTGGGCGGGAGCGGGTTCGTTGTGGTTGCTCGCGCAGTTCCCCGCGCCCCTGAAGCGTCATGGGCGCCTAGGCTCATAAGGCAGCGCTCTCGCACTGCACCACTCTCATAGACCGCCGCATCACTTCTAGGACCTCTTCGTGGCCGGACGTTTCCCTCAGCGGCCCACTCGTACGACTGTGCGGGGTGGGCAGGTCGTCGTGCCTGGTGGGGTGCCTCGGCAGGCCGCCGCGGCGGGGAAGCGGCGGACCTGGGTGCCGGAGGGTGCGCTCGATCCGGGGCTCGTGCTGGGGCCGCTTCGGCGGGGGCCCGGGGATCCGACCTTCCGGGCGACGCCGGACGGGTCCGTGTGGCGGGCCAGTCATACGCCGACGGGGGCCGGGACTCTGCGGGTCGCCGTGCGGAACGGGGTCGTCGAGGCGGAGGCGTGGGGTCCCGGGGGTGAGTGGCTGCTCGACCGGGTGCCTTCGCTGCTCGGGGCGTCGGACGAGCCGGAGGTCTTCGTGCCTCGGCACCGGGTCGTGGCGATGGCCTGGCGGCGGCGTCCGGGGTTGCGGCTGACGCGGACCGGGCTGGTGCTGGAGTCGTTGATCCCGTCGGTGCTGGAGCAGAAGGTCACGACGGACGAGGCGTATCGGGCGTGGCGGTTGCTCGTACGGAAGTTCGGGGAGCCGGCGCCGGGGCCCGTTCCGCCGGGGATGTTCGTGATGCCCACGGCTCGGGAGTGGGCGTTGATTCCGTCCTGGGAGTGGCATCGGGCCGGGGTCGACGACAAGCGGGCGTCGACGATCCTTCGGGCGGTGCGGGTGGCGGGGCGACTGGAGGAGGCCGTGGGGATGTCTCCGGTGGATGCGCAGGCGCGGCTGGAGTTGGTGCCGGGGATCGGGCCGTGGACCTCGGCGGAGACCGTGCAGCGCAGTCATGGGGCGGCGGATGCGGTGACCGTGGGGGATCTGCATCTGCCGGGGATCGTCGGGTTCGCGTTGGCGGGGGATCGGGATGCGGACGACTCGGTGATGTTGGCGTTGCTGGAGCCGTATGCGGGGCAGCGGCATCGGGCGGCTCGGTTGATTCTGTTGTCGGGGAGGGTGCCGGCTCGGCGGGCGCCGCGGATGCCTCGCGGGGACATCGGGCGGTTGTAGGTCGCCCCCGCCGCCCCTACCCGTCCCGTCCCCAGGGGCTGCGCCCCTTCGACCCCCCACTGCGGGTCCGGTGGGGCTTCTCGCGCAGTTCCCCGCGCCCCTAGAGGGCCGCAG
>NZ_LRTR01000332.1 GCF_001550375.1 Streptomyces europaeiscabiei | reverse complement strand
GCAGCGGCCGGGGACGGCGGGCGACGGGGCGCGGCCCAGGACGAGGTCCGCCGAGCCGCGGACGAAGGCCGCGGGGGTGCCGAGGTCCAGCCAGTACGTCGAGTCGACCACGCCCTGCAGATGGGCGCCCGCGGACAGCAGGTCCGGGAACGTCTCGCGTTCCACCGAGACCGGGCGGCCCGCCGGGATCGTGTCGATGACCGAGCGGCGGAAGACGTACGCCCCCGCGTTGATCTGGTCGGTGACGATCTCCTCGGGCGTCTGGGGCTTCTCCAGGAAGGCCAGGACACGGCCCGTCCCGTCGGTGGGGACGAGGCCGTAGGCGCGCGGGTCGGTCACCTGGGTCAGATGCAGGGAGACGTCCGCGCCGGTCGTCCCGTGGGTGGCGACCAGGCGGCGGATGTCCAGGCCGGTGAGGATGTCGCCGTTGAAGACGAGGACGGGGTCCTCGGGGCCCGAGTGGAGGTGCGAGGCGGCGTTACGGATCGCGCCACCCGTGCCCAGGGGCTCCTCCTCCGTGACGTACTCGAGGTGGAGGCCGAGGGCGGAGCCGTCGCCGAAGTGGGGTTCGAAGACCTCGGCCAGATAGGAGGTGGCGAGAACTATGTGGTCGACTCCCGCGGCTCTGGCTCTCGCCAACTGGTGTGTGAGGAAGGGGACTCCGGCCGCCGGGACCATGGGCTTCGGAGTGTGCACCGTGAGCGGACGCAGCCGGGTGCCTCTGCCGCCGACCAGGAGGATCGCTTCTGTCACCTGTCGTCTCTGCTTCCTGCCGGGACCGGCCGAACTGTCATTCGACCGGCCAGTGTATGCAGACCGTTCCATGGCGCCTTCGCGGCCTAGCGGTTGGCCGCCGACGTACGGTGAGGCACGTCAACGGTGAAGTCCGTCGAAGGCACGGTGGGTGCGCCCTCGACCTGTGCTGCGAGTCGTGTCCGGCGTGATCTCCTGCCGGTCACTCGTTCCGGCCGGGGCACGCGCCCCGGTTCCCCCATCATCCTGTCGCCGCGCTATCGGCCTTGGTAGCGGGCTGACTCCGTGCGGGCCGTGCCGAGTTTTCCGTAAAGGCGCCCCCCTGGGCACTCGGTCGCGAACCCGTCCCGGTGGCCGGAGATCACATGCAACAGCACCTTCTTGCCTTTTGCGTAGAGATTGCCGCCACCTGAAGTGAGGTATGTCTTGCCCTTCGGGTTCGCCCCGTAAAGACCAAGTTTCCAGGCTGTTAGTTGCGCGATTCCCTTGACCGCCACCGCGGGCGGCTTGGTGGTGCCGTAGCTGCCGAGGACCGCGATGCCCATGCTGTTCGTGTTGAAACCGAGGGTGTGGGCGCCCATGACGGCCTTCGCGACGCCACCCGCGCGGCCTTCGTAGATGTTTCCGCACTTGTCGACGAGGAAGTTGTAGCCGATGTCCCGCCAGCCGCTGCTCACCACGTGGTAGCGGTAGATACTGCGGATGACGGAAGGGGCCTGCGCGCACTTGTAGTTGTTGCCCGACGCCGTGTGATGCACGAAGGCCGCGCTGACCCGCTTGGTGTAGCGGAAGTCGCGCTCACGCAGCTTCTCGTCGGCGCCCCAGCCGGCCCGCGTGACGATGCGCGGACGCGGCCCGATGTAAGGCTTCACCCCGGGCACCACGTTCGCCAGCCGCTCCTCCGTCTCCTTGCGCGACAGCGCCGGGATCGCGGTGGCGCCGAGCGGCGCGAGGTCGGCGTTGACGGCGGAGGCGGCGGCCGATTCGGCGGTCAGCGCGCCCAGCCGCGGAGC
>NZ_LRTR01000331.1 GCF_001550375.1 Streptomyces europaeiscabiei | reverse complement strand
GGTCGGCCGCGTGCACGGCGCCCGGTCCCGCCGCGCCCTCCGGGGCACCGGAGCCCGGGTCGACCAGCTCCAGACGTAGGCCGTCCGGGAGCATCTGGACGCCCGGAGCGGTCGTACGGCCCTGGGTCTCGGCGCGTACGCGCACCTCGACGCCGTCGGAGTCGCCGACCCACAACGGGGCGGTGGAGCCGCGCACCCGGCCCGAGGAGCGCTCGGCGGTGTCCGGGTCGGCGGCGTGCTCGTGGTTGTGCGTCTCGACGTCCTGCCAGCCGGACCAGCGGGCGGTGTCCTTCGCACGGGCCCGGACCTGGACACGGCCCTGGAGTTCGGTGTCCGGGTTGTCCCAGACGACACCGACCAGGGAGAAGGACCGGACGTCCCGCTTCCCGAGGCCCTGCTCGGCGGCGGCCGGGCCGAGGTTCCGGTCCGCCCCGAGGGCGACGAGGGGGAGCGACTGGGTGCTGCCGGACGCGGGCGCGAGCGCGAGGGAGCCGGTCGGGGCCGGGGTTCGCGCCAGGGCCGGGGTCACCGTGGAGGACGAGTCCGTCGGGGTCGCCGCGGAAGCCGCCGGAAGTGCCGCCGGGAGGGCGAGTGCCGCCGCACAGGTGACGCCGATCGAGGACGCGAGGAATCGTGATCTACGCATGCGTCCGATCCTGGACATAGTCATACATATCTGTCCATCGCGGAATTGACGGGCCGTCGGCTCCGCTCCGCCGAACCGGTGGCGTTTCCGGTCCGCCCCGGGAGTGCGGGCGGACGGTCCCCGCGTACGCTTACGCGGGTGAACGCCACCGACCGCACCCCTGCCGACCTGCTGCGATCCGCGCTGGCCGCGGATCCCGCGCGCCCCCTGGTGACCTTCTACGACGACGCCACGGGCGAGCGGGTCGAATTGTCCGTGGCCACCTTCGCCAATTGGGTGGCCAAGACCGCGAACCTCCTTCAGGACGAGTTGTCGGCGCAGCCGGGTGACCGGGTCGCGCTGCTGCTGCCCGCGCACTGGCAGACGGCGGTGTGGCTACTGGCGTGTTCGTCGGTGGGGGTGGTCGCCGAGGTCGCCGGGGATCCGGGGGCGGCCGACATCGTGGTCAGCGGGCCGGACACGCTGGACGCGGCTCGGGCGTGCTCCGGGGAGCGGATCGCTCTCGCGTTGCGGCCGCTCGGGGGGCGGTTCCCGCAGGCCCCTGAGGGGTTCGCCGACTACGCCGTCGAGGTGCCGTCGCAGGGGGACCGGTTCGTGGCGTACGCGCCGGTGGATCCCGAGGAGGCGGCGTTGGTCGTGGCCGGGCGGGAGTTCAGCGGGGCGGAGGTCGTGGAGCGGGCTCGGGCGGAGGCCTCCGGCCTGGGGCTGACGGGACATGGGTCCCGATTGCTGTCCGGGCTGGGGTACGACACGTGGGAGGGGCTCGCCGCCGGGTTGTACGGGCCGCTCGCCAGTGGGGGGTCCGTGGTGCTGTGCCGACATCTTGGACAGTTGGGCGAGGATGCGCTGGCCAAGCGGGTCGAGAGTGAGCGGGTCTCGGCTGTCGCGCGCTGACGCCGTAGCGGTGAGGTCGTATCGATGAGGTCGTAGAGCGGCCGGCTGATGCGTCGTGGTTGCTCGCGCAGTTCCCCGCGCCCCTGGAAGCGGGTCGGCTGCGCCCGAGCCCCGTGGAACAGGGCCCGCAGCGCAGCGCCCCATCCCCCGTTCGGCCTAGCCCCAGCCGCCCCCACCCCCACCCCGCGCCATCGTCGTAAGAGCAACGACTCGCTCGTACGCCGTGAGGGGTGGCCGGAAGTGGACGACGTCGGAGGCAGGGCGCGTGGGCTGGGGCCCGGTGTGGGTGGTTCACCCACCGGGCTCGGGCCCGGACGTCGGCGTCGGCGGCGGTGGGTGCGGTGGGTGGGCGCCGGGGCGGCGCTGATGGTCGTGGGGGCCCTGGGGCTGGGGTGGGCGGCGTACCAGAAGCTGGACGGGAACATCACGGCGGACCGGACGGCGGCGGACGAGCTGGCGCGGTTCGAGAAGGAGCGGCCGACGGCGCTGGTGCGGGGCGCGCAGAACATCCTCGTGATCGGGTCGGACTCGCGGTCGGGGGACGGGAACGACAAGTACGGGCGGGATTCGGGGACCGAGCGGTCGGACACGACGATCCTGCTGCATCTCGCGGCGAACCGGCGGAGCGCGACCGCGGTGTCGCTGCCACGGGATCTGATGGTGGACGTGCCGAGTTGCCGGCGGGCGGACGGGCGTCGCACCGAACCGGTCTTCACCATGTTCAACTACGCGTTCCAGGCCGGCGGCTCGGCCTGCACCATTCGGACGGTCGAGCGGATGACCGATATCCGGATCGACCATCACGTCGTCGTGGACTTCAGCGGCTTCAAGGAGATGGTCGACGCCGTCGACGGGGTCGAGGTGTGTCTCACCGAACCCATTCACGACAAGCAGGCCAGACTGCGCCTGCCCGCGGGCAGGGTGAGACTCGACGGCGAGCAGGCGCTCGGGTATGTGCGGGCCCGTAAGTCGCTGGGGGACGGCAGCGACACGGAACGGATGGACCGGCAGCAGCGATTCCTCGCGGCGCTGGCCGCGAAGGTGCGCAGCAATGACGTACTGCTGAATCCGGTGAAGCTGTATCCGGTACTGGACGCGGCCACGTCGTCACTCACCACGGACCCGGGACTGGCGAGTCTGCGCGGGCTCTACGACCTTGTGCGCGGTCTGCGCACACTCCCCATGGAAAAGGTGCAATTCCTGACCGTTCCCCGGAAGTCGTATGCGTATGACGCCAATCGTGATGAGCTCGTCGAACCGGCCGCGCGGAGCCTTTTCGCACGACTGCGCGCCGACGCACCCCTGGCGGTCGCGCGGGAACTGCCCGACAGGACACGGGAAGGACGTACGGAAGAGCTCTCGGGAAGCCTCTCCGGGACACCGGATCCGATGCCGACTTTCAGCGGCAGCACGGCCGCTGAGGAGGGCTGCGAGTGATCCGAAGGGGTTCCTCAGGTAAAGCCCGCGTCAACACCAGGAACAAATGCTCTAGGAAATGGGCAGATTGCCCAGTTGTAGGGGCGTGCAATTTGTCACCGCCGTCGCTTGACGCCTGATCGGGCGGCTAGTGTGAGCGATCCGGTGCGCGGGCCTTCTCGGCCACGCACCACTTGCATCGAGACCCGAGCGTCTTTTGAGGGGGAAGGCGCCGCGTGGCCCCGACGGAGGAATCAGACAACCGTGGACGCGCAAGGCCGTGGGCGGGCGGACGACATCGACCCCGCAGACCAGTGGGTACTCAATCCGAGCACCGGTGAATACGAACTGCGACTGAGCCCTTCCGCACCGCAGTCAGCGGTGCCGAGGCCGCGTCGGGCAGCGCCCGCCGCAGCGGGGGCCAGGGCGACGGCGGGCGCGTCCGCGCGTTCCGCGTCGGCGGGCACCGACACCCGGGAGATCCCCGAAACGCTGCCGGGACCCCGGCGTCGGCGGGGCACGCCCGAGGAGGACCCGCTGCCGGGCCGCCGGGGCGGCCGGGGCAGGACCAAGCCCAAGCCCAAGAAGTCGACGGGCAAGCGGATCCTGGTGTGGACGGGCGGCACGCTGGCCTTCGTGCTGGTCGGCGTGAGCGGCGCGGCCTACCTCTACTACCAGCACCTCAACAACAACATCCAGAAGATCTCGGACGACGACGCGGGCACCGGCGGCTTCAGCAAGGACCGGGCCATCAACCTGCTGGTGATCGGCACCGACAAGCGGACCGGCGCGGGCAACGGGAGCTACGGCGACAAGGAGAGCGTCGGCCACGCCGACACGACGATCCTGCTGCACGTCTCCAAGGACCGGACGAACGCGACCGCGATGAGCATCCCGCGCGACATGATCGTGGACGTCCCGGAGTGCCCGACGACGCAGGAGGACGGCTCGACGAAGGACATCGCGGGGACGCCGAACGTCCGCTTCAACACGAGCCTCGGCCAGGACGGCCGTACCCCGAGCTGCACCATGCGGACCGTGAAAGAGCTGACCGGGATCACGCCCGACCACTTCATGGTGGCCGACTTCAACGCCGTGAAGACGCTCTCCACGGCCATCGGCGGCGTCGAGGTCTGCCTCGCCAAGCCCATCAAGGACTCCAAGTCCAAGCTGGACCTCTCCGAGGGCAAGCACACCATCCAGGGCGAGCAGGCGCTGGCGTTCCTGCGCACCCGGTACAGCGTGGGCCTCGGCAGCGACCTCAGCCGGATCGAGCTCCAGCAGCAGTTCCTCAGCTCGATGATCCGCCAGATGAAGTCCGAGGACACGCTCACCGACCCGGGCAAGGTCATCGACCTGGCGGAGGCGGCCACGAAGGCCCTCTCCGTCGACGACAAGATCACCGACATCAAGAAGCTGGCCTCGCTCGGCCAGGAGGTCGGCAAGGTGAAGACGAAGAACATCACCTTCACCACCGTGCCGGTCGTCGACAACACCGACGGCGCGACCGTGCTGCCCACGCCGCAGAAGGCCGAGCAGCTGTTCTCGACGATCCGGAACGACATCTCGCTCACCGAGGTGAAGAAGCAGGCCAAGGAGAAGGAGGCCGCGAAGCTCAAGGGCACGCGTGCCAAGGCCTCCGAGGTCCGGGTCAGCGTCTACAACGGCGGCGCCGAGGCCGGCAGCGCACAGGCCACTCTCAGCTGGCTGCAGAATGATGTCGGCGTGACCAAGTCGAGCCAGCTCGGCAACGCCGACAAGACGTTGTCGAAGACGACCCTCGCGTACGACCCCGGCCAGGCCGACCAGGCGCGCAAGCTGGCCGACCTCATGGGTCTGTCCGCGTCCGCGCTGAAGCCCGGCAAGGGCAACAGCGAGACCAACTCCCAGGGACTGCCCTCGATGGTGCTGACCCTGGGCAAGGACTTCAAGGGCGCCGGGGTGCCGCTGAGCGGGACGTCCGCGGCGGACCTGGACGTCGAGAAGAACACCGCGGACAAGGAAAAGTGCGCCAGTTGATGACCTGACCGGGTCGTGGCGCGTCTTACCTGACGCGAGTGCAGCAAGAAGGTCTGGTGACTTGCCGGGCGGGCGCTGAGACGCGCCCGCCCGGGCGGTTCTGATGTCGTCGAAATGCCGTAGGGCGGCCGGTGCCGCCGTACCGACCCGTGTCCGCATGTCATCCGGTCGGAACGTATGACGCGTTCAACAGAACATGAGTACATCCGAGTTGGGGTCTCGACAGTCCAACAGGAGGCGGGGACGGCCCCGCCACGGCAGGGTGGGGAGGGGCAGGGAGATGGTACGGAGTGACGTGCGCGGGGACGGGGGGCGACCGCGTGTCGATGAACCCGGCGAACAGGGCGAGGACCTGGAACCGCAGGGCGGCTCGGACGGTGACGCGGACGTCAAAGTCCCGGAGCAGCGCCAAGGGACCCGCCGCAACGGCGGCGGCGGTGGCGGGCGGGGGCGCACGAAGACCGCCGCGAGGCCCCGGCGCAGACGGGTGCTGCGCTGGTCGGCGACGATTCTGGCGGTCGTGATACTCGGCACCACGGGTGCCGGCTATCTCTACTACCAGCACCTCAACGGCAACATCAAGAAGGAGAAGCTGAACCTCGGCGAGACGAAGATCGCCGAGCCGACGCCGAACGCGGCCGGGCAGACCCCGCTGAACATCCTGATCATCGGCTCGGACGCGCGGGACAGCAAGGAGAACCAGAAGCTCGGCGGCGCCAAGGAGAACTTCAACGGCCCGCCGCTGGCCGACGTCCAGATGCTGCTGCACCTGTCCGCCGACCGCAGCAACATGTCGGTCGTCAGCATGCCCCGCGACACCCTGCTCGACATCCCCAAGTGCACCGACCCGGACAGCGGCAAGGTGTACGGGGCGCTCACCTACACGATGACCAACCAGTCGCTGGAGCGCGGCGGCCCCGGCTGCACGGTCGCCACCTGGGAGAAGCTGACCGGGATCCGCATCGACCACTTCATGATGGTCGACTTCTCCGGTGTGGTGTCGATGGCCGACGCGATCGGCGGTGTGCCGGTGTGCGTGGACGCCAACATCTACTCGCACACCAGCGAGGGCAAGGGCTCGGGGCTGAAGCTGGAAGAGGGCACCACGTTCATCAAGGGCAAGCAGGCCCTTCAGTGGCTGCGCACCCGGTACGGCTTCGAGGACGGCAGCGACATCGCGCGCGCCAAGGCGCAGCACCAGTACATGAACGCGATGGTCCGCGAGCTGCGCGAGAACGCCACGATCACCAACCCGAACAAGCTGCGCAAGCTCGCCGAGGAGGCCACGGACGCGCTCACCGTCGACGAGGGCCTCGGCGACGTGGCGAAACTCCTCGACCTCGGCACGGAGCTGCGCAAGGTCGAGCCGGCCCGGATCACGATGACGACGATGCCGTTCACGTACGTCGGCCCGCGCGTCGTGCCCAAGGAGGGCGACGCGGAGAAGCTGTTCCGGCTGGTGCGCGAGGACATCGCGCTGGACGGCAAGGACAAGAAGAAGACCACCACCACCGAGGACGCGACCGCCGACGACCCGGCGGCGGCGAAGGACAAGATCGGTGTGCTGGTGCAGAACGGCACCATGACCTCCACCCTCGCCCCGGTCGCCGGCCGCGCGCACACGGTGTCCCAGGCGCTGGTCGAGGAGGGCTTCGCCAAGTCCTCGTCCGACGCGACCACCGCGGTCGTCGAGGACAAGACGGTCGTGCGCTACCCGAGCGCCGAGCTGGAGGGAGACGCCCAGGTGGTCGCCAAGGCCCTCGGCATCCCGCTGAGCCAGGTCGAGAAGTCCACGAACGTCAGCGGCGTCACGCTCGTCGTCGGCGCCGACTGGCGCGAGGGCAAGACCTACCAGGCCGAGAAGGAGGACGACACGACTCCGAAGTCGGCGGACGCCCTCAACGGCGCGAAGACGGACGCCTGCATGGAGGTCGACCCGAACTTCACCTGGTAGCCGTCGTCCACACGCACGTCGCCGTACACGCCTCGGGCCCCTCTCGTGATCGAGAGGGGCCCGAGGCGTACGTCCCGCGCGCTCAGCTCTCGGTGAGCACCGCCGGGCGGCGGGACGCGATGACCCTCTTCGCCAGGGACTTGGGGCTGGTGAGGAAGCCGAAGCCCCAGGACATGTGCATGGTGGCGAGGGCGACGGGGATCTGGAGCCGGGCCCTGAGCGGCAGCCCCCTGCCCGCCGGGACCGAGCCCGCGGCGATCGCGGCGAGATAGCCGCCGGGAATGACGTAGCCCAGCGGGGTCAGCAGGCCGCCCACCAGGACACCGGCCACGATCGCGCACACCGCCGCCGGGGGGGCGAGATAGCGCAGGTTGATGGAGCCCTCGTGGTAGCGGGCGACGACGTGCCGCCAACGCCCGTAGTCCTTGTACTGCTTGGCGAGCGCCTTCACGCTGGGCCGCGGCCGGTACGACACCCGCAGCTCGGGCGAGAACCAGATGAGGCCGCCCGCCTCACGGATCCGGAAGTTCAGCTCCCAGTCCTGGGCGCGGATGAACTCCACGTTGTAGCCGTCCTGCCGCTCCAGGGCCTCGCGCCGGAAGACGCCCAGGTAGACCGTCTCGGCCGGGCCGGCCTGCCCGCCCGTGTGGAAGGCGGCGTTGCCGACGCCGATCTTCGAGGTCATGGCGGCGGCGACCGCGTGCTCCCAGTCGTTCTCGCCCTCGGCGTGCATGATGCCGCCGACGTTCTGCGCTCCGGTCTCCTCCAGGAGCCGTACGGCGGTGGCGATGTAGTTCGGCGAGAGGATGCCGTGGCCGTCGACGCGGACCACGATCGGATGGCGGGAGGCCTTGATCGCGGCGTTGAGCGCGGCGGGCGTACGGCCGGTGGGGTTCGGGACGGTGTGCACGCGCGGGTCTTCGGCCACGAGTTCGGCGGCGATCTCGTCCGTGCGGTCCTTGGACGGACCGAGGGCGATCACGACCTCCATCTCGCCGGCGTACTCCTGCGCGAGGATCGCTTGGACGGCTCCGCGCAGATGCCGCTCCTCGTCGAGGACGGGCATGATCACAGACACGGCGGGGAGCTGCACGTCGGGCTTGGCGTTCATAGAAGCCTCACGTTACCGCGAACGGGGGACACGAACGCGCGCCGCCCGGTCGCGTGGACGGGGCACGGATCCCGGGGCCCTACGGTGCTCACGGTTCCCTGATGACTTCCCCTGACCGGTCTCGCGGAGGTGTCCCCCGTGTCCACACCGCCCCGCCGCCCAGCCCGCCCGCAACCCGGCCCTCCCGTACGCCCCCGGCGGCGGAGCTGGGCCATGCGGGCGGCGACCACGCTCTCCGTGGTGGTGTTGGCCGCCGCGGGCATCGGGCACGCGGTGGTGACCCGCCTGGACGGCGAGATCACCCGGGTCGACGCCTTCAAGGACATGAAGAACCGCCCCGCGGCGGGCCACGGCATGAACGTCCTGCTGGTCGGCACCGACGGCCGCGACCGGATCACCGAGGAGGAGCGGCGGAGGTACCGGCTGGGCGGCGCTCCCTGCCACTGCACGGACACGATGATGATCGTGCACATCTCGGAGGACCGGGAACGCGCGAGCATCGTGAGCCTGCCACGCGACTCGTACGCCGAGACGCCCGCGCACACCGACCGCGCCACCGGCAGGACGCACAAGGGCCACCCCATCAAGCTGAACGCGGCCTACGCGGAGGGCGGACCGCAGCTCACCGTGCGCACGGTCGAGCACATGACCAAGGTGAAGATCGACCACTACGTCGAGGTCGACTTCACCAGCTTCATGCGGACCGTCGACGTCCTCGGCGGCGTCAGGATCTGCACCACCCGCCCCCTCAAGGACTCCTACACCGGCCTCGACCTCACCGCCGGCGCCCATGAACTGGACGGCGGCCAGGCCCTCCAGTACGTCCGTTCCCGGCACGCCGACGGCTCTTCCGACCTCGGCCGTATGCAACGCCAGCAGCGCTTCATGGCGTCCCTGATGTCCCAGGCCACCTCCTCCGGCGTCCTGCTCAACCCGATGAAGTTCCGCGACATCACCCAGGCCGTCCTCGGGTCCGTCCGCGCCGACAAGGAGTTCGGGACCGGCGAGCTGATCGACCTCGGCCGCGCGATGCGGAACCTCGACCCCGCCTCCTCCGAGTTCACCACCGTGCCCATCGGTCGGATGGGGTACGCCGTGAAGGGCCTCGGCTCGACCCTCAAGTGGGACGACGCCAGGTCCGCCCGCCTCTTCGAGGCCCTGCGCGACGACCGCCCCCTCGCCCCCTACAAGGCGCGGGGCACGTACACCCTCGTCGACGTCGCCCCCCAGCAGATCCGTGTCCAGGTCGAGAACGGCACGGCCGTGCCCGGCCTCGGCAAGAAGGTGGACCGCGCGCTGGCCGCCACCGGCTTCCGCACGACGAGGATCCCGGTGAACGCCCCGCGGCAGGACGTCCGCCGCACGGTCGTCGCCTACGACCCCCGCTGGGACCGTTCCGCCCGCTCCCTCGCGACCGCCCTCCCTGGCTCGGAACTGCGCCCGGTCCGCGCCCAGGGCCCCACCCTCAGGGTGATCGCCGGCACGGACTTCGAGCAGGTCCGCAGGGTACGGGCGGAGCACCCCGGGCAGGGCGAGTCGGGAGTGGTGAGGGGCGACCAGGTCTCCTGCTCGTGAGACCTGCGGTCGTCCGAGGCGCCCGTCCCCCTACAAAACCGTGCAATTTGTGTCAGCTTCGCTACAGCCCTGCCTTTGTTTTTCATCGACCCTTGTAAAGGGCACAGCCCTACCCGGCACACTGGGCGCATGAACGATTGGCCCGAGGGATGGTCCGGCAACAACCGCGGCGGCGGCTACGGACACGGCAACGCGAGCGCACAGCCCGACGGGGCGCGCGTGATGCGCCCGGTCCGTCGCGGCCAGTCGGCACCCCCTCAGGGAGGCGTGCCCCAGCAGCCGTCGTACGGCGACTCGTACGCCGACGGCCACGGCAGCGGACCCGACCAGTACGGCGGCGGGTACAACAACGACTACAACACCGGCCAGGTCTACGGCTCCGGTGGCACCGGCGGTCCGGGCGGTCACGGCGGCGGTCGCGGTGAGCGCCCCGCGCCGGACTGGCGGCGCCGTATCAAGGTGACCGCGATCACGGTCACCGTGGTGCTGCTCGCGACGACGATCGGCACGTACTTCTGGGCCGATTCCAAGCTGAACCGCGAGGTCGACCTGTCGAAGGTCATCGACCGGCCGGACGCGGGCGAGGGCACCAACTACCTGATCGTCGGCTCCGACAGCCGTGAGGGCCTGTCCGACGACCAGAAGAAGGAGCTCCACACCGGGTCCGCCGACGGCAAGCGCACGGACTCGATGATGATCCTGCACACCGGCTCGAACGGCCCGACGCTGGTCTCGCTGCCCCGTGACTCGAACGTCGAGATACCGACGTTCGTCGGCTCCGAGTCCGGCAAGACCTTCAAGGGCACCGGACGCCAGGTGAAGCTGAACGCGGCGTACGCGGAGGACGGGCCCGAGCTGCTGGTCCGCACCGTCGAGGCCAACACGGGTCTGCACATCGACCACTACGTGGAGATCGGCTTCGCGGGCTTCGCGAACATCGTCGACGCGGTCGGCGGCGTGGAGATCGACATCCCCAAGGGCGGCCTGAAGGACACCAAGTCCGGCGCGAACTTCGAGGCGGGCAAGCAGACCCTGGTCGGCGAGCAGTCCCTCGCCTTCGTCCGCACCCGCTACGCCCTCGCGCGCAGCGACCTGGACCGTACGAAGAACCAGCAGAAGTTCCTCGCGGCCCTCGCCAGTCAGACGGCGACGCCGAGCACGGTGCTGAACCCGTTCAAGCTGTACCCGACGATGAGCGCGGGTCTGGACACCCTGATCGTCGACAAGGACATGAGCCTGTTCGACCTGGCCGACATGTTCTGGGCGATGAAGGGCGTGACGGGCGGCGACGGCAAGTCCATGAACATGCCGATCTCGGGCAACGCCGGCAACGGCAACCTCCAGTGGGACACCACGAAGGTGAAGCAGCTGGTGGAGCAGTTGAAGAACGACGAGACGGTGACGGTGTCGGGCAACTGACCCCGCGCGACCAAGTGACCGAGGGGCATCCCGTGACGGGGTGTCCCTCGGTCTTTGGGTCGTGCGGGATCAGGCGGTCGCGCCCGCCATCGTCCGGCACATCTCGGAGCAGCGGCGACACGCCTCGGCACATCGCATCAGCTGCTGATCGTCCGGCATGGACATACACGCCTCGGCGCACATGTCACAGGCGCGGGCGCACATCGCGCACATCTCGGCGGACAGCGGCGAGCGGCGCATCATCATGTCCGCGCACATACGGGTCATCTCGGCGCAGTCCATCAGGGCGCGCATGATCTGCATCTGGGCCTGACCGCCGGCCTGCATGCAGGAGCTCATGGTCTCCTCGCACATGCTGTGGCACGTCATGCAGGCGTCGACGCAGTCCTGCATCTCCTTGCTCATCGTGGTCATGGCTCCGGCGTGCTGCGTCATGGCTCCTCCTGGGGGTGGTGGGAGCGGGGCCCGGGACCGGACCCCGTGCACTTCCGTCCTACGCCTCCCCGCCCCCGCCCGCCATCGGGCGGACGGAAACAATCCGCCCCATACGTCCCGTACGACAACAGCCCCCGGCGAGTGCCGGGGGCCGTGTACGGATTGCGCCGAAGGGATTACGGCAGGTTGCGGGCCATGACGATCCGCTGGACCTGGTTCGTGCCTTCGTATATCTGTGTGATCTTCGCGTCGCGCATCATGCGCTCGACCGGGTAGTCGCGTGTGTAGCCGTAGCCGCCCAGCAGCTGGACGGCGTCCGTGGTGACCTCCATGGCGACGTCGGAGGCGAAGCACTTGGCGGCGGCGCCCTGGAAGGTGAGGTCCTTGTCGCCGCGCTCGGACTTCGCCGCCGCCTGGTACGTCAGGGCGCGGGCGGCCTCGAGCTTCATGGCCATGTCGGCGAGCATGAACTGGATGCCCTGGAAGTCGGCGATCGGCTTGCCGAACTGCTTGCGCTCCTGGACATAGCCCTTGGCGTAGTCGAGGGCGCCCTGGGCGACACCGAGGGCCTGGGCGGCGATGGTGATCCGGGTGTGGTCCAGGGTCTTCATCGCCGTGGCGAAGCCGGTGCCCTCGTCGCCGATCATGCGGTCGGCGGGGATGCGGACGTTGTCGAGGTAGACCTCGCGGGTCGGGGAGCCCTTGATGCCGAGCTTCTTCTCCGGGGCGCCGAAGGAGACGCCCTCGTCGGACTTCTCGACGACGAAGGCGGAGATGCCCTTGGAGCGCTTCTCCGGGTCCGTGACGGCCATGACCGTGTAGTAGTCGGAGACGCCCGCGTTGGTGATCCAGCGCTTCACGCCGTTGAGGATCCAGTGGTCACCGTCACGGACCGCGCGGGTCTTCATACCGGCCGCGTCGGAGCCGGCGTCCGGCTCGGAGAGGCAGTACGAGAACATCGCGTCGCCCTTGGCGAGCGGGCCCAGGTACTTCTTCTTCAGCTCCTCGGAGCCGGAGAGGATCACGGGCAGCGAGCCGAGCTTGTTGACGGCCGGGATCAGGGAGGACGACACGCAGGCGCGGGCCACCTCCTCGATCACGATGACCGTGGCGAGCGCGTCGGCGCCGGCGCCGCCGTACTCCTCGGGGACGTGCACGGCGTGCAGGTCATTGGCGACCAGCGCGTCCAGCGCCTCCTGCGGGAAGCGGGCCTCCTCGTCCACGGCGGCGGCGAAGGGCGCGATCTTCGCCTCGGCGAGGGAACGGATCGCGTCACGGAGCATGTCGTGCTCCTCGGACGGGCGGTACAGGTCGAAATCAGCCGATCCGGCCAAGGTCTCTCACGCTCCTGACGCTAACTACCGTTAAGTAACTCAAATTTTAGTGGTCTGTCCACGCGAGTGATACGTGAGTTTGACGACAGGCCGCCGCACCCGGGGAATCTGCCCGGTGAAGGGCTCGAACACGCCCCGACTATGCTCGTGCAGCGCGCAGGACCAGAGCATGTTTGACATCCCACGGCCGGACATCCCAGGAGCACCCCATGGCCCTCAAGATCACCGTGATCGGCACCGGCTATCTCGGCGCGACACACGCCGCGGCCATGGCCGAGCTGGGGTTCGAGGTGCTCGGGCTCGATGTCGTCGAAGAGAAGATCGACATGCTCCGGCGGGGCGAGGTCCCGATGTACGAGCCGGGCCTGGAGGAGCTGCTGCGGAGGCATGTCGCCGGGATCGAGGGGTCCAGCGGGCGGCTGCGCTTCACGACCGACTACGCCGAGGTCGCGGCCTTCGGTGACATCCACTTCGTCTGTGTGAACACCCCGCAGCGGCACGGCGAGTACGCCTGCGACATGTCGTACGTCGACGCCGCCTTCGCCTCGCTCGCCCCGCATCTGACGGGCCCCGCCCTCGTCGTCGGCAAGTCGACCGTGCCGGTCGGGTCCGCCGACCGGCTGGCCGCCTATGTCGCCGAGCACGCGCCCGCCGGGGAGGCCGCCGAGCTGGCCTGGAACCCGGAGTTCCTGCGCGAGGGCTTCGCCGTGAACGACACGCTGCATCCGGACCGGATCGTGGTGGGCGTGCGGAGCGAGACGGCCGAGAAGCTGCTGCGCGAGGTGTACGCGACCCCGGTGAGCGAGGGGTCCCCGTTCGTCGTCACCGACTTCCCGACCGCCGAGCTGGTGAAGACCTCCGCGAACTCCTTCCTCGCCACGAAGATCTCCTTCATCAACGCCATGGCCGAGGTGTGCGAGGCCGCCGGGGGCGATGTCGCCAAGCTGGCGGAGGCCATCGGGCACGACGACCGGATCGGCAAAAAGTTCCTGCGGGCCGGCATCGGCTTCGGCGGCGGCTGTCTGCCGAAGGACATCCGGGCGTTCATGGCCCGCGCCGGCGAGCTGGGCGCCGACCAGGCGCTGACGTTCCTGCGCGAGATCGACTCCATCAACATGCGCCAGCGCGGTCAGATGGTGGAGCTGGCCCGGCAGGCGCTGGGCGGCGGCTCCTTCCTGGGCAAGCGGGTCGCCGTGCTCGGCGCCACCTTCAAGCCCGACTCCGACGACGTACGCGACTCCCCCGCCCTCAACGTGGCCGGGCAGATCCACCTCCAGGGCGGCCAGGTCACCGTCTACGACCCCAAAGGCATGGACAACGCCCGGCGGGTCTTCCCGACGCTCGGGTACGCCGACTCCGCGATCGCGGCCGTACGGAACGCCGACATAGTGCTGCACCTGACGGAGTGGCGCGAGTTCCGCGAGCTGGACCCGGCGGCGCTGGGCGAGGTCGCCTCGACACGGCTCGTGCTGGACGGCCGCAACGCGCTGGACCCGGAGCTGTGGCGACGGGCGGGGTGGACGTACCGGGCGATGGGCCGGCCGACCGCGTAGAGCGGTGTCTGCGGCGTGGGGCCGGGCCCTGTACAGCCGACAGAGGTGACGCCGTTCCGGCCGAGGCTCAGTCGGCCGGAACGGCGTCTTCCCGCATTCTCCACCGTTCCGGCGGTCGGCGGGGGCGAAGCGCTTACTTCGCTCGGTAGCGGCGCATCTTCGCGCGGGCGCCGCACACCTGCATCGAGCACCAGCGGCCCCGTCCGGCCGGGCTGCGGTCGTAGTACGCCCAGTGGCAGTCGGTCGCCTCGCAGGCCTTGAGGCGTTGCCAGGTGCCCGCCGTGAGGGCCGCGGCGACGGCCGCGGCCACACGGGAGACGAGGGGCGCCGGGTCGGCGGCGGGCCGCAGGCTCGCGGAGCCGTCCTCGGCACGGACCGCGACGATCAGGGGTGCGGAGGCCAGGAGCCGGCCGAGCGGGGTCACCGGGCGGTGCGGTGGGTGGCCGGCGTGGGCCAGCAGGGTCGCCCGGAGGGACTCCCGCAGGTCGCGTACGGCCGCGATGTCCTCGTCGGCCGCCAGGCCGAGGCAGGCCCCGCCTTCCGGAGTGTCCAGGGCATCGGCGCCCGTCTCCAGATCCAGCGTGTTCACCAGGCTCTCGACCAGGGCCAGGCCGCCGGGGGCGGACGCTCTCTCACTCATATCGTGACGTTACCTCTTAATGGGATGCATGAGGTAACCGTTACTGGTTACTCTCTTCTACAGGTAACCGAAGACGCGCAGGAACGAGCAAGGAGAAGGCCATGGCCATCGCCAAGCTGGATGTCGTCGTTCTGGACTGTCCCGACCCGGCCGCGCTCGCCGGGTTCTACGCCGAGGTGATCGGCGGGAAGGTCAGCGGGGAGGGGGACTGGGTGGACCTGGAGGTGCCGGGCGGGGGCGCACGGCTGGCGTTCCAGCGGGCGCCGGGGTTCGTGGCGCCTCAGTGGCCCTCGGCGGAGCGGTCGCAGCAGTTCCATCTCGACCTGGACGTGGCGGACATGGACGCGGCGGAGAAGGAGGTGCTGGCACTCGGGGCGACGGTGCTGGACGCGGAGGACCGTGAGCGGGGGTTCCGGGTGTACGCGGATCCTGCGGGGCATCCGTTCTGCCTCTGCCGGAGCTGAGGACGCCGTAGGGGGTGGGGGCCGGGGTGTCTTCGGCGGCTGCGGGTGGGGTCCGTCGTGGTTTCTCGCGCAGTTCCCCGCGCCCCCGAGAACAGGGGCGCGGGGCGGCGGACTATGCGTCCAGGTCTGCGATCCTCGCCGTCGAGGCCTCTCGGCGGTCCCGTGCCGCCCTCGACGTGAAGTCGGCGGTGCGGAGGACTCGTTGGACGTTGCCCCAGGTGAGGAGGGCGAGATCGGTTTCGGACCAGCCTCGGTGCATGAGTTCGGCGACGAGGTGGGGGTAGCAGGAGGCGTCCGTGAGGTCCTGCGGGTGGGCGGCTCCGGAGTCGTAGGTGCCGGAGAGGCCGACGCACTCGGGGCCGGCGATCGCGCGGACGTGGTCGAGATGGTCGGCGACGTCGCGGACGGACGGGCCGGTCTGCTCGGCGGTGAGCGGCACCATGCACAGGCCTCCGGCCTTGCCCAGCGCGGCGAGGAGGTCGTCGGAGAGGTTGGCGGGGTGGGGCCGTAGGGCGCCGGCCGCCGAGCGGGTGCACACGACCGGGGCGCGGGAGAGCGCGAGCGCCCGGCGGACGGTCGGCTCGGAGGCGCCGGAGAGGTCGGCGAGGACGCCGATGCGGTTCATCTCGCGGACCACCTCCTCGCCGAACCTGCTCAGCCCGGACTCGCCCGCCCAGGACGCTCCGGCGAGGGTGAGGGTCTTCAGGCCGAGCGCGTGCAGGGCGCGCAGGATGCCGAGGGAGTCACCGATCGCCGAGGCTCCGGCGGGGCCGAGCAGCACGGCGACGCGGCCACAGTTGCGGGCGTCGGTGGTCTCCCCCGCGGTGTGCACGAGCCGCAGGCCCTCGGGGTGGGCGTGGACGACCGTCCGGACCAGGTCCAGTTGCTCCAGGGTGGCGCCGACGGCGCGCTCGCCCGCCAGGCCCTCCGGGAGGTGCACCGACCAGAACAGCGCGCCGATGTGGCCCTTGCGCATCCGCGGCACATCGGTGTCCACCCCGCCCTCGCCCAGCTCCAGGTCGTACCGGGGCAGCTGACGCAGCACCCAGGGCAGCCCGCTGTAGCCGTCGGCGACGGGGTGCGCGACCAGGAAGGCGTGCGCCTCGGCCAGCTCGGAAGAGGGCTCGGCGCTCCCGGCCACGGAGGCGGCGTCGGCGGCGGACGAGGTGGCTGCTGCACGACCGTCCTCGGTGGCCCGGGGGGCGGCATCGGTTCGGCCGCCGGCCGCTCGGCCGTCGTCGGGGC
>NZ_LRTR01000330.1 GCF_001550375.1 Streptomyces europaeiscabiei | reverse complement strand
GGGCGTCGTCGGGGCGGGCGTCGTCCGCTCCGACGCCGTCGGGTCGGCTGCCGCCGCCGGGGGCTATCGGCTCCGCCACCGGTGGCCGGTGGCCGCGTTTCGGCTTGGGCTTCGTACCGGTGGTGGGGGGCGTGTCTAGCTCGCCGGCCTCCCCTGCGGCTTGCAGTTCGTCCTGCAGATCTGCCATGGCAAACCTCCGTAGCCGTTGGGTGATCGCAGTACTCGTCACCGTGCCACGGCGGCCACGCGCCTTCCTGGTGGGTGGGGCGTTCGGGTTGTACGGCGGCGGCGGGGCCGCCGTACTCCACCCGGGTGAGGCCCCGGGCGCCCGCACGCGCCCGGTGTCACCCGTCCAGCTGCACGAGCGTCGCGTTCGACGGGCCCGTACGGGCCTGGAGGTCCCGGGCCACGTCCTCCGCCGCGCCCAGCACCCGGACCGCGTTCCGCCAGGTCAGCTTGGCGAGGTCGGGCCGGGACCAGCCGCGGTCGAGAAGCTCGGCGATCAGGTTCGGGTAGCAGGAGACGTCGCCCAGGCCGTCGGGGGTGAAGGCCGTGCCGTCGTAGTCGCCGCCGATGCCGAGGTGGTCGACACCGGCGACCTCGCGCATGTGGTCGAGATGGTCCGCGACCGTGGACACCGTGGCGACCGGCCGGGGGGTCCGCTCCTCGAAGGCGCGGTGGACCGCCATCCCCTCGGGGGTGGTGTCGAGGTGGTGCAGGCCGTGGGCCCGCATGTTCTCGTCGGCGGCGGCCGTCCAGTCCACGGCGGCCTGGAGCACGAACTTCGGCACGAACGTCACCATCGCCACTCCCCCGTTGGCCGGGAGCCGCTCCAGGACGTCGTCCGGGATGTTGCGGGGGTGGTCGCAGACGGCCCGCGACGACGAGTGGGAGAAGATCACCGGGGCCGTCGACGTGTCGAGCGCGTCGCGCATCGTCGTCGCCGCCACGTGCGAGAGGTCGACGAGCATGCCCTCGCGGTTCATCTCCCGGACGACGGCCCGGCCGAAGGCCGACAGACCGCCGACCGCCGCCGCGTCGGTCGCGGAGTCCGCCCAGGCGATGTTGTCGTTGTGGGTGAGCGTCATGTAGCGGACGCCCAGCGCGTACAGCGCCCGCAGGGTGGCGAGGCTGTTGTCGATGGAGTGGCCGCCCTCGGCACCCATCAGGGAGGCGACACGACCCTCGGCGCGGGCCGCCTCCATGTCGGCGGCGGTCAGCGCGGCTCGCAGCTCGGCGGGATATCGGTCGATCAACTGCCGTACGCAGTCGATCTGTTCGAGGGTCGCGGGGACGGCCCCCGGCAGTGCCTCGGCATGCGAGGGGACGTACACCGACCAGAACTGCGCCCCGACCCCGCCCGCGCGCAGCCGCGCCAGGTCGGTGTGGAGAAAGGCGCTCTGGTCGGTGGCGATGTCCCGCGCGTCCAGGTCGTAGCGGACCTGCTCGCGCAGCGCCCAGGGCAGGTCGTTGTGCCCGTCCGCGACCGGGAACTCCCGCAGCAGCTCCCGGGCCGCCTCCAGCGATGCCATGTCCATGTCCCCCGTGATCCCCGTCATCGCGTTACGTCTACTTCCCGAAGCCGAAGCCGTTGCCGGCTCCCTCGACCTTGGTGCGCAGGCGCTTGCCCTTCTCGGTGGCCTGGTCGTTCAGCTCCTGCTGGAACTCGCGCATACGGCCGAGGAGTTCCTCGTCCTGCGTGGCCAGGATGCGCGCGGCCAGCAGACCGGCGTTGCGGGCCCCGGCGACGGAGACCGTGGCGACGGGCACACCGGCCGGCATCTGCACGATCGACAGCAGGGAGTCCATCCCGTCGAGGTACTTCAGCGGCACGGGCACGCCGATCACCGGCAGCGGGGTCACGGACGCGAGCATGCCGGGCAGATGGGCGGCGCCGCCCGCGCCCGCGATGATCACCTTGAGGCCCCGGCCCGCGGCCTCCTCTCCGTACGCGATCATCTCGCGCGGCATCCGGTGCGCGGAGACGACGTCGACCTCGTACGCGATCTCGAACTCGTCGAGTGCCTGCGCGGCGGCCTCCATGACGGGCCAGTCGGAGTCCGACCCCATGACAATGCCTACGACGGGGCTCATTCGGTGATCGTGCCTCTCAGGTAACCGGCGGCGTGACGGGCGCGCTCCAGCACGTCGTCGAGGTCGTCGCCGTAGGTGTTGACGTGACCGACCTTACGGCCGGGCTTCACGTCCTTGCCGTACATGTGGATCTTGAGCTGTGGGTCGCGGGCCATGCAGTGCAGGTACGCCGAGTACATGTCGGGGTAGTCGCCGCCGAGGACGTTGACCATGACGGTCCACTTCGCGCGCGGGCGCGGGTCGCCCAGCGGCAGGTCGAGGACGGCCCGTACGTGGTTGGCGAACTGCGAGGTGATCGCGCCGTCCTGGCTCCAGTGGCCGGAGTTGTGGGGGCGCATGGCCAGCTCGTTGACGAGGATGCGGCCGTCGCGGGTCTGGAAGAGCTCGACGGCCAGGTGGCCGGTCACGTCCAGTTCCTTGGCGATGGTGAGGGCCAGCTCCTCGGCCTTGAGGGCGAGGGCGGGGTCGAGGTCGGGGGCGGGCGCGATGACGGTGTCGCAGACGCCGTTCACCTGCCGCGACTCCACGACCGGGTACGCGACGGCCTGGCCGTGCGGCGACCGTACGACGTTGGCGGCCAGCTCCCGTACGAAGTCGACCTTCTCCTCCGCGAGGACCGGGACTCCGGCGCGGAAGGGCTCGGCGGCGTCCTCGGCCGACCGGACGACCCACACGCCCTTGCCGTCGTAGCCGCCGCGGACCGTCTTGAGGATGACCGGAAACCCCTCACCCTCGGCGGCGAAAGCGGCCACGTCGTCGGGGTCCGCGACGATGCGGTGCCGTGGGCAGGGCACGCCGATCGCGTCGAGCCTCGCGCGCATCACGCCCTTGTCCTGGGCGTGCTGGAGCGCGTCCGGCCCCGGGCGCACGGGGATGCCGTCCGCCTCCAGGGCCCGTAGATGCTCGGTGGGTACGTGTTCGTGATCGAAGGTGATCACGTCGCAGCCCTGCGCGAACGCACGCAGCATGTCGAGGTCGCGGTAGTCGCCGATGACGACATCACCGACGACCTGCGCCGCGGAATCCTGAGGGGTGTCACTGAGGAGCTTGAACCTGATGCCGAGCGGGATGCCCGCCTCGTGTGTCATACGAGCGAGCTGGCCCCCGCCGACCATGCCGACTACCGGGAACGTCACGCCCCCAGGGTATCGGCCACGGAATCGGCCACTCCCCGGTGCCCGATTTCCCTGCCCATTTCCCCACTGGACCGCCCCTGGACCTCCCCCGTGTCGCGGCTGTGAGCTTGCGCACAGGCATTGCTCAGGGGCGCTGGTTAGCATGGCTGAACCAGTGGTTTTCGACCGAAGATCAACTCATTTCGGACGGAGCAGCAACCGGCTGACCACCGGCACGACACCGACCGGACCGAGCGACGGGGGCCGCACACCATGGGAAGTACCACCTCGGGGCCTGATACGAAGCCCCGCGGCGCCCTGCGCCGCCGGATCGACCTGCTCGTACGCGAGGTCGCCAAGTTCGGTGCGGTGGGCGGTGTGGGGCTGTTGGTGAACCTCGCCGTGTTCAACCTCGTGCGGCACACCACCGACCTGCAGGTCGTCCGGGCCAGCGTCATAGCGACAGTCGTCGCTATCGCGTTCAACTATGTGGGCTTCCGCTACTTCACGTACCGGGACCGTGACAAGAGCGGCCGCACGAAGGAGATGTCGCTGTTCCTGCTGTTCAGCGCGGTCGGGCTGGTGATCGAGAACGGGGTGCTCTACACCGCCACGTACGGCTTCGACTGGGACAGCCCCCTGCAGTCCAACATCTTCAAGTTCCTCGGCATCGGCATCGCGACGCTCTTCCGCTTCTGGTCGTACCGCACCTGGGTGTTCCGGGCTCTCCCGGCCCGCGAGGCGGTGGCGAGCGCGGAATCGTTCCTCGAAGCCGGAGCCGCCCACCCGCCCGCGGTCACTGGCAAGCGCCGCTGAGGGGCAGCGCTCCTCAAGGGGCGCGGGGAACTGCGCGAGTGAAGGGGCGCGGGGAACTGCGCGAGCAACCACGAACCACCCGCAGTCGCCGCCCTGCGCCCCCCGGAGCTACGGCGCGCCCGCGAACGCCACCCGTACCGAACCGCCGAACCGCCGAACCGTCGAGCTACCGAACAGGCCGGTCATCGCCGGACGGCGTCCGCACCGGCGTCCGCGAAAGGAACAGCCCGAACACCGGCGGCTGCGCCTGGAGCATCTCCAGGCGCCCTCCGTCGGCCTCCGCGAGGTCGCGCGCCACGGCCAGCCCGATGCCCGTCGAGTTGTGCCCGCTGATCGCCCGCTCGAAGATCCGTGCCCCGAGGTCGGCGGGGACGCCGGGCCCCTCGTCGGTGACCTCGATCACCGCCTGGTTCCCGGTGACGCGTGTGCGCAACGCCACCGTGCCGCCGCCGTGCATGAGCGAGTTCTCGATCAGCGCGGCCAGCACCTGCGCGACCGCGCCCGGCGTGCCCACGGCCTGGAGATGCCGCTTGCCCGAGCTGACGACTGCCCGGCCCTCGCCGCGGTAGGCAGGCCGCCACTCCTCCAGCTGCTGCTTGATGACCTCGTCGAGCTCGAAGGAGACGGCGGAGCCGTTGCGGGGGTCGCGGGAGTTGGTGAGGAGCCGCTCCACGACGTCCGTGAGGCGCTCGACCTGGGTGAGCGCGATGTGTGCCTCCTCCTTCACCGTGGCGAGATCGTCGGTGAGGGTGATCTCCTCCAGGCGCATGGACAGCGCGGTCAGCGGCGTACGCAGCTGGTGGGACGCGTCCGCGGCGAGGCGCCGCTCGGCTGTCAGCATGCGGCCGATGCGCTCGGCGGAGGAGTCCAGCACGTCCGCGACCCGGTCCAGCTCCGGGACGCCGTACCTCTTGTGGCGGGGGCGCGGGTCGCCGGAGCCGAGCCGTTCGGCGGTCTCGGCCAGGTCGGTGAGGGGGGAGGCGAGGCGGTTGGCCTGGCGTACGGCGAGGAGGACGGCGGCGATGACGGCGAGCAGCGCGACCGCCGCGATGATCAGCAGCGTACGGCCGACCTCGCGGCTGACCGACGAGCGGGACTCCTCGACCGTGACGACCTCGTCCTTCTCGCCCTTGGCCTCGTGTCGGATGACGTCGCCGACGGGCTTGTCACCGATCTCGATCGTGGTCTGGCCGGGGATCTCGATACGGGCGTAGCGCTCGTCCCCGACCTGGTCCCTGAGGACCTCCGCGGTGATCCGTTCGTCGCCGATGATGCGGCTGTCCACGATGCTCGTCAGCTGGACCGCCTCGGACTCCACGCGTTCCTGGGCGCTGTTGCTGATCGTGCGGGTCTCGACGATGACGAGGGAGACGCCGAAGACGGCGATGACGACGAGGACGACGGCGAGTGTGGACTGGATGAGACGGCGACGCACGGTTGCCCTCCGAGCGGGGCGGGGTTGTTCTGGGACCTTCGATTGTGCGGCACCCGGCGCCTGTTGTGGGGGCTGGGGTCAGGGACGCTCACCTGCGTGGGCAGGGGTGCCGCCGCCCTCGCGAGGGCGGACCCCCCGCGAGGGGCTCGGGGAACCGCGCGGCCGGCCACAACCCATCCGCAGCCGCCGCGCACCGCCGAGCCGCCGGGCGCCCGCTCCCACCGAGACCGGCTTCAGTTCTTCTCGAACCGGAACCCGACCCCTCGCACCGTCGCGATGTACCGGGGATTCGCCGCGTCGTCGCCGAGCTTCTTCCGGAGCCAGGAGATGTGCATGTCGAGGGTCTTGGTCGACGACCACCACGTCGTGTCCCAGACCTCGCGCATCAGCTGGTCACGGGTGACGACCCGCCCCGCGTCGCGCACGAGCACCCGGAGCAGGTCGAACTCCTTCGCGGTGAGCTGCAGCTCCTCGTCGCCCATCCACGCCCGGTGCGACTCGACGTCGATCCGGACCCCGTGGGTGGCAGGCGGCTGCGCCGGCTCCGCGGCGCCGCGCCGGAGCAGGGCCCGCACGCGGGCGAGCAACTCGGCGAGCCGGAAGGGCTTGGTGACGTAGTCGTCGGCGCCCGCGTCGAGGCCGACGACGGTGTCCACCTCGTCGGCGCGCGCGGTCAGGATGAGGATCGGCACGGTGTGGCCCTCGGCGCGCAGCCGACGGGCCACCTCCAGGCCGTCCATCCCGGGCAGCCCCAGGTCCAGGACGACCAGGTCGACGCCACCCTGCATTCCGGCGTCCAGCGCGGTGGGTCCGTCCTCACGGACCTCCACCTCGTACCCTTCCCGGCGCAGTGCGCGAGCCAACGGCTCCGAGATGGACGCGTCGTCCTCGGCGAGCAGTACACGGGTCATGGGGTGATGGTAGTCCGCCGAGAACCGCAGGTGGAGGGTGATCGGCAAGCATGATTCACACCTTTGTCCAACGGTTCCCTTACTTCCCGGGGGCATGATCCACTGCGGCGGGCGTTTCGTCCCTCCGGTGGTGAAGATCAGCGGCGCTGCCGGGCGCCGTGTGGAGAAGGCGGCCTGGTCCGGTGCGGATGGCGCGCCGATTCCGCAAAGATGACACGAACATGACGCGACCACACCGCATGACGCGTGGTCGCACCCTGCCGTCCGTACGCGCGAACCTGTGAATGACCTTCGAATGCCCACTCACGGTTGCCTTCTTACCTGTGATCCGCCTCTCAAGGCCTTTCTTTTCCCGCAGTCTTCTGGCGTATGGTGACGGAACGCCTGTAGCAACACGTGAGGGCCTTTGGCGGCATATCTGCGCTGAAGGTCTCTTTTGTGTGCGGAACGACCTGTGGCCGGGCCCCGAACACGCGGGACGCATCGACGCGTCGACGCGCGCGGAGGGGCGTGGATCCCGGCGGCCGCCGTCCGCCGCCCCGTGCCCCGGGGCGGACTCCCGTGGGCGTGGGTGGACGTACCGGCCCGCCGCTGTCGGCCACCTCCCTCCACCGGGCGTGCGCCCCCACGTGCGCCGTCCCGACCTGCAAGGAACGACCATGGCGTCCAGCCTGACGAAGGACTCGGCCGGCCGGGGAACCCCCGGCACCGAGGGCACCTTCTTCGGCCACCCCCGCGGACTGGCCACTCTCTTCATGACCGAGATGTGGGAACGATTCTCCTACTACGGCATGAAGGCCCTCCTCACCGTCTACCTGCTCTCCGGCGGCCCCGACGCCGGCAAGGGGAGCATGGGTGGCGGCCTGGCCATGGACCTGGCCACCACCACCACGATCGTCGCCGTCTACTCGGCGATGGTGTATCTGCTCGCGATGCCCGGCGGCTGGCTCGGCGACCGTGTCTGGGGCCCCCGCAAGACGGTGGCGATCGCCGCAGTCACGATCATGTCCGGGCACCTGGTGCTCGCCCTGCCGGGCGGTCAGGCACCGTTCTTCGCGGGCCTGGCCCTGGTCGCGGCCGGCTCCGGTCTGCTGAAGGCCAACATCTCCACGATGGTGGGCCATCTGTACGACGGCCCCGGTGACCCGCGGCGCGACGGCGGCTTCACGATCTTCTACATGGGCATCAACGCGGGTGCCTTCTTCGCCCCGCTGGTCATCGGCACCGTCGGCCAGGAGGTCAACTGGCACCTCGGCTTCGGTCTGGCCGCGGTCGGCATGGCCATCGGCCTCGCCGTCTTCCTCGCCGGCAGCCGGACCCTGAGCCCGACGAGCGACGTCGTCCCCAAGCCGCTGGCGGCCGAGGAACGTGCCTCCTGGCTGCGCAAGGGTCTGCTCTGGCTGGCCGTGGCGGCCGTCTTCTACGGCGCCGTGGGCCTCAGCGGCCACTTCACCCTGAACTGGGCGATGATCCCGCTGACCGTCATCGGTCTGGTCGTCCCGGCCGGTGTGCTGCTGCGCATCAAGCGGGACAAGGAACTGAGCACCGCCGAGCAGTCGAAGATGACCGGCTACATCTGGTTCTTCGTCGCCGCCGCCGTGTTCTGGATGATCTACGACCAGGGCGCGTCCACGGTCCAGGCCTTCGGCTCGAACGACGAGAAGGTGGCCGGCTCGCTGCTCGGCTTCGCGTTCCCGACCTCCTGGTACCAGTCGCTGAACCCGCTGTTCATCATGGCGCTGGCCCCGGTGTTCGCCTGGCTCTGGCTGTGGCTGAACCGCCAGGGCAGGGAGCCGAGCACGGCCGTGAAGTTCGCCATGGCCCTCGTGCTCATCGGCGTCTCGTTCTTCTTCTTCCTGATCCCGCTGGGGATGGCGGCGGACGGCACCCTGGCCGGCCCGATGTGGCTGGTGGGCATCTACTTCATCCAGACCGTCGGTGAGCTGTGCCTCTCCCCGGTCGGCCTGTCGGTGACGACGAAGATGGCCCCGGCCAAGTACGCCAGCCAGATGATGGGCGTGTGGTTCCTCGCGGTCACCGCGGGCGACTCCGTCACCGGCCTGCTCTCCAATCCCGCCGTCGGCGGCTTCGACCTCAGCGGCACCGGCATGGTCGCCGTCGAGGCCACCCTCGCCGTCCTCGCCGGCTTCGCGATCCACATGTACCGCAGGAAGGTCAGAGCCCTCACGGGCGACGTCAACTGACCCCGGCACCCGCCGATGCACGGGAAGGGGCCGCCGCACTCAACGGTGCGGCGGCCCCTTCCCGTCTCCGCCGTGGAGGTGTCCGTCCTCCTGCCTCACGTGCATGGGTCGTCTGCCTCACGTGGATGGGTCCTCCCGCGCCGAGGAGAGCCGCGCTGCCCGTGTCTCCCCCGGACCGGTGTCCGGTGTGAACCACGGCAGGGCCGAGGTCGTGCGCGAGGGCGACGGCGTACGGGGTTGCGCGTGTGCGGCGGTCGAGGGGCTCGGCCTGGGCACCCACACGGGAAGTCCGGGCATCCGCGGCCTCCGCCGCCTCCGCTCGGGGGCCTCGCGCCCCGGCCGCACCCGGTCCACCGCGGCCATCCCGATCCGGAACAGCGCCGCCGGGACGACGAGGCAGAGCATCAGCCAGAAGAGGATGACGCCCCAGGGTCTGCCCACGGTCCACGGTTGTTCGGCGAGGACCTTGCCGCCGTACGTGAGCGAGACGGTGTAGTCGCCGTGGGCCCCGGCCGCGAGGTCCACGGGCAGGGTGATCCGGGCCTTGCGGCCCGGCTGGATCGTGCCGCGCCACCGCTGTTCCTCCCACCGTGGCGCGAACACGCCGTGGGAGGTGCCGACCCGGAAGACGGGGTTCCTGACAGGCGAGGTGCCGACGTTGCCGACGGTGAAGACCAGTTCACGGGCGGGCGGCGCCCCGAACCAGGTCAACAGCCCGCCGGAACCCTTCAGTCGACCGCCCGTCAGGAGCGAGAGCCGTCCGCCGGTCGCCTCCTGCGGCAACGGCTCGACCGAGTGCCCGGCGACCTGGAACACCGCGTCGGCCGCCGCCTTCGGGCCCGTGATGGTCGAGACGTGCACGACGCACGGACACGGCACCGGCGGCTCGGCCACGGGCAACTCCCGGCGGAAGCCACCCTTGCCGTCGGCGGTGATGGCCCGTCCGTCTGCGTTGGCACAGGAGTCGGTGCCGCCGGGCACCCCCCGCGACGGTGTGGACCGACCGCAGATCAGCACCATCAGGATCGCCTTCGGCCGCCAGCCCCCACCGGTCACGGTGACCGAACCACCGGTCCCCGCCTGTGCCTTGGACAGCTTCACGGTCGGCTTGTCCGCGGCCTGCGCGGACCCGCCGCCGAAGGGTGCCACGAGCACCACGACGAGGGCGAGCACCGCCGTGAGCACCCTCGCCGAGTACGAGGTCGAGCGCATGGTCGAGGTCAAGGTCGAGGACGCGCGCATGGTCGAGGTCGAGGACGCGCGCATGGTCGAGGTCGAGGACGCGCGCATGGTCGAGGTCGAGGACGCGCGCATGGTCGAGGTCGAGTAGGAGGTCGCGTACGACGCCGGGATCCGCCGCCTTCTGCTCACGTTCCGGCTCCCGTCAGCGACGTACCGCCTGATTCCTGCGTGTCACCCACAGCACCCCCGCCGTGCCCGCGAGCAGCACCGTGCCGCCGAGCGTGCCGAGCGCGACCGCCGAGTCGAGGGGCCCGGTCTGCGGCAGCTCGCCGCCCGAGCCACCCGACCCACCCGCGCCGCCGGTGTCGGAACCGCCCCCCGTACCGCCCGAGGCACCCTCGCCCGCAGCGGTGACGTCGAGAGTCAGCGACGGGCCGGGATCGTTCCCCGGTGTGCAGGTCGTCACCGTGCCGAGGGCCTTGATGGTGAGCACACCCGCGGTGAAGTCGACCTTGCCGGTCTTCCTCGGGGTGTACGTGCCGCTCAGGTCATTGATCTTGATCGGTGTGTTGGCCGGAAGCGCCTCCTGGTTCGCCGGCCCGGTCACCGTGAGCGTCCCGTTGTCGGCCCCGCCCAGCTCGATCGTGGCGCTCGGCGTCATCGAGCCCTTGCCCAGCTCGACAGGGCTGGACGACACGCCCTTCTGCCACGACATCGTGATCTTGTAGCCGTCGCCGCTCTCGACACCCTTGATGTCGATCGGCGACACCGCGGACTTGTCCCCGATCGGCGTCTTGCAGTTGTACTCGACATCCACGACCTCGGCATGGGCCACCGGGGCGGCCATCAGCACCGCCGCGCCGGCCAGGGCCGCGAGGGAGGCGAGCGCGGCGGTTCGTTTCTGGTACGTCCGGTACGGCACCTCGGCACCCCACATTCTGACGGAACATCAGATCGGCGGCTCAAGTTACGCCGGGGCCCGTGGAGAAGGAAGACACACGCAGGTGTCGGATGAGTGTCGATGAACCGGGGGCGGCCTCACGGCGACGGGCTCCCCGGGAACCCGAGGGGTGCGCGGCTGCGACATCTGCGGCTCCACCGCGTGGGCGCGGTCGACCACGACGAACCCTCAGCCGCAGACACGGCCGCAGACACACCACGCCCCCAGGGCGCTTCAGGCAGGTGCCCCCAACTCGGCCCACACCGTCTTCCCGGCCGCCCCGGGAGCCCGTACGACCCCCCAGTCCAGACAGAGCCGCTGCACGATGAACATCCCGTGCCCACCCGGCCGTCCGGCCCGGTGCGGCGTCCGCGGCGCCGGAGCCCCGGCGCCCCGGTCGGACACCTCGATCCGCAGCACCTTGTTGTCGCACGCGATCCGCAACTCGGCCGGGCCCTCCGCGTGGAGACACGCGTTGGTGACCAGCTCGGAGACCACCAGCAGCACGTCCTCCGCCGCGGCCCGCTGATCCGCGGTCGCGGCCGGCAGCCACCCCCACGCGTACAGCGCCTGGCGGGTGAAGTCACGGGCGAGCGGCACCACCCCGCTCTCGCCCTCGAAACTGAGCCGACGGGACTGACGACTCGCGGCGGGGGCCGGGGGCGGATCCCCGCCGGGCACCCCGGAAGCGCCGCCGGCACCCGGTTCCGGGCCGCGGTCGCCCGGCGAGAAAGGCCGGGTGGTGCTCATCAGCGCTTCACCTCACCGATTCACCAGTTCACGATTCAGGACTCGTCTAGCGTGCGGGACGAACGCCCGCGGTACGTGCCGTTTTCTGCTGTCATCCGTTGCGCCATCCGTACTTCCGTCCGCACTTCGTCGTACTGCCGAGCCGCCGCCGGGGCCACTGCCCGGCCACCGCCGTACACCCCGCCACCCGTCCACGCCCCGTCGCCGAGCCGTTTCCGGGCCACCGCCGACCCGTTCGCCGACACGCTCAGGATGTCTCCTGCCCGAGCGAACCGTCAGAACACCCATGTTTTCGGCACAGAACCTGTGACGCGAACAATCCGCCGGTCCGGATGGGGCACCCGAGGTCGCCCTCGAAGGTGTGAGTGGCCGGTCCGACGGCTCCGACCGGCCCGGCCGACCGGCTGACGGCACCCCTCGGCAGGGGCCTCGGCCGGGCATCGCGACAGGGCGAACGTTGCCTGCCGCGGCACTAGTCGCCCAGTGCCGCTTCGAGGGTGTCGTGGACGGTGAACACCGCGTCCGCCCCCGTGATCTCGAAGACCCGCGCCACCGCCGGGAGCATGCCCGCCAGATGGACTCCGCCGCCCGCCGACTCCGCCTTGAGCCGGACGCCCAGCAGGACGTTCAGCCCGGTGGAGTCGCAGAACTCCAGGCGTGAACAGTCCACCACCAGACGCGTGAATCCCTTTTCCAGGCAGCTCTCGAGTGGCTCACGCAACAGATCGGCGGTGTGGTGATCGAGCTCACCCGCCGGGGTCACGACGGCGCTGGAGCCTTCTTCCCGCACCTCGACCTGTAGTCGGCCCGACTGTGCGCTGCCGACCGTCCCACGGTCCATGCCGTCTCTCTCCCGACCGTCGTGACTGCTGACTCGCCCTCGAACACTACGCCTTCTCCACACTCCCCGACACCTGAACAATCCCTAGAAAAGGGACATTTCGGCACAGGACGCACTTGCGACGACGTCGTGAAACCGGGTAGGGCTAGTAGTGACACCAATCGACACGGCCGGCTTTGGAGGCGCCGCACACCGCAGTGCACGTATGGGCATCGGCGGCCATATGCCGAGAACGATGGAGGACATCATGTCACCCCGGCTCGACGAATCGCATACCCAGAGGGCGACGTCGGCATCCGCCCCTGAAGAGACGCAGGACGAATTCGCCCACGATCCGGGTGAGGGGCTGGCCGACCTGCCGGAGATCCCCCCGTTCGACGAGGTGGGGCCGGTGGACGCACGGGCGTTGTCCAAGACTCTCTTCGAGCGGCTGCAGTCCCTCGAGGAAGGCACGTACGAGTACTCGTACGTGCGCAACACCCTGGTCGAACTCAACCTGGCTCTGGTGAAGTTCGCCGCCTCCCGGTTCCGCTCACGCAGCGAACCCATGGAGGACATCATCCAGGTCGGCACGATCGGCCTGATCAAGGCGATCGACCGCTTCGAACTGAGCCGGGGCGTCGAGTTCCCCACCTTCGCGATGCCGACCATCGTCGGCGAGATCAAGCGTTTCTTCCGCGACACGAGCTGGTCCGTGCGGGTGCCGCGCAGACTTCAGGAACTCCGGCTCGACCTGGCCAAGGCCGGCGACGAGCTGGCCCAGAAGCTCGATCGTGCTCCGACGGTGGGAGAGCTGGCGGAGCGCCTCGGGCTGACGAACGACGAGGTCGTCGAGGGCATGGCGGCGTCGAACGCGTACACCGCCTCGTCGCTGGACGCCCAGCCCGAGGAGGACGACTCCGAGGGCGCGCTCGCGGACAGGATCGGTTACGAGGACCACGGGCTCGAAGGCATCGAGTACGTCGAGTCCCTGAAGCCGCTGATCGCCGGACTGCCGCCGCGCGACCGGCAGATCCTTTCCCTGCGGTTCGTGGCCAACATGACGCAGTCCGAGATCGGGGACGAGCTGGGCATCTCCCAGATGCACGTCTCCCGGCTGCTGTCCCGCACGCTGGTACGGCTGCGCAAGGGGCTGACGCTGGAGGAGTGACGTGTGCCGGCGCCGAGCCATCGGTGACGGCGCCGTCGACGGTGACAGAGGCCGGCCGGGTGCGGCAGGAGTTGCGACACTCCTCCCGTACCCGGCCGAACTGTTCCCGGCCTGCCCACTGTCTCGCCCCATTACCGCAAGAAACCCCTTCCCTCCGGTTCACCTTCCGTCACTATGGTCACGCGCCAGACTGTTCGGTATCCCAGAAGCCGACTGGCGGACACGGGGGTGCGAGGAGGCACGAGGATGACTCGGGCTCGGGACGAGCGCCCCGGCGACGACGACAGCCATGAGAAGCGCCAGGACACCGGCGCTCCGGGCGCACGCCCCGACGACGGGTCCGAGCGCCGGCACGCGACTGCGTCCGACGCGCGGCTCACCGCGCTGTTGCGCGCCGATACGCCGACCGCGTACGCGGCCCTGCGCGAGCTGCGCGAGCGCCACCACCCGTCGGTCCTCGGCTACGCCCGGCTGTGCGCCGCGAGCGAGTCCTCGGCTCGGGAGCTGGCGACGCAGGCGTTCACGGTCGCCACCCGGGAGACGGCACGCGGCACCGAGCCGGGCGTCCCCTGGCGCCACCAACTGCTCCTGCTGGCCTTCCGGGTGGCCGCCACCTGGACCACGGACGAGCATGCGACGGGCATCGCCCCCACGCTGCGCGCCGTGCTGGACTCGGCGGGCCCCAACGGCCCCGTCCCGCCCCTGCTCGCGGCGTTCCAGTTCCTGTCGCCCCGCCCCCAGGGCCTCATCTGGTACGGCGTCGTGGAGCAGGAACCGGACGACCGTACGGCCGTGCTGCTCGGCCTCACCCCCGACGACGTGACGTACAAGCGGGAGTCCGCGCTCCAGGCCCTGCGCCAGGCCTGTCTCCGAGTGCGCCTCGCCGCCTCCGACGACCCTCGCTGCCAGGACTTCCGTCGGCTGATCGAGGAGTCCGTACGACCGGACACTCCGCGCCACAGCCCGGACCTGCACAGCCACATGGAGTGCTGCGCGTACTGCACCGGCGCGTACGAGGAGTTGTGCGCGCTGCGCGACAACCCGCGCGAGACGCTCGCGGAGGGGCTGCTGCCTTGGGGCGGTACGGCATACACGCGGGGCGGGCGCGGGGCGCGGGGCGGTGCGGGTGCGCGGAGCGGAGCC
>NZ_LRTR01000033.1 GCF_001550375.1 Streptomyces europaeiscabiei | reverse complement strand
GTGAGGTCGCCGTGGCGCACGGCACGGCGGCCCGCGAACTCGCCCTGTGCTCCTTGGAGGAGGTCGTGCTGCTCACCGCCGCCAGGTCCGAGCCGCGCGAGTCGGGGGTGGACCCGAGGATCCGCCGGGCCGAGGACCTGATCGCCGCCGACCCCGGAGCCCCGCACACCGTCCACTCCCTCGCCGAGTACGTCTCCCTCTCTCCGTCCCGGTTCGCGCACCTCTTCACGGAGCAACTCGGCCACTCCCCGATGCGTGCCCTCCGCCACGCCCGCCTCCACCACGCCGCCCGGCTCCTGGAGGCCACCGAACTGCCCGTGGAACGTGTGGCCGCCGCCTCCGGGTTCGGCAGCCCGTTCCACTTCAGCCGGGTGTTCCGGCAGCGCTACGGGGTGCCGCCGGGGGAGTACCGGCAGGGGCTGCGCGACGGCGGCTGACGGTCACCTCCCCCGGGAAGCCCTCGGCAGGGGGGGGCGGCTCAGCCCCCGAAGGCGAGCAGTGACAGCCACAGCGCCACCACCGAGGAGAGCAGAGCGGCGGGGACGGTGAGGAGGCCGAGGCGGGTGAACTCGCCCAGGTCCACGTCGTGCTCGTGCTGGTGGACGATGCGGCGCCAGAGCAGCGTGGCCAGGGAACCGGCGTAGGTGAGGTTCGGGCCGATGTTGACGCCGAGGAGCACGGCGAGGACGGCGCCCGTGCCGAGCGGGGCGGCCAGCGGGACCAGGACCAGGACCGCGGGCAGGTTGTTGATGACGTTGGAGAGAAGGGCGGCGAGGGCGGCGACACCGAGGAGGGCGAGCAGGCCGGTGCCGGACGGCATCACGCGGCCCAGCGCGTCGGCGAGGCCGTTGTCGACCACCGCGCGCACCACGATGCCCAGCGCCAGCACGAACGCGAGGAACGGCAGGGAGACGGAGTGGAAGAGCGCGACCGGGCCGGTGGTGCGCCGCACGAGCGCGCGGACCGACAGGACCACGGCCCCGGCCAGCGCCGCCCACACGGGCTCGACACCGAGCGCGGACGTCACCACGAACCCGGCGAGCGTGCACAGGACCGTGACCAGAGCGAACATCGGCAGCTCGGGAGCCTCGACCGACTCTTCGGCGGGTGGCGTCCAGGCGTCCAGGTCGGAGGCGAAGAACCGGCGGAACACCAGGTACTCGGCGGCGACGGCCACCGCCCACGGCGCCGCCATCAGCAGCGCGAACCGCGTGAAGGTCAGCCCGCTCGCGGTGAACGCCAGCAGGTTGGTGAGGTTGGACACGGGCAGCAGCAGCGAGGCCGTGTTCGACAGATGCGCGGTGGCGTACACATGCGGCTTGGGGCGGGCGCCCAGCCGGGCCACGGTCGCGAACACCACCGGTGTGAGCAGTACGACCGTCGCGTCCAGGCTGAGCACCGCCGTGATGCCGGAGGCCAGCGCGAACGTCGAGCCCAGCAGCCGCCGGGGCCGCCCCGCCGAGGCGCGCGCCATCCATGCCCCGCAGGCCTGGAAGAGCCCCTCGTCGTCGCAGAGCTTGGCCAGCACGAGCACGGCGGCCAGGAAGCCGAGCACGGGGCCCAGCAGCTCGGCCTCGGCGCGGGCGTGGTCGAGGGAGACGGCACCGGCGGCGACCACGATCCCGGCGGCCGGGACCGCGACCACCGCCTCCGGCAGTCCGAACGGGCGGGCGACCGCGCAGCCGAGGACGACGACGAGCAGGACGACGGACAGGATTTCGGCGAGGGCGGTGTTCACGGAGGAGCTTTCGGGCAGTTCGGCGGCGCGGAGACCGGTGAACCCTACAGCTGCCCGGCAACGCCCGACGAACGCCTGTGCGGCCCTGTGGTGAGGCCTTCCTCACTCCTCCGACAACGTCAGCTCGGCCCAGATCGTCTTGCCGTCCTCGGTGTGCCGGCTGCCCCACCGCTGGGTCAGCTGGGCCACCAGCAGCAGGCCGCGCCCGCCCTCGTCGAAGGTCTTGGCCCGGCGCAGGTGCGGGGCGGTGCCGCTGCCGTCGGACACCTCGCAGATCAGAGTGGTGTCGTCGTGGATCAGGCGCAGCTGGATCGGCGGGGCGCCATGCCGGATGGCGTTGGTGACCAGCTCGCTCACCACCAGCTCCGCGGTGAACGCCGACTCGCTGATGCCCCAGAGCGCCATCTGCGTCAGCACGTACTGGCGGGTGCGGGCGACGAACGCCGGGTCGGCCGGTATCGACCAGGTCGCGACCTGTGCGGCCTGCAGCCCGCGCGTACGGGCGAGCAGCAGGGCCACGTCGTCGGGGGCGCCGTTCGCGGGCAGCAGGGACTGGACGACGTCCTCGCAGATGTCGTCCAATGAGCCCTTGCGGCCGGACAGCGCCTCGGCCAGCAGCTCCTGCCCGGCGTCGATGTCCCGGTCCCGGGTCTCGATCAGACCGTCGGTGTAGAGGGCGATGACGGTGCCCTCGGGCAGTTCGAGTTCGGCGGACTCGAAGGGCAGTCCGCCGAGGCCCAGGGGCTGTCCCGACGGCACGTGCACCTCCATGGGCCGTCCGTCCGGGTCCAGTACGACCGGCGGCGGATGCCCGGCACGGGCGAAGGTGCAGCGGCGGGTCACCGGGTCGTAGACGGCGTACAGGCAGGTGGCCCCCACCTCACCGGTCACGCCGTCGCTGCCGGCCTCCGCGGACAGCCTTACGACGAGGTCGTCGAGGTGGGTGAGCAGCTCGTCGGGGGCGAGGTCGACGTCGGCGAGGGTGCGGACGGCGGTCCGCAGACGGCCCATGGTGGCGGAGGCCTGGATGCCGTGGCCGACGACGTCGCCGACGACCATGGCGACCCGCATCCCGGAGAGGGGGATGACGTCGAACCAGTCGCCGCCGACCCCGGCCTGCGCCGCCGGAAGGTACCGGGAGGCGGCCTCCAGGGCGGGCATGCGGGGGAGGGTCTGGGGGAGCAGGCTGCGCTGCAGGGCGAGGGCGGTCTCGCGTTCGCGGGAGTAGCGGCGGGCGTTGTCGATGCAGACGGCGGCCCGGGCCGTGACCTCCTCGGCCAGCAGCTCGTCGTCGGCGGTGTACGGGTCGAGTCGCTTGAAGCGGGTCAGGACGGCCACACCGAGGGTCGTGCCACGGGCCCGGATCGGCACCGACATGGTGGTGTGGACGCCCAGCTCCTTGACCCGTGCGCCGCGTATCGGGTCCCAGGCGAGCCAGTCCGACAGGGTGTTCGCCGGGTCGGTCGCCACGATCGTGTGTCCGACCGACAGGGAGGCCGCCTGTGGGGAGGTGGCCGGGTAGACGTCCGTGCGGCCCACCTCGATCACCGCCTCGGGGCAGCCGGGGGTGACCGACTGGTGGGCGGTGCGGCGCAGGGTGAACGGAGGGGAGAGCGGGCCCTCGTGCGGTTCGTCGCCGTGGTCGATCGACTGCATGAGGTCGACGCTGACGAAGTCGGCGAGGACAGGGACGCACACGTCGGCCAGCTCCTGGGCGGTGCGCTGGACGTCGAGCGTGGTCCCGATGCGGATGCTCGCCTCGTTCACCAGTTGCAGCCGCTGCCGGGCGAGGTACTGCTCGGTGATGTCGTGGCCGGTGACACACACCCCGATCGGCGCCCCGGAGTCGTCGGTCAGCGGGGCGATCGCCGCCGACCAGGCGTGGGCCCGGTTCTCGTCGGCGGCCCGCAGGAAGGTCCGCACGTCCTTGCGGCGGCCATGGGCGAGCACCTCGCGCAGATGCTGCTCCAGCTTCTCGCCCTGGCGGCCGCCCACGACCTCCGACATGTGCAGCCCCCGGAGGTTCTCCTCGGGCATCCCCACGGCTTCGGCCATCACGTCGTTGATACCGCGCAGTCTCAGCCGGTCGTCGAAGACCGCCATGGCGCACGGCGACTGGACCATGACCGCCGCCGCCAGCGGATCCTCCCGCCCCAGCGGGCCGGGATCGTCCAGCGGACACAGAACCAGCCAGCCGCCGCTGCCGTCGCCGTCCTTCGGGTTTCGGCGGTGGGCGATCAGCCACGCGGTCACCGTCCGGCCGTCGTGGTGACGCAGCGCGAGCGTGCCGCTCCAGTTGAGGCTGCCCGGCGGGGGCGGCAGCAGAGAGCCCCCCGGGGCCAGCAGCTCCTCGGCGGGACGTCCCACGACCTCGGCCGCGGGCCAGCCCAGCAGGCGCCTCGCGCCTTCGTTCCACTCGACGACCGTGCCGTCGCCGTCCATGGCCGCCCGCGCCGTGGCGGCACCGTCCAGGGCATACGCAGGGGTGTCACCGTGCGTTACCTTGCGGCTCCTCATCGTCGCGAGTTCCATTTCGCCGGACCGAACGGGCTTACGGGTGAAATCCAGCCTATGCGTTCCGACGGGAAAGCGGACTGGAAACCGTACCCCCGCGGATTTTGTCGCACCGGTGTTCGTCGAGTGGTGCGAGGGGCTCTTGACGTCCCTGGGGCGCGTCGTCAGATTCTGTTTGGTCGCGCTCACTTGTGATTGCTTGTGGGGCCTTGTGCTTCGCGGGCTCCCGGAACGTCCACCCGCACGTTCGACGAAGGGAACACCCATGACCGTCACACGCAGATCCTTACTCGTCGCGGGCACCTCCGCCCCGGTGGTGGGAGCGCTGGCGGGCACCGCGGCCGCCGCGCCCCGCGCGAGACCCTCGTCCGCCGGCCGGGCCGTCCCGCTCCGGGACGGCTGGCGCTTCGCCCTCGTCGACCCGGGCGGCATCACCGACCCCACCGGCGAGTTCACCGACGCCGCGAAACCCGGCTTCGACGACTCCGCCTGGCGTCAGGTCGCCGTCCCCCACGACTGGAGCATCGAGCTCGCCCCGACCACCCGGCACGGCACGACCAGCGGCACCGGCTTCTTCCCCGGCGGGCTCGGCTGGTACCGCAACACCTTCACGCTGCCACCCGCCCTCGCCGACAAGCGGATCTCCGTCGAGTTCGACGGCGTCTACATGGACTCCCACGTCCATTGCAACGGCACCGAGGTCGGCCGACACCCCTACGGCTACACCGGCTTCGCCTTCGACCTCACCGACCTGCTCCACACCGACGGCACCACCGAGAACGTCATCGCCGTCAAGGTCCAGAACCGGCTGCCCAGCAGCCGCTGGTACTCCGGCAGCGGCATCTACCGCGAGGCCCGCCTGGTCGTCACCGACCCGGTGCACGTGGCCCGCTGGGGCACCCATGTCACCACACCGGACATCACCGAGAAGCGCGCCCTCGTCCGCGTACGCACCTCTGTCGTGAACGCCTCCGGCGGCGCGGCGGACGTCGAGGTCGTCTCCCGGGTCGTCGACGCCCGCGGCCGGACGGTCGCCCGTACGTCCTCCACGGTCGCCGTCACCGACACGGCGACCGCGACCCACGAACTGACCGTCCGCGAGCCGAGGCTGTGGGACTTCGCGGACCCCCACCGCTACACCCTCAGGACCGAGCTGCGCGTCGGCGGCAGAGCCGCCGACACCCACCGCACACCCTTCGGCATCCGCACCTTCCGCTTCGACCCGGACGACGGCTTCCATCTCAACGGCGCCCACCACAAGATCAAGGGTGTCGACCTCCACCACGACCTCGGCGCGCTGGGCGCCGCCGTCAGCGCCGACGCGATCCGCCGGCAGATGACGATCATGAAGTCGATGGGCGTGAACGCCTTCCGGACCTCGCACAACCCGCCCTCGCCGGAGATGATCGAGGTCTGCGAGGAACTGGGCATCGTCATGATGGTCGAGGCCTTCGACTGCTGGAGGAGCCCCAAGACCCGCTACGACTACGGCCGTTTCTTCGACGAGTGGGCCGACCGCGACGTCACCGAGATGGTGCTCGCGGCCCGCAATTCGCCCGCCGTCCTCATGTGGTCGATCGGCAACGAGGTCTCCGAGTTCACCTCCACCTCCGGCCTCGCCATGGCGGACCGGCTGATCGCCGCCGTCAAGGCCTGCGACGACACCCGCCCGATCGTCATCGGCTCCCACCGCCACCGCAGCGTCCCCGCTCCCGGCTCCCCGGGCGACCTGATCCTGGCCAAGCTCGACGGCCTGGGCCTCAACTACAACACCGCCAAGTCGGTGGACGCCCTGCACGCTCGCTACCCGAAGCTGTTCCTCTTCGAGTCGGAGTCGTCCTCGGAGACCTCGACGAGAGGCGTCTACCAGGAGCCGGAGCACCTCAACACCGGCGAGAACCACACCCCGGGCAAGCGGGGCGTCTCGTCCTACGACAACAACCTCGCCTCCTGGACCATGAGCGGCGAGTACGGCCACAAGAAGGACCGCGACCGGAAGTGGTTCGCCGGGCAGTTCCTCTGGTCGGGCATCGACTACATCGGCGAGCCCACGCCGTACGACGTCTTCCCGGTGAAGGCCTCCTTCTTCGGCGCGGTCGACACGGCCGGTTTCCCGAAGGACATGTACTACCTGTTCCAGAGCCAGTGGATCAGCCGGCCCATGGTCCATCTGCTGCCGATGACCTGGAACCACGCGAAGGGCGACACGGTCGAGGTGTGGGCCTACTCCAACGTGGACACCGTCGAGCTGTTCCTGAACGGAAAGTCCCTGGGGACAAGGACGTTCGACGAGAAGAGGACCCTCGACGGCCGCCCCTACCTGGAGACCACCGAGGCGCCCGGTGACGACAAGACCTTCACCGACGGCCCGTACCCCGGCAGCTACACCAGCCCCAACGGCAGCGCGGGCAAGCTCCACCTCGCCTGGCAGGTGCCGTACGCGGCCGGCGAGCTGAAGGCCGTGGCGCGCCGCAACGGCAGGACCGTCGCCACGGACGTCCTGCGCACGGCCGGTGCCCCGCACGGCGTGCGCCTGACAGCCGACCGCAAGTCCCTGGCGGCGGACGGGCGTTCACTGGCCTTCGTGACCGCCGAGATCGTCGACGCCCGGGGGGTGGTGGTCCCCGACGCCGAGCACCTGATCTCCTTCGACGTACGGGGAGGCTCCCTCGCCGGGCTCGACAACGGCCGCGAGGAGAGCGCCGAGCGCTACCAGGCCTCCACCCGGACCGCGTTCGGCGGCAAGGCGCTCGCGATCGTCCGGGCCGGGGTCGAGCCGGGCCCGGTCAGGGTGACGGCGCGGGCGGAGGGGCTGCGGACCGGGAAGGTGAGC
>NZ_LRTR01000329.1 GCF_001550375.1 Streptomyces europaeiscabiei | reverse complement strand
CATGGCAGCCGCGACGGGGAACTGGGCCGAGGCAGCGGGCGGGGCCTGGGCGGCAGGGGTCGACAGTGGCGCCGGGGCGCCGACCGGCGCCGAGGCAGGGGTGCCGGGGGCCGGATGGTCGTCGTCCCGTCGGATCGTGCTGACCTCGGTGGCCCTCGGAGTGGCACTGGCTCCGCTGCTGGCGTTCCTCGTGTTCTCGGGCTCGGTCGGCTCGTCGTCCGACGACGGGGCGGGTTCCGTCGGCACGCCCGCGGCACCGCCGTCTGGCGCTGTGACCCCGACGGTCCCGGCGAGCCCGACACCGTCCCCGACCCCTTCGCAGACCGAGAGCCCTTCGAAGCCCCCGGAGAAGGAGAAGCCGACGAAGAGCCCGAGTCCGAGTCCGTCGAAGTCGGGTCTTCCGACGCCCTCGCTGCCGTACGGGCCACCGTTGAACGGTGCCTACACCCAGGTGGTGAACATCGCCTCGGGACTGTGCCTGGACATCCGGGGCGAGCTGGCGAAGGGCACCGACGTCGTCACGGCCACCTGCACCTCGCGCGCCACCCAGCGCTGGCGCCTCGACTCCCGGCGGAACGCCCTCCAGTCGTTCGCCGACCCCGACCTGTGCCTCGACAGCCGTGGGGCGACCGACGACGGTGTGGGCGTCTGGGAGTGCGACTCGCTCGACGGGGACAACGGCGACAACCTCAGGTTCGAGGTCGACTCCCGGGGAGTGATCCGCCCGGCGATCGCGCCGGGGCACGCCGTGACCCCGGACGCGCTCGGCTCCGTCGCCCTCGCCGAGGTGTCGGGGCGCGACGGCCAGCGGTGGCGGGCGGGGGCCGGGCCCGCCCACACCTGAGGCCGCCCACACGCCCTGGCGCAGCCGGTCAGACCACGCGTACGCCCCTGCGCCACACGCCCGTGACCAGCGGAACTCCCGGCCGGTAGGCGAGGTGGACGTGGCTGGGCGCGTCCAGCAGCGCGAGATCGGCGTACGCGCCCGGCGTGAGCCGGCCCACGTCGTCGCGGCGAAGCGCCCGCGCGCCCCCCGCCGTGGCCGACCAGACCGCCTCGTCCGGCGTCATCCCCATGTCCCGCACCGCGAGCGCGACACAGAAGGGGACGGACGAGGTGAAGGACGACCCCGGGTTGCAGTCCGTGGAGAGGGCCACCGTGACGCCCGCGTCGAGGAGGCGGCGGGCGTCCGGCCACTCGGCGCGGGTGGAGAACTCGGCGCCGGGGAGCAGGGTGGCGACCGTCCGGCTGTTCGCGAGGGCGTCCACGTCGGCGTCGGTGAGGTGGGTGCAGTGGTCCGCGCTCGCCGCGTCCAGTTCCACGGCGAGCCGGACGCCCGGACCGTAGGAGAGCTGGTTGGCGTGGATGCGCGGGTGCAGGCCCTTGGCCCTGCCCGCCGTGAGGATCGCGCGTGCCTGGTCGCCGTCGAAGGCGCCCTTCTCGCAGAAGACGTCGATCCAACGGGCGTACGGGGCACAGGCGTCGAGCATCTCGCCGGTGACGAGGGCGACGTAGGCGGCGGGGTCCTCGGCGTGGTCCGGGGAGACGATGTGGGCGCCGAGGTAGGTGACCTCGTCGGTGTGGGCGGCCGCGATGCGCAGGGCCCGGGCCTCGTCCGCGACGGTCAGGCCGTAGCCGGACTTCGTCTCGAAGGTGGTCGTGCCCTGGCGGAGGGCCTCGCGGAGGTAACGGGTGAGGTTGGCCTCCAGTTCCTCGTCGGTGGCGGCGCGGGTGGCGGCGACGGTCGTACGGATGCCGCCCGCGCTGTAGGCCCGGCCGGACATGCGGGCGTTGAACTCGGCGGTCCGGTCGCCCGCGAAGACGAGGTGGGAGTGGGAGTCCACGAAGCCCGGGATCACCGCCCGCCCACCGGCGTCGACGCGATTGTCAGTGGCGGGTGCTTTGCTCTGATCACCGGTCCACGCGATGCGGTCACCGTCGATGACGACGGCCGCGTCCTGGATCAGTCCGAGGGGGGATCTGTCGCCGAGGGAGGGGTCGTTGGTGACCAGGGCAGCGATGTTGGTGATGAGCGTGCTCGCGGTGCTCGCTGAATTGGCGGGGCTGACGGTCGTCGGGCTGCTCATGGCGTCCTTGGTGGCCTGGTCTGCGGTGGGGTCGGGTTCGGGGGCCAAGGCCGGCCCGGGCCGGCGGGCGGGGGTCATCCGCGCAGTGCTTCGACGGCGTCCGCGAGGGCTTTCGGCACATCCGGTACGAGCGCGTGCGCCCCGTCCCGTACGACGTGCCGACCTCCCACCACCGTGTGCGACACGTCTGCTGCCGACGCGGCGAATACAGCCGTCTCCGCGCCGAGCCGTGGAAGCGGCCCTGCGGTCCTGACCGAGTCGAGCGCGATCGTCGTGAAGTCGGCGAGCGCGCCCGTCTCCAGGGCACCGGCGTCGTCCCAGCCGATCGCCGCGTGGCCGTCGGCCGAGGCCGCCCGCAGGAGGGCCGCCGCCGTCCAGTGACCGCGCGTACGGGTGCGCAGGCGCTCGTTCAGTTCCATCGCGCGCGCTTCTTCGAGCAGGTCGACGACGGCGTGGCTGTCGGAGCCGAGGGAGAGCGGGGAGCCCGCCCGTTGCAGGGCGACGGCCGGTCCGATGCCGTCCGCGAGGTCCCGTTCGGTCGTGGGGCACATGCAGGTGCCGGTGCCGCTGTCGCCGATGAGGGCGATGTCCTCGTCGGTGAGGTGGGTGTTGTGGACGCCGGTCGTGCGGGGGCCCAGGACACCGTGGTCGGCGAGGAGTTGGGCGGGGGTGCGGCCGTGTGCCTCGTGGCAGGCGTCGTTCTCCGCCGTCTGCTCCGACAGGTGCACATGCAGCGGGGCCCGCCGCTCCTCGGCCCACCGCGCCACCGTCGCCAACTGCCCGGCCGGCACGGCCCGTACGGAGTGGACGGCCGCACCGATCCGCGCGTGATCCCGGTCCTTGAGAACTGAACAGCGTTCCGCCCAGGCCTGGGCCGTGCCGTCGGAGAAGCGCAACTGGTGGTGGTCGGGTGCCTTTCCGAAGCCGGCGGACAGGTAGGCCGTGTCGAGGAGGGTGATCCGGATGCCCGCCTCGGCGGCGGCCTCGATGAGGGCCTCGCCCATGGCGTTCGGGTCGGCGTACGGGGTGCCGCCGGGGGCGTGGTGCACGTAGTGGAACTCGCCCACCGCCGTGATGCCGGCCAGCGCCATCTCCGCGTACACGGCCCGCGCGAGGGCGTGGTAGGTGTCCGGGGTCAGCCGGTCCGCCACCCGGTACATGACCTCGCGCCAGGTCCAGAAGGTGCCCGAGCCGACCTGGACGGTGCCGCGCAGGGCGCGGTGGAAGGCGTGGCTGTGGGCGTTGGCGAGGCCGGGCAGGGTGAGGCCGCGCAGGACGACCGCGCCCGGGGTCGGGGTGGGCGTCTCGACGCGGACGGCGGTGATGCGGCCGGCCCGGGGGGTGCCCTCCGCGGCCACGGTCAGGGTCACGCCCGGCTCGACATGGGTGCCGAGCCAGGCGTGTTCGAGCCAGTAGGTCGTCTCCGTCACCTGCGGGCCAGCCCTTCCAGTACGTCGGCGAGCGCGGTCACCCCGGCCAGGCAGTCGTCCTCGGCGGCGTGCTCGGCCGGGGAGTGCGAGACGCCTGTCGGGTTGCGCACGAACAGCATGGCGGTCGGGACGGTCCCGGAGAGGATCCCGGCGTCGTGTCCGGCGCCGGTCCCGAGCACCGGCACCTTCAGACCGGCCGTGTCCCGACCCAGGATGCGGGCGATCTCGTCCCGCAGCGCGTGCTCGAACTCGACGACGGGGGTGAAGGACTCCCGGACGACGTCCAGCTCGATCCCGTGCTCCTGGGCGTAGTCGCGGGCCGCCTCCTCGATCGCGCCGACGACCGTGTCCAGCGTCGCCTGGTCCTCGGCGCGGGAGTCGAGCCAGCCGCGCACGAGGGAGGGGATGGCGTTGACGCCGTTCGGCTCGACGGAGATCTTGCCGAAGGTGGCCACCGCCCCGGCGAGCCGCGCCTCGCGCCGGGCCGCGAGCACGGTCTCCGCGTAGGACAGCATGGGGTCACGGCGGTCGACGAGCCGAGTCGTCCCGGCGTGGTTCGCCTCGCCCCGGAAGTCGAACCGCCACCGTCCGTGCGGCCAGATGGCACTGGCGATCCCGACGGCGTCCCCGGACAGGTCCAGGGCCCGCCCCTGCTCGACATGCAGTTCGACGAACGCCCCGATCCGCGCGAGCCGCTCCGGGTCGGGGCCGATGCCCTCCGGGTCGTACCCGGCGGCCTCCATCGCCCGCGGCAACGTGACGCCGTCCCCGTCGGTCAGCCGTCCCGCCTGCTCGACGGTCAGCTGCCCGGCGGCCAGCCGTGATCCCACGCAGGCCAGCCCGAACCGCGCGCCTTCCTCGTCACCGAAGTTGACGATGGCGAGAGGTTTGTCGAACCGGGCACCCCGGGCTCGGAGTTCGTCGAGCGCGGCGAAGGAGGACACGACACCGAGGGGCCCGTCGAAGGCCCCGCCGTCGGGCACGGAGTCGAGATGCGACCCGGTGACCACGGCGTCCCCGGCTGCGGGGTCCCCGAGCCAGGCCCACTGGTTCCCGTTCCGGTCGACCTCGTGGGTCAGCCCCCGGTCCCGGGCCTGCTCCTCGAACCAGGCCCGGCAGTCCGCGTCGGCGGCTGTCCAGGCGAACCGACGGTATCCACCGGAGTCCGGGTGACGGCCGATGGGCTTGAGGTCGCGCCACATCTCGTGGAAGGAGGCCCCACCGGCGGCGGGCCGCGGGCCGTCGGCCCGGCCGGCCCC
>NZ_LRTR01000328.1 GCF_001550375.1 Streptomyces europaeiscabiei | reverse complement strand
CCCGGCGCGGCCGGACGCGTGGACGGCGGCGAGGCGTCAGCCCCCACCGAGGCGTCCGCGCCCTGTCCCCCTTCGCTCCGGATCACGCGTCGCCGCCCTCGCGCATCGGCACCCGTACGCCCCGGTCGTCGGCGACGGACTCCGCGATGTCGTAGCCCGCGTCGACGTGCCGGATCACACCCATCCCGGGGTCGTTGGTCAGTACACGCCGGAGCTTCTCCCCGCCGAGCTTCGTGCCGTCCGCCACGGTCACCTGACCGGCGTGGATCGACCGGCCCATGCCCACGCCACCACCGTGGTGCAGGGACACCCAGGACGCCCCGGACGCCACGTTGACCATCGCGTTCAGCAGCGGCCAGTCGGCGATCGCGTCGGAGCCGTCGAGCATGGCCTCGGTCTCGCGGTAGGGGGAGGCGACGGAGCCGGCGTCCAGGTGGTCGCGGCCGATCACCAACGGTGCCGCCAGCTCCCCGCTCGCCACCATGTCGTTGAACCGCTCACCGGCCTTGTCCCGCTCGCCGTAGCCGAGCCAGCAGATACGCGCCGGGAGGCCCTGGAAGTGGACGCGTTCCCCGGCCATCTTGATCCAGCGGTGGAGGGACTCGTTCTCGGGGAAGAGGTCGAGCATCGCCTTGTCGGTCTTGGCGATGTCGGCGGGGTCGCCGGAGAGGGCGGCCCACCGGAAGGGGCCCTTGCCCTCGCAGAACAGCGGCCGGATGTAGGCGGGGACGAAGCCGGGGAAGGCGAACGCCCGCTCGTACCCGGCGAGCTGGGCCTCGCCGCGGATGGAGTTGCCGTAGTCGAAGACCTCGGCACCCGCGTCCAGGAAGCCGACCATGGCCTCGACGTGCCGGGCCATCGACTCTCGCGCGCGGGTGGTGAACCCGGCCGGGTCCTTCGCCGCGTACGACGCCATGTCGTCGAAGTCCACGCCCACCGGCAGATACGCCAGCGGATCGTGGGCGGAGGTCTGGTCGGTGACGATGTCGATGGGGGCGCCCATGGCGAGGATCTGCGGGAGGAGGTCGGCCGCGTTGCCGAGGACGCCGATGGAGAGAGGGCGGCGGGCGTCACGGGCCTCGACCGCCAGTTGGAGGGCGTGGTCGAGCGAGTCGGCCTTCACGTCCAGGTAGCGGTGTTCGATGCGGCGCTCGATGGCGCGCGGGTCGCAGTCGATACAGATCGCGACGCCGTCGTTCATGGTCACGGCGAGGGGCTGGGCGCCGCCCATGCCGCCGAGACCGGCGGTGAGGGTGATGGTCCCGGCGAGGGTGCCGTCGAACTTCTTGGCGGCGACGGCGGCGAAGGTCTCGTAGGTGCCCTGGAGGATGCCCTGGGTGCCGATGTAGATCCAGGAACCGGCGGTCATCTGCCCGTACATGGTCAGCCCGAGCTGTTCCAGCCGGCGGAACTCCTCCCAGTTGGCCCAGTCGCCGACGAGGTTGGAGTTGGCGATGAGGACGCGGGGCGCCCACTCGTGGGTCTGCATGACACCGACGGGGCGGCCGGACTGGACGAGCATGGTCTCGTCCTGCTTGAGGGTCCGCAGGGTGCGGACCATGGCGTCGAAGGAGCGCCAGTCACGGGCGGCCTTGCCCGTGCCGCCGTAGACGACGAGCTTGTCGGGGTGCTCGGCGACCTCGGGGTCGAGGTTGTTCTGCAGCATGCGCAGGGCGGCTTCCTGCTGCCAGCCCAGGGTGCTGAGTTCCGTACCGCGCGGCGCTCGAACGGGGCGGGGTCCTGACACGGTCTGCCTCCTCGCTATACAGCAACTATTCACATCCTGACTTGATGAATAGAGCTAGTCAATACGGCGGTAGGGCCAGCGACGGCGCGCCGCGGATGTTTGGCTGGACACACTGGCCCTATGGGCTCGGACGACTACACGACAACGGGGGAAGAGAGGGGAGACGTGACGAACGGGACCGTGGGGGACGGGCCGGCCGGGGGCCGGGCCCACCCGCAGGACGAGGAGGACAGCGAGCGCACGCTGCGGCTGTTCGACACCGACGGCGAACGGGCCGCCCGGCGCGACGAGGCCGTGCGGGCGGCGGTGGAGCAGGGACTGCTCGGCCCCGGCACCCCGGTCGTCGCCCTCCTCGACGTGACCGGGATCCGGGCCTCGACGGGGGCGCTGCGGAGGGCGTTCGACGCGGTGACGGCGCCCGGTACGCCCGTGCTGCACGCGTTCGCGGTGAAGGCGACGCCGCTCGTGCCCGTACTACGGCTGCTGCGCGAGGCGGGGATCGGGGCGGAGGTGGCGAGCGCCGGGGAGCTGGCCCTGGCGCGGGCGGCCGGGGTGTCGCCGAAGCGGACCGTGCTCGACTCGCCCGCCAAGACCCCGGCCGAGCTGCGGGAGGCGCTGGCGCTGGGTATCGCGGTCAACGCGGACAACCCGCAGGAGCTGGGCCGCATCGACGCGCTCGTCCGGTCGGCCACCACCCGTTCCCCGATCGGCATCCGGGTGAACCCGCAGGTCGGCGGCGGTGCGATCGACGCGCTGTCCACGGCGACGGCCACGTCGAAGTTCGGGGTGGCGCTCCGGGACGAGGGCGCCCGGGAGTGGGTCGTCAGGGCGTATCTGGACCGCCCCTGGCTGAGCCGGCTGCACGCGCACACCGGGTCTCAGGGGATGCCGCTGTCGCTGATGACACGGGGGATCACCGAGACGTACGAGCTGGCGGAGGAGATCAACCGGCGGATCGGGCGGCAGCAGATCGACACGATCGACATCGGCGGCGGGCTGCCGGTGAACTTCGCGTCGGAGGCGGCGACACCGACGTACGAGCAGTACGCGCGGCTGCTGGCGGAGGCGGTGCCGGGGCTGTTCGACGGGCGGTATGGGCTGGTGACCGAGTTCGGGAGGTCGCTGCTCGCGAAGCACGGGACGATCGTCGCCCGCGTGGAGTACACCAAGAGCGCGGGCGGGCGGGCCATCGCGGTCACCCATGCCGGGGTACAGGTGGCGACGCGGACGGTGTACGCGCCGGGGGCATGGCCCTTGCGGATCGCGGCGTACGACGGGAAGGGCCGGGTGAAGAGCGGGCCGGCGGTGGTGCAGGACGTGGCGGGGCCCGCCTGCTTCGCGGGGGACCTGCTGGCGGAGGGGCGTTCGCTGCCGTTGTTCGAGCCGGGGGACTACGCCGCCGCGTTGGACACCGGCGCGTATTGCTTCGCGCACCACTACGCGTACAACTCTCTGCCGCGGCCCGGGATTTACGGGTACGTGCCCGGGGAGAGGGAGATGCGGTTCGCGGTGGTCCGGAAGGCGCAGACCGTGGAGGAGATCGTGGCGGAAGCGGGGGGAGTCGAGAGGTCGGGGCTACTCGGGCTCTGACACGCGCCTTCGAGTTCGGGCGGGAACTGTGGGGCGGCGGCTGCAGGTTGGCCGTGGCTGGTCGCGCAGTTCCCCGCGCCCCTGGGTTGCCCGAGCGCGCCCGGCAGTGACAACTGCTCCCTCTCGCACGCCCCTCAAGCCCCCCAGAATGATTGACGCCCGGCGCCTCGCCCACGCTGGGCATGCGGGTCGGCCGCATATGCCCACCTCAGCGCACTGCTGGGCGCCTGGGCCCCAACAGCGGTGAAAACCAGGCAAGTCGACCTACCTTAGTCACCTCTCCGCATGTTCCGCTGGAAAATGCCAGATCCCTCACCCCTCGCGCACACGTTGCGTAGCGTCTGCGTCACTCAGCCGAACCGCAGGCAGGAGGGGAGCCACGGTGCCCGGAATCGACGAGTGTCTGGTGGAGGCCATGAGGCTGCCCGGTGCCTTGGGCGCCGCAGTGGTCGACTGGACCAGCGGGCTGGCGCTGGGCACGGTCGGGGAGGCACCCGGCGGTGACCACGAGACGACCGCGGCGGAGGCGGCGGAACTGGCGCGGCTGGCGGCGGAACACCGGGCGTTCGCGCCGGAGGAGGGTTCCGACTGGTCCGGGGCGGAGCTGCCGGTCGAGGACCTGATCGTCAGCAACCGGGACACGTACCACGTGCTGCGGTTCGTGCGGACGACGTTCGACAGCAGTGTGTTCCTGCATCTGTGGCTGGCCCGTTCGGACGGCAACCTCGCGCTGGCCCGGATCCGGCTCGGGGAGATGGCGGGGCGGCTGGTGCTGGCATGAGCGTGATCACGACACCGGCGCCCCCGCCGCCCGTGCGGGGCGAGCACTTCCGGCAGGCCGTCGCCCCGATGCTGCGCCGGCTCGCCGCCGAGCGGGCCACCGGCGTACTGCTGCGCGAGAGCGGTTCGCTGTATCTGTCCGAGGGTGAGGTCGTCCATGCCGAGAGCCCCCGGTCGCCGGGCCTGGACGTGCTCCTCACCACCGGCGGCGTCCTGGACGGCGACGGCTGGCGGGAGGCGGTCGACACGGCCGGGGCCGGGCTGCGGGTCGGGCGGTTCCTCGTGGACAGCGGGTGGGTCACCCGGGGCGCGCTGGAGCTGTGCCACGCGGGGGCGCTCTTCGACGCGGCGTACTTCGTCCTCGGCCCGAGCAGCGCGCAGGCCAGCTTCCGTTACGGGGCCGCGCACTGGCTGGGACCGATCCGCCCGGTACCGGTGGCCGCCGTGGAGCGTGAGGCCCAGCGCCGCCGCGACCTGCTGCACCGTATCTGGCCCGACCCGGCGACGGACGAGGCCCCGCTGGTCAGGTCCGCCGGCCTGGACGTCCCACCGGTCCCGGCCCGCCAGGGGGCCGTGCTCGGCCAGGTGAACGGTGTCCGCACGGTCGCCGAGATCTCCCTGACCCTGGGGCGCCCGGCCTTCCACACCCTCGTGGACGTACGGCGGCTGACGGCCGCGGGCCTCATATCCGCGACCCGGCGCAGCCCGGCGAGAACCCCACCGGTCCCGACCCGCCCGGACCACGTCCCCGCCACCCGTCAGGGGCTCGCCCCCGTCACCCACTCCGGCCCCGCCCCGTCGGCCGATCCGGACCGTGACACGGCTGCCGGACCCGCGGCCGGAAGCGAGGCATCACCCCCCGCCCCACCTTGGCCGCTCACCACCCCAGACCCCGACGTGGCTCTACTGCAAAGGCTCAGGGATGCGCTGGAGGCCCTTTGAGCGGCAGCGGGAGCGTCCCGCCGAGAGGAGACTGATCATGGCCGCGGAGGCCGAAGTCCTCGACGAACTGCACCGGTTGAGGGCCCGTGTACCCCAGTTGACCGGCGCGCTCGCGGCCAGTGTGGACGGGCTGGTCCTCGCCCACGACACCCCCGGTGTGGAACCGGAGGGCCTGGCGGCGCTCACCGCCGCCGCGCTCGGCGTCGCCGTACGGATGACGGACACCGCCGGCCGGGGCGAGCTCCGCGAACTGCTGCTGCGCGGCGACCACGGCTATGTGGCGACGTACGCGGCGGGTTCCTCCGCCGTGCTGACGCTGCTGGCCCAGGACCGGGTCAACGTGGGCCGGCTGCACCTGGAGGGCCGCCGCGCCGGCGGCCGCATCGGCGAACTGATGGACGCCCTGCCCCGGCCGGACGACACGGCCACGGCCAACGCCCGGTCGGCCGCCAGGAACCCGGCCCGGTCGGTGGCCAGGACCGCGAGCGCGGCCACGACCGCCGCCACGACAGCCGCCTCCGTCACGGCCGCCGCCTCGTCCCAGACACCGGCCAAGGCCACGGTCAGGTCGACCATGCCCCGCCGGACCCCCCGCGCCACCACCCCACGCACCACCCCCCGAACCGCTCCCAACGCACCTACCACCAATGAGAGTTGAAAGGACACCGCACATCATGGCCAACACCGAGACCGCGCTGAAAGAGGCCCTCGCGTCCATCGAGGGCGCGACCGGCGTCGCCCTGGTCGACTACACCAGCGGCATGGCACTGGGCACGATCGGCGGCAGCAAGGGATTCGACCTCACCGTCGCCGCCGCCGGGAACACCGACGTCGTCCGCGCCAAGCTGCGCACCATGGAGCACCTCGGCCTCAAGGGCGAGATCGAGGACATCCTGATCACCCTGTCCGACGCGTACCACCTGATCCGCCTGCTCACCGGCCGCGGCGGCAACGGCCTCTTCCTCTACCTGGTCCTCGACGCCAAGCGGGCCAACCTGGCCATGGCCAGGCACCAGTTGAAGCGGATCGAGGCGGAGTTGGAGGTCTGACCCGTCCGACACCGCGGCTCCGGCGGCGCACCCCACCCGGGGCGCGCCGCCGAGCACGTTCCCGGCAAGGACCCGGGCCGAACCCGGCAGCTACCCCGCACACCCGTGCGAACGCCGCCTCTCCCCCTCCGCTACCGTGTCCGCCCTGACCAGGAGAAGAGGATGACGGTGGGAAGAGCGGTACGGGGGACGGTGCTGGCGCAGGTGGCCTTGCTGGCCGGGGTGCTGACCGGGTGCTCGGGGTCGGCGGAGGACGGCGACGCGAAGCCGTCGGCGAGCGCCACCAAGTCGGTGAAGGCGGAGGCCGGGCGGGAGTCGGAATCGTCGCAGGACGCCGTCGAGAGCGGCGGCAGCGTCGGCGCGGCCGGTTCCGCCTGCGAACTGCCGGTCACCTTCGACACCGCCGAGAAGTGGCGGCCGGAGGCCGTCGAGACCGGGGCGCCCGACGGCGGGAGCGGTTCCGAGGAGGACGCGCTCGCGGCCGAGCTGGCCGAGGGGCTGCTGCACCAGGGCCCGTTCACCGCCGCGTGCGAGATCGACGCCAAGCCGGCCGGGAACCTCGGCTTCCTGCGCGTGTGGACCGGCGAGGCGGGTGCGAAGGACGGCGACGCGGAGGCGCTGCTCAAGGAGTTCGTGGCGGCCGAGGGGAACACCAGCAAGGCCGAGTACAGCGAGTTCTCCTCGGACTCCGACGTCTCCGGCACCGAGGTCACGTACCTCTACACCAGCGAAGCCCTGGAGGAGACCAAGAAGGAGCGCGCCTTCGTGACGGTCACCCCGGACGGGCCCGTCGTCGTCCACCTCGGGGGCCTCGACACCCAGGAACACGAGGAGATGCTCCCGGCGTACAAGCTGGCCAAGCGAACCTTGAGCACCGCCTGACGAGCCTCCGAGCTCTGGGAATCGGCTGCGAACTCCGACACCCGGCGAGTCCTGACGTACGGGTCGAGTCTCGGCCCCGGCGCAGGAACCCGCCCCTACGCCCGCCGCCCGCCCCCGGGCGCCGCGTCCCCCGCGCCGAGACCGGTGACCCGGTACCCGGCCACCCGCTTGCCCGTCGGCCGGCCGCCCCGCGCGGACAGCCAGTCCACACGGACCCACAGGAGCCGGCCGGTGCTGGCTTCGTGGCGGCCGAGCCAGGCCGCCCTGAGGCGGAGGCCGGTGCCGAGTCCGGCGAGGAGCATGCCGCCCGCCGCGGGGAGCGCGAAGGACGAGCCGAAGGCGGCCGCGAAGCCGAGCAGCAGCCACCAGCGGTGGCCACGGCGCCAGGTGCGGAGGGTCACGGCACGGTCCTGGAGGACGTCGTGCTTCCCGGCGCGCACGGCTGCGCGCGCCGGTGCGAGATACCGGCC
>NZ_LRTR01000327.1 GCF_001550375.1 Streptomyces europaeiscabiei | reverse complement strand
CCACCGCGCCGGCGGCGACGAGGAACAGCACGGCCCCGGCCAGCACCCCGATCCGCCGCCCGGTCAGCCCCGGGAGCAGGACTCCGACCCCCGCCGCGACCACTCCCAGCCACCACGACGGGGCCGCCCCGGCCCGCACCACCACGGCCACCCGAGCAAGCCCCTGCCCTCCGCGCGCCACTCTCCCCGCCTCCTGTGGTCCCAGGTGTACGACAGTCGCGGGCACGATAGCCAGCGAACGTGAAACGCGCCTGAGAATCGGGAACCCCACCCGACCGGAAGGGCTACTCCACGAACAGGCTCCGCTGCGCGGCCTTCGCGTCGAACTCCTCCAGGCGGGCCTGGGCCTCCGGCAGGTCGTCGCACATGGCCTCCAGGAGCACCCGGCCCAGCAGCATCGGGGCGCAGGCGGTGTCGAAGGCGAGCCCGGTGCCGACGGCTGCGGGCAGCAGCAGGTCGGAGACCTTGGCGACGGGTGCGAAGGCGGAGTCGGCGACGGTGACGACGAACAGCCCCGCCTCCTTGGCGTACGCCAGGGCTTCGACGACCTCGCGCGGATGCCGGGGCAGCGCGAAGCAGAGCAGGGCGGTCGCGCCCGCCCGTACGGCCGCGTCGACGCGGTCGTGGAGCATGCTGCCGCCCTCGTGCAGCAGCCGTACGTCGGGGTGGACCTTGGCGGCGAAGTAGGCGAAGCCGTACGCCTGGGAGGCCGCGGCCCGCAGTCCGAGCACCGGCAGCGGGCGGGAGGCGGCCAGCAGTCGCCCGGCCCGTGCCACCGGGCCGGGATCGGCGAGCACCTCGGCCAGATGCCGCAGGTTCTCGATCTCGGCCTCGACGGCCTGCTGGTACTCGTTGTACGCGGTGGTGTCCGGGGCCGGCTCGGCGGGCGCGACGTCCCGCAGATGCCGGCGCAGCGCCGGGTAGCCGTCGAAGCCCAGCGCCACCGCGAAGCGCGTCACGGACGGCTGGCTGACCCCGGCCAGCTCCGCCAGCTCCACGCTCGACAGGAACGGCACGTCGGCCGCCCGCCGCACCATGCTGTGGGCGATGCGCCGCTGCGTGGGCGTCAGCCGGTGCCCCTCGAAGAGCGCCTGCAGCCGCGCGGCGGGACTGTCCGTCACGCCCGTGCCCTTGTCCGCGCTCATGACGCGCTCCCCCTTGGCGGGTCCGTCCGGACGTCCGTCCAGATCTCGGTGAACCGATCGAGCAGTACGGCCGCCGCGTTCACGTCGGCCGTCAGCGGCCGGTCGGCCGGGTCCGCGTCGAGCACGGTCTCGGCCAGTTCCAGCGCCCGCCCGACGGGCAGTTCCGGATCCGGCCGCAGGTCCCGCTGGCGCAGGGCCCTTACCGCGGCGACGAGTTCGCAGCCGACGACGAGCCGGTACGCGCCGCACGCGCGCAGCGTCTGCCGTGCGGCGAGCGAGGCGAAGCTGGCCTGTTCCTCGACGCCCCGGGAGAGTACAGCGTGACCGAGCGACGCGGGCGCGGAGAAGGCCCGCAGGTCACCGAGGGCGGCCCCGGCGGCGTACTCCAGGATCATCACGCCCGACGAGGCGGGCTCGTGGTCGGCGAGGAAGGGGCGCAGCCGGGTGTACGCGGGCTCGTTGAGCGAGGAGAGCCTGGACGTCGACAGCCGGGCCACCTGCGTCACGGCGAGTCTGAAGTGGTCCAGGGCGAGGGCGAGTTGTGCCTGGTAGAAGCCGCCGTGGTGGTAGGCGGCCAGGTCCTCGGGGCAGATCAGCGGATTCTCCGCCGCCGCGTTGATCTCGACCTCCAGGACGCCCTCCAGCGCGTCCGCCGCGTCCAGCGCCGGCCCGTGGATCTGCGGCAGGCACCGGAAGCCGTACGGGTCCTGGATCCGGCCCAGCGGGGGCGTGGGCCGGTCGGCCGCCCCGATCAACTCCCTCATCCGCCGGGCCACTTCGCTCGACCCCCGGTGGGCGCGCGCGAGGTGCACGGGCGCCGCGTACGCCTCGTGCGAGCCGTCCACGGCGAGCAGTGACAGTGCGGCGACGACCTGGGTGGCAGCGATCAGCCCGCGCAACTCGTGGAGCGCGAGCGCGGCCTGTCCGAGGGTGAGCGCGTTGCTGCTGATCAGTGCGAGGGCGTCGTTGTTGTCGAGCGGCTGCGCCTCGGGGACACCGGAGCCGGACGCGAACCCTGCCCCGGCCTCCCCTCCCGCTCCCGGCCCTCGCCAGGGGTGCTCCCCCGCCAACGCCAGCCCCATCTGGGCCAGCGCCGCGATGTCGCCCGTCCCGACCGACCCGAACTCGTTCACCACGGGGTACGCGCCGCTCTCCAGCGCCTCGCAGAGCGCCGTGACCACGCTCGGCCGGAGTCCGGCACCGCCCGCGAGCAGCTGGTTGGCGCGTACGGCGAGCATGGCCCGTACCTGCCGGGCGGGCAGCTCCTCCCCGATGGCCCCGGCGTGGCTGCGCAGCAGCCGCAGACCGTGCTCGGCGGCCGCCTCGGTGGGCACGTCCTCGCTGCGGTTGGCGCCGACGCCTGTGGAGCGGCCGTACACGCGTCCGGTCGCCGCGATCTGGCGGGCCGCGTCCCAGGACTCCTCGACCCGCCGCATCGCCTCGCTGCCGGGCACGGGCCGCGCGGTCCCGTCTGCCAGCCGTACGACATCGGCGACACCGACGGCATGCCCGTCGAGGACGACGAGACCGGCCGGAACGGCCGCCACGGCGACGGCGGGGGCGTCCGACGCGCCCACGATCCGAGAGGACATCACCCGCAGCCTCCAGCCCCGAGCAGACACCGAATATTCAGACACCGAGAACTCTGCATGAGGTTATACAGGCGGGGCAAGAGATGCCGGTGAGAGCGGTCGCCGGAAATGCTTCCTCAACGGGTGTCCGTTCGCCGCCGCTGCACGAGAAGCGGGCGTTGGTCCGGCCGACGCTCGGCTCAGCGGTCTCGGCCGACGCCCGGCTCAGCGGTCTCGGCCGGCGCAACCGACGGGCGGGCGTGCGGGAGAACCAGTGGGGCAACAGGGGGGCTAACCCCAGTGTCAAGCGGCCCCCGGCTCCCTACCGTGAACGGCATGACCGGTATGGATGCCCGTGACGCACAGCTCGGGGACCCCGAGCTGAAGAAGGAACTCGCCGCCACCCTGCACGCCCGCAGAGAGCTGGGCGAGGACTACGAGTCCGCGCTCGTCGAGTCGTTCCTGGAGAAGGTCGACCAGCGCATCGACGGCGCGGTGGACCGCCGGGTCCGGCGTCAGGTCGCCGAGCAGCAGATGGTGGTGGCCCGTGGCAGCCGTTCCCCCAAGTCCAGCGACACCTGGGGCGAACGCTACGGCTTCGGCGTCGTCTCCCTCGTCGTCGCCATCCCTCTCTCCGGCATCGGTGGCGGCGTGGCCGAACTCCCCGGCCTCTTCGTCACCTGGGCGGGCATCGTGGGCGTGAACATGGCGTGGGCCCTGCGCGGTTCCTCGGCCCTGCGCCGACGCGGGGGCAAGAGCGGGGACTCGGGCTGGGAAGAGTGACTCGTCCTTCGGCGACGAGCACCGCACCCATCGATCGAGGAACCACGACGGCGACCGGCCATGTCCGCGAGAGCGGCGGCGGTTCAGCCGCAAGAGGAAGGGCTATGCGCGGGGACCGCCGCACCCCCGTGTGAAGGGGGGCGGGACGACGGCGGTCCCCGCGAGGGACGCGGGCCGGGTCAGGACCGGGCTTACGCGTCCTTGGCGTCCATGGAGGTCCGGGAGCCGCTCCGGAGGTCCTTGGCGCCGTTTTGGTCGTCGGCCGGGGCGGGGAGCCGCTCCCGCCCTGCCGACACCCACTAATCTGCCCGACCCGTGTTAAGCGAGTGCTGCGCGGACGTGACGCGCTCGTACCACTTTTGCGAAGTCAAACGCGCGCCTCAGGCAAACTTTCGACGCGGAGAGCCCTTTGCGGGTATTCGTCCCCCCGACCGGCGCTCTCACCGCATCCGGTGCTCCTACTGCTTCACGCCGCCCTTGGCGAGGAACGCGAGCAGGTCCTGCCGGCTGACGACACCCTTCGGCTTGCCCTCGACCAGCACGATCGCCGCGTCCGCCGTACCGAGCACGGACATCAGGTCGGCGACGGGCTCACCGGAGCCGACCTGCGGCAGCGGCGACGACATGTGCTTCTCCAGCGGATCGTCGAGCGAGGCGCGCTGGGTGAACAGGGCGTCCAGCAGCTCCCGTTCGACGACGGACCCGACCACCTCGGCGGCCATGACGTCCGGGTGCCCGGCGCCCGGCTTCACGATCGGCATCTGCGAGACGCCGTACTCCCGCAGCACCTCGATCGCCTGACCGACCGTCTCGTCCGGGTGCATGTGGACGAGGGAGGGGATGGCGCCGTGCTCCTTGTCGTTGAGGACGTCAGCGACGCGCGCGCTCGGCCCCTCGTCCTCCAGGAAGCCGTAGTCGGCCATCCACTCGTCGTTGAAGATCTTGCTGAGGTAGCCGCGCCCGCTGTCGGGCAGCAGGACGACGACCACATCGTCCGGGCCGAGCCGCTCGGCGACCCTCAGCGCGGCGACGACGGCCATGCCGCAGGAGCCGCCCACGAGCAGGCCCTCCTCCTTGGCGAGGCGCCGGGTCATCTGGAAGGAGTCCTTGTCGGACACCGCGATGATCTCGTCGGCGACGGTCCGGTCGTAGGCGGTCGGCCAGAAGTCCTCACCGACGCCCTCGACGAGGTACGGCCGCCCGGAGCCGCCGGAGTACACGGACCCCTCGGGGTCGGCGCCGACGACCTGGACCCGGCCGTCACTGGCGTCCTTCAGGTAGCGGCCGGTGCCGGAGATGGTCCCGCCGGTCCCCACGCCCGCCACGAAGTGCGTGATCCGCCCGTCCGTCTGCTCCCACAGCTCAGGGCCGGTCGAGTGGTAGTGGGAGAGCGGGTTGTGGGGGTTGGAGTACTGGTCGGGCTTCCAGGCACCGGGCGTCTCACGGACCAGCCGGTCGGAGACGTTGTAGTACGAGTCGGGGTGCTCGGGGTCGACGGCGGTCGGGCAGACGACGACCTCGGCCCCGTAGGCCCGGAGCACGTTGATCTTGTCGGTGCTCACCTTGTCGGGGCACACGAAGATGCACTTGTACCCCTTCTGCTGGGCCACGATGGCGAGCCCCACCCCCGTGTTTCCGCTGGTGGGCTCGACGATCGTGCCGCCGGGCTGCAGTTCACCGCTCTTCTCCGCCGCCTCGATCATGCGCAGCGCGATGCGGTCCTTCACGGAACCGCCGGGATTGAAGTACTCGACCTTGGCCAGGACGGTCGCCCGAATGCCCTCGGTCACGCTGTTGAGCCTCAGCAGCGGGGTGTTGCCGACGAGGCTGATCATCGAGTCGTGGAATTGCACCGTTGTCTCCGGAGCTGCAAAAAGGGATGTCGTATTGTTCCGCCAGCCTAAGCCCCCGCTCTCACTCTTCTCCTCCCTGTTCACCTCCCGTCGGGATTGGCCGAGGGCCGGTACGGGGCAATGAGTGGGTGTACGGCTAGAAGGAGGTGGCGGCGACGTATGTCGAGCATGTCTAGGGCGAGGGTGGCCCGGCGCATCGCGGCGGGCGCGGCTTACGGCGGTGGTGGCATCGGACTGGTGGGTGCGGCCGCCGTGGGTGTGCTGCTGGCCGAGGTGCGGATGGCCAAGCGGGTGGTGGGCAACGGACACAGCCCGCATCCGCCGAGCGCGGAGGGCCTCTACGGCCGCGGGTACGGCAGTCGGTACGGCCGTGCGTACAGCTCGTACGGCAATACGTACGACGCCCCCGACGATCCCCCGCTCCGGCTCGTCATGCTCGGCGACTCCACGGCCGCCGGCCAGGGCGTCCACCGGGCCCGGCAGACGCCGGGCGCCCTCATCGCCTCCGGGCTCGCCGCGGTGGCCGAGCGCCCGGTGCGGTTGCGGAACGTCGCGCTGCCGGGCGCCCAGTCGGACGACCTCGACCGGCAGGTGGTGCTGGTTCTGGAGGATCCGGTCCAGGTCCCCGACGTCTGCGTGATCATGATCGGCGCGAACGACGTGACCCACCGGATGCCCCCGACCCGCTCGGTGCGCCACCTCTCGGCGGCCGTACGGCGTCTGCGGACCGCCGGGGCAGAGGTGGTGGTGGGCACCTGTCCCGACCTCGGCACGATCGAGCCCGTGCAGCAACCGTTGCGCTGGCTCGCCCGCCGCGCCTCCCGTCAACTGGCGGCCGCCCAGACGATCGGAACCGTCGAACAGGGCGGCCGCACCGTGTCGCTGGGCGACCTCCTCGGCCCCGAGTTCGAACAGAACCCCCGCGAGCTGTTCGGCCCCGACAACTACCACCCCTCCGCGGAGGGGTACGCGACCGCGGCGATGGCGCTCCTGCCGACGGTCTGCGCGGCGCTCGGCCTCTGGCCGGAGGAGGAGCGGCCGGATGTCAGCCGCCGCGAGGGTTTCCTGCCGGTGGCCCGCGCGGCCGCCGAGGCCGCGTCCGAGGCCGGCACCGAGGTGACGGCCGCGATGCCTACGGGGCCGCGTGGGCCCTGGGCCCTGCTCAAGC
>NZ_LRTR01000326.1 GCF_001550375.1 Streptomyces europaeiscabiei | reverse complement strand
TGAAGGGCGCGGGTGCGCTGGCGGGTCGGCTCCGGTGGGGCTTCTCGCGCAGTTCCCCGCGCCCCTGAAAGACCGGGCCCCTGCGGACCTGGAAGACGACGGGCCGGTGGGCCCGGAAGGCGACGGGCCGGTGGGCCCGGAAGGCCACGGCCACCGGTGGGCCCGGGAAGCGACAGGCCGGTGGGCCGAAGGCGACGGACCGGTGGGCCCGGAAGGCGACAGGTCGGTGGGCTTGAACGGCGATGGGCCGGTGGGTCCGGAAGACCACGGCCACCGGCGGGCCCGGGAAGCGACAGGCCGGTGGGCCGAAGGCGACGGACCGGTGGGCCCGGGAAGCAAGGGGCGCAGCCCCTGCTTTTCAGGGGCGCGGGGAACTGCGCGACCAGCCCCCACCCACCCGCACTCGCACCTACACCCGCACCCGCACCCACACCCACACCCACACCCACCCGATCACAGCGCACCCCGAGCCACTGAGCGCCCCACCCAAAAAAAGCAAGCGCTTAGAAAAGTGCGGTCGGAGTCACACCCCTCCAGCCGTGACCGAGCCCATACGTACGGGTAACTTCCCCCACAGCCCTGCTTTCCGTTCGCATGCCAATGGAGCCGTGATGCCCGAAGCCGTGATCGTCTCAGCCGCCCGCTCCCCCATCGGCCGCGCTTTCAAGGGCTCGCTGAAGGACCTGCGCCCCGACGACCTGACCGCCACGATCGTCGCGGCCGCCCTCGCGAAGGTCCCCGAGCTGGACCCGAAGGACATCGACGACCTGATGCTCGGCTGCGGCCTGCCCGGCGGCGAGCAGGGCCACAACCTGGGCCGTATCGTCGCCGTACAGCTGGGCATGGACCACCTGCCGGGCTGCACGGTCACCCGTTACTGTTCCTCCTCGCTCCAGACGTCCCGCATGGCTCTGCACGCCATCAAGGCCGGCGAGGGCGACGTCTTCATCTCGGCGGGCGTGGAGGTCGTCAGCAGCACCGCGCGCGGCACGAGCGACATCCCCACCGCCCGCAACCCCCTGTTCGCCGAGGCCCAGGCCCGCACGGAAACCGTCTCCAAGTCGGTGGGCGCCTCCTGGCACGACCCGCGCGAGGACGGCCTGCTCCCCGACCCGTACATCGCGATGGGGCAGACCGCGGAGAACCTGGCCCGCCAGTGGGGCGTGACCCGCGAGGACATGGACGAGTTCGGCGTCCGCTCGCAGAACCTCGCCGAGGAAGCCATCAAGAAGGGCTTCTGGGAGCGCGAGATCACCCCGGTGACCCTGCCCGACGGCACGGTCGTCGGCAAGGACGACGGCCCGCGCGCGGGCGTCACCCTGGAGGCCGTGCAGGGCCTGAAGCCGGTCTTCCGCGAGGACGGCCTGGTCACCGCCGGCAACTGCTGCCCGCTCAACGACGGCGCCGCCGCCCTCGTGATCATGTCGGACACGAAGGCCCGCGACCTGGGCCTGACCCCGCTCGCCCGGATCGTCTCGACGGGCGTCTCCGGGCTCTCCCCCGAGATCATGGGCTACGGCCCGGTGGAGGCGTCGAAGCAGGCCCTGTCCCGCGCGGGCCTCACCGTCGACGACATCGACCTGTTCGAGATCAACGAGGCCTTCGCCGCCCAGGTGATCCCCTCCTACCGCGACCTGGACATCCCGCTGGACAAGCTGAACGTGAACGGCGGCGCGATCGCCGTCGGCCACCCCTTCGGCATGACCGGCGCCCGCATCACCGGCACGCTCATCAATTCCCTCCAGTTCCACGACAAGCAGTTCGGTCTGGAGACGATGTGCGTCGGCGGCGGCCAGGGCATGGCGATGGTCATCGAGCGCCTCAGCTGACCGCCCGCCCGCGCGCGGAGCCGTAACCGTTCGGATGCGCACCGCGATGCCGTGGCCCGGAGTCCCCATCCCTGGGGGACTCCGGGCCATTTTGTGATCCAATCTCCCCCAGGATGTGACCTATCTCCCTCCGGAGAGGGATTTACGCAGGTCAGAGCCGTTTCACCACCAAACATCGGGACCAGATCCCTGCCCGTTTCGTGACGTTACGCACTGACAGCTGGTTAGTCCGCCCTTCAAGCTGATGTAGGAAGTCGGGGGTCGACTTTGAACCGGGAGTACGTCAGTGAGCGCTATGCCGATCGCCTTGCTGCTCACCACGGCCGCCACCGCCGCCGTGGGCGTCGCCGTCCTGCGCACCCTCACGGGGCTGCGCCGAGAGGTAGCTGCCTTGCGCACCGAGCTGGCCGCGAGCCGGGCCACCGGGGTGCGCGCCCCGGTACCGGCGGC
>NZ_LRTR01000325.1 GCF_001550375.1 Streptomyces europaeiscabiei | reverse complement strand
CCGGCGGCGCGTCCGGCCGCCGACACGGAGGAGATACGCGCCGCCGTCGCCGAGGCGCTCGCCGAGGAGCGGGAGCGTGAGCTTGCCGAGGCGCGGGCGTTCTGGGCCGCCCAGGAGTCCCGTGACGTCTCCGACGCGCCCTCCCTGCTGGGTCTGCCCGACAGTGACCTGTTCCTGCCCCGGCAGTCCGATTTCGCGGGTCTGGAGCACCTGGAGCCGGTGATCGAGCCGAGCCTCGAGGGCGACGAGTACGTCGGGGAGTCCGCCGAGCTGGCCGCGGCCCGCCGCCGGCACCCCTCGCACCCCGATTTCGTGCCGGTGCAGTCGCCGGTCACCAACGACCACGAGCGCACGGTCGCCTGCCTGGAGGACCTCGCCGCGTCCCGCACCGAGCTGGCCGACGTCCGACCGGGGCCCCTCGGCACCCTCGACGTCTACGTCTTCGCCGACGGCACCACGCTCTGCATGACCCCCGGCCACCGCGAAACCGCCGAACGCCTCGCCGTGGCGCTCCAGACCGGTGACATCCCCGTCCTGCTGGGCGGCTCGGGCATCTCGGGCGCGTACGCCCTCACGTTCGAGTGCGGTGACGACATGGTCTACATCCTGGCGGACCGGGTGATCGCGTCGCTGTGAGGGCGATGCCGATGCCTCAGGGCCGCTTCAGGACGCCGTAGGCAGTACTTCTGGCTGGTGCCTTCTCGCCGCCGAGAGCGGCCGCGCCCTTCAGGGGCGCGGGGAAGGCGCGACCAGCCCCCGCACATCCGCAGCCGCCCGACCACCAGCGCCCCGAGCTCCCGGGCGCTGCCGCCAGGCGCTCACCTCACACCCCGGCCCGCCGCTGAGCCTCCTCCACCAGCCCCACGGCCTCCGTCAGCGCCCCCTCGTCGCCCAGAACCAGCGCGAGATCGTTCCCGGCGACCATGACCTGATCGGCCGCCGCGAACATCCCCACATCCGGCATCTCGCGAAGAGGCCCCTCGGGCGCCTCCAACCGCTGGGCACGCAGTGCCATCTCCCTGGCCAGCCCCAGCGCCTCCGCGGCGGCGCCCCGCTGCAGCCGGCTCTGCGGTGCGGCCCGCAACCGGTCGGCGAAATGTTCCACGGCACGGGTCAACGGTGTCGTATCAAGCACGCCGCGAGAGTACGCGCCCCGACCTGACTGTTGCCAACAGGCCGCCACTCAGGCAACGTGACCTGAAGGACCGGCTTACATTTCCCTTTCGCCCGGAGGCGCCGATGTCCCAAGTCTTCTCCGAGGAGACCCATCGCAATCTGCTCGCCCGCATCCCCCATTGCACCGGTCGTGAAATCTCCGACTGGATCCGCAAAGTCGACGAAGGCCCCGCTCTCCCCAACTTCGAGGAGAAGGTCAGCTGGCTCCGGCACGAGTACGACCTCGCGTACGGCCACGCCAAAGCGATCATTCACGAGTACGACCTGAGGAGGGCCGCGCGGAAGTTCCGCTGAAGCCGCCGAGAACCTACGAAGGGCCCCCGAACCTCACGGTTCGGGGGCCCTTCACAGCGGTACGGGGTCAGCCCGTGTTCCTAGTCGTCGCCGCTGAAGATGGCGACCAGACGGAGCATCTCGACGTAGATCCACACGAGGGTCATGGTCAGGCCGAACGCGGCCAGCCATGCCTCGTCGCGCGGGGCGCCGTAGGCGATGCCGTCCTCGATCTGCTTGAAGTCGAGGGTCAGGAAGAACGCGCCGAGGAGGATCGCGAGGATGCCGACGATCGCGCCGAGCGGGCCCATGCTGCGCAGTCCGCCGTCCGGGGCGAGCCCGAAGACGACGAGGAGCAGGTTGACCGCCATGACGAGGATGAAGGCGATCGCGATGGTCATACCGATGCGGGCGTACCGCGCGGTGACCCGGATCCAGCCCGCCTTGTAGACCAGGAGGGTGGCACCGGAGACAGCCATGGTGCCGAGCACCGCCTGGAAGGGCGCGCCGCTCCACTGCGAGTTGAACATCTCGCTGAGCACGCCGAGGAAGACACCCTCGAAGGCCGCGTATGCCAGGATCAGCGCGGGCGAGGCCTTGCGCTTGAAGGACTGCACCATCGCCAGGACGAAGGCGATGAGCGCGGCGCCGATGGCCAGGCCGAAGCTGGTGGGCGTCACCGGCAGGAGGGCCCAGGCCAGGATCGCGCCGACGACTACCGTGCCGAGCGTCATGGCCGAGCGCATGACGACGTCGTCCATCGTCATGGCGCCCGTGCGGGCCGGGGCCTGCGGCGGGACACCGTGCTGTACGTCCTGCTGGGCGTACGGGTTCGTCGCGTACGGGTTGCCACCCTGGGCGTAAGGGCTGCCCTGGGTGCCGACAGCTGCTCCCCCGGCCTGCGGCGCGGTGTTGAAGCCCGCGTGGCCGTTGTCGCGGCTGAACCCCCGTCGCGAGAAGACCGGGTTGCTGCTCCTCATTTCACTCCTCCATGGCCACCCTGCGTGGCCTTGGCTCAAGAGTAATAGGTAGGCAAAGGATTGACTCTACTGCTTGGGGAGGATCTTTCCCTGCCTTGTCATCGAACACGCTACGCGTCTCCGTGATTCCCCGTCCCACACCCCCCAACCCATGACCAACCCGGTACACGCCCGCGATCGTCCAGAGATCAACCACTACCGCGCCCCGCCAGCCGACCCGCTTCCACGGCTCGCACCCACTGGTCCTGAAGGCCCTGTCACCCTCTTCGACGGTGACGGTGTCCTGCCCCGAGCCGCCGTTGGCGGCGATGACGTCCTGCGCGTCCCGCCCGGTGCCGCTCAGCCGCCCCCAGGAGCAGTAGGTGACAACCCCGCCCTGCGGTCCGTCGCTCCGATACGTACCGGGCTCGTTGTCCTCACCGACGATGAAGGTGCCGTCTCCGGGGATCTCGTCGGCACCACGGCGACACGGACCGGACGGACCTGACGGACCGGACGAACCGGACGGGACGGGAAGGACTGGACGGGCGACATGGTGGGCGAGGAAGTCCACTGTGACCCTCGGGAGTCGCACAGGGGCCTCCCGGAGGACCCGAAGGAGCGCCTGGGGCCATGGAGACAGCGTGCGCCCGGGAGGGGGTGCGGGGCGCATGTCGCCCCGGGGCGGTACATGAGGGTGCGAAAGGAAATGTTCAGGTTTGGTCGGAGGTGCCCGGAACCGGACTTGAACCGGTACGCCCGCGAGGGGCAGCGAGGTTTAAGCTCGCCGTGTCTGCATTCCACCATCCGGGCAGGCCATGGGCTCCGCGCTGAGCTTCCGAGCCTATCGGGACGCTTCCCCCGAACAGTCGACGTGCGGACCGATGTTGTCTTATTTTATTGACGTCTGAGGGTGCATCAGCCCACGGAACACGCCATCCGCACTTGCCAACAGCCTTGCGGACGGCACGACCGGGCGTATGCGGAATGACGGAATTTCACCGCCCGAACGAGCGCCCCGCCGAGGACACGCGCGGTGACGCACCGACTCACGTCGGTCATGGCGGCCCAGCTCGTCGGTCATGGCGACCCGCACCCCGGTCGGAGCTCGCCCACCCCGGTCGGAGCTCGCCGTCATCCCCAGGTATGACGCGCCGCCCCTCTGTCCGTCAGAAGTCTGCCCCCGGAACCAGGACAACGGCTGACTACACGGCGCCCCTCGGTCGGGACGATGGAGGCATCCACGAAACGAACGGCCTCCGGCATGTCCCGCGGCACGCCCCGGCACACCACAGGCCGTCCTCGAACACCCCAACCGCCGTCGCCCCGCAAGGAGTTCCCACCCGTGACCACCACTCCCCTCGCCGACCGGGCCACCACCGTGGCCGCCCGCGCCACGGAACTGTCGAAGGTCTACGGGCAGGGCGAGACCCGGGTGGTCGCGCTGGACCAGGTCTCCATCGACTTCCGGCAGGCCCAGTTCACCGCGATCATGGGCCCCTCGGGGTCCGGCAAGTCCACGCTGATGCACTGCGTGGCGGGTCTGGACACCTTCTCGGCGGGCTCCGTCCGGATCGGCGAGACCGAGCTGGGCTCGCTGAAGGACAAGCAGCTCACCAAGCTCCGCCGGGACAAGATCGGCTTCATCTTCCAGGCGTTCAACCTGCTGCCGACGCTCACGGCACTGGAGAACATCACCCTCCCGATGGACATCGCGGGCCGCAAGCCGGACAAACAGTGGCTGGACACCGTGATCCGGATGGTGGGCCTCGCCGACCGGTTGAGCCACCGGCCCGCCCAGCTCTCCGGCGGCCAGCAGCAGCGCGTGGCCGTGGCGCGGGCGCTCGCCTCCCGGCCGGACATCATCTTCGGGGACGAGCCGACCGGAAACCTCGACTCCCGGGCCGGCGCCGAGGTGCTGGGCTTCCTGCGCAACTCCGTACGGGAGTTGGGGCAGACCGTGGTGATGGTGACGCACGACCCGGTGGCCGCGGCGTACGCGGACCGGGTCGTCTTCCTCGCCGACGGACGCCTCGTGGACGAGATCCACGAGCCGACGGCGGACTCCGTCCTGGACCGCATGAAGAGGTTCGACACCAAGGGCCGTACGAGCTAGGGGAGTTCGGGAATCGGCCCGCCAGACAGCGCTCGATCACCCGCCACCACCCACCACCGTCACCCCTCCGACCCCTGACAGGGACCCCACTCATGTTCCGTACCGCCCTGCGCAACGTGCTCTCGCACAAGGCCAGGCTTCTCATGACCGTGCTCGCGGTGATGCTCGGCGTCGCCTTCGTGTCGGGCACGCTGGTCTTCACGAACACCATCTCGGAAGCGCTCCAGAAGAGTTCGGCCAAGGGCTTCGACCACGTGGACGTCTCGATCGGGGCGGGGTACCGCCCGGACGAGGGCGACAGCCTCGCGGAGCAGCCGAAGCTGACGCCGGAGCTGCTGAAGAAGGTCGAGCGGGCGCCCGGCGCCGAGTCGGCGATCGGTGTGGTGAGCGGGTTCACCGCCCTCGCCGACAAGGACGGCAAGCTGATCGGCGGCGGCTTCCAGTCGCAGGGCGGGAACCTCTGGGGGACGGACGACCCCCGGTATCCGATCCGGGACGGCGGCCGCGCGCCCAAGGGCGAGAACGAGGTCGCCATCGACTCGCAGACCGCGAAGCGCGCCGGGTACAAGGTGGGCGACACGATCCGCCTGTCCGTCGACGGGCCGGTCCTGAAGCCCACCGTCACCGGGATCTTCACGACGGACGACGGCAATGTCGCGGCCGGCGGCAGCCTCGCCCTGTTCGACACGGCGACCGCGCAGAAGCTCTTCCACATGGAGGGCGAGTACGACGAGATCGCCGTGACGGCGGCGGCCGGCACCAGCCAGGCCCAGCTCAAGGCGGCCATCGACAAGATGCTCCCCGAGGACTCCGCCTACACCACCACCGGTGAGCAGCTCGCCGACGACCAGGCCACACAGATCGCCGCCGAAATGAGCGGCCTGAAGAACGCGCTGCTGGTCTTCGCCGGGATCGCCCTGTTCGTGGGCACGTTCATCATCGCCAACACCTTCACGATGCTCGTCGCCCAGCGCACCAAGGAGTTGGCGCTGCTGCGGGCGGTGGGCGCCTCCCGCCGCCAGGTGACGCGGTCCGTGCTGATCGAGGCGTTCGTGGTGGGCACGGTCGCCGCGGTCACCGGTCTCGCCGCCGGTGTCGGCATCGGAGCGGGGATGCGGGCCCTGATCGGCGCCCTCGGCGAGACCGTCCCGGACGGCCCGCTGGTGGTCTCCCCCGGCACGGTCGCCACCGCCCTGCTCGTGGGCGTGCTGATCACGATGACGGCCGCCTGGCTGCCGGGCCGCCGCGCGGCGAAGATCCCGCCGGTCGCCGCGATGAGCAGCGTCCACGCGGCGGCGACGACCAAGTCGCTCGTCGTGCGGAACACGATCGGCGCGCTGCTCGCGGGCGCGGGCGTGGCCACCGTCCTGTACGCCACCACCATGGACGGCTCGGACGGTCAGGCTCCGATGGGCGTCGGTGCGGTTCTCCTGATCATCGGCGTGTTCGTCCTCACGCCCCTCCTCTCCCGCCCTCTGATCGCGGCCGGGGCGCCCCTCATGCGGGTCTTCGGGATCTCCGGCAAGCTCGCCCGGCAGAACTCCGTGCGCAATCCGCGCCGCACCGCCGCGACCGCCTCGGCGCTGATGATCGGCCTGACGCTGATCACCGGTATGACAGTGATGGCGGGCAGCCTGCAGCAGTCCATCGCCAGGATGGCCGCCGACGCGATCAAGGCGGACTACGTCGTCTCGATGGCCAACGGCAGCTTCCTCTCCCCCGAAGTGGAGAAGGAGCTCTCCGCCACCGAGGGCGTCACGGCCACGTCGTCGCTGCGCAACGCGGAGTCCCGTATCGAGGGCGAGACCGAGTACCTCACCGGGGTCAACGGCTCGGACATCGGCAAGCTCACCGACCTCCCCGTCGACGACGGGACGTTCAAGGTGGGCGGCGCGGACGTCGTCGTGGACGCGGACACCGCCGAGCGGCGCGGCTGGAAGGCCGGTTCGGAGTTCACCGCGGGCTTCCAGGGCGGCGAGAAGCAGAAGCTGACGGTCGCCGGGGTCTACGAGAGCAACGAGCTGATCCGGGGCATCCTCCTGGACAACGCGACGCTGACCGGGCGCCTGCCGGCCGCAGCCGACCCGGCCGACATGATGGTCATGGTCAAGACCTCGGCCGGTGCCTCCGACACCACCAAGGACCGGCTGGAGAAGGCCCTCGGCGAGAACCCGGCGATCAAGGTCCAGAGCGGGCAGGACCTCTCCGACGACATCGCGAAGATGTTCACGCTGATGCTGAACATGCTGTACGGCCTGCTGGCCATGGCCGTGATCGTCGCCGTCCTCGGGGTCATCAACACCCTCGCCATGTCGGTCTTCGAGCGTTCCCAGGAGATCGGCATGCTCCGCGCGATCGGTCTCGACCGACGGGGCATCAAGCGGATGGTCCGTCTGGAGTCCCTCGTCATCTCCCTCTTCGGCGGTGTCCTCGGCATCGGCCTCGGCGTCTTCTTCGGCTGGGCCGCCGGCGAACTCATCGCCAGCAGGATGCCGACGTACGAACTGGTCGTCCCCTGGGCCCGGATGGCCCTGTTCCTCCTCCTCGCCGCCACGGTCGGCATCCTGGCCGCGCTGTGGCCCGCCCGCCGCGCGGCGAAGCTCAACATGCTGTCGGCGATCAAGTCGGAGTAGCCGCGCGGGAGACATGACGACAGCAGGAGTGGGCCCCCGTTCCGCATCGGAACGGAGGCCCACTCGCGCCGCCCGCACATGGCCGCTCACGCCCTCGTACGGGCGCTCAGGCCCCCCAGGTCCGGGCCCTGAGCGGGAGCCCCGACGCACCCCCTTCCGGAGGCCGTACGGCCAGCACCTGGTTGACGCCGAGGCGGTTGCGTTCGAAGCCGAGGGCGGAGGCGGCCATGTAGAGGCGCCACACGCGGGCGCGGCCGGGGCCGACGAGGGCGGTCGCCTGCGCCCAGCGGGCTTCGAGGTTGGTGACCCAGGCGCGCAGGGTGAGCGCGTAGTGCTCGCGGAGGGCTTCCACGTCACGGACCTCGAACCCGGCGCGCTCGAGTCTGCTGACGGTGGTGCCGACGGGGGCGAGTTCACCGTCCGGGAAGACGTAGGCGTCGATGAATCCGTCGACGGAGTAGGTGCTCTCGTCGCACTGCGGCCGCCGTGAGATCTGGTGGTTGAGCAGCCGTCCGCCGGGGGCGAGGAGCCGGTACAGGTCCTTGGCGTACTCCAGGTACCTGTCGGCGCCGACGTGTTCGGCCATGCCGACGGAGGAGATCGCGTCGTAGGGCCCATCGGTGACGTCGCGGTAGTCCTGGACACGGATCTCGACCCGGTCCGTCAGGCCCTCGTCGGCGACGCGTTTACGGGCGTACGCGGCCTGCTCCTGGGAGAGGGTGACGCCGACGACGTGCACGCCGTACTCACGGGCCGCGTGCACGGCCATGGAACCCCAGCCACAGCCGACGTCGAGGAGTCGCGTGCCCGGGGTCAGGCCGAGTTTGCGGCAGATGAGGTCGAGCTTGTCGTGCTGGGCGGCTTCGAGGGTGGTGGTGCCGTCGGAGGCCGTCCAGTAGGCGCAGGAGTACACCATCGACCGGCCGAGGACGATCTCGTAGAAGTCGTTGCCCACGTCGTAGTGGTGGCTGACGGCTCGTCTGTCGGTGCTCCTGGTGTGCCGGTGGCGGGCGCGGACCTCCTCGCGGGGCGGTTCTGGCGGGAGGACGACGGCGGGGCCGGCCAGCTTGAGCAGGCCCTTGACGGCCGCCCGGAACTCCGGGTCGCGCAGGGCTTCGGTGAGGCTCCGGGCGTCCTCGTCCCGCTCCCACACGTGTCCGGCCACCAGGTCCAGTACGGCGTACAGGTCCCCGTCGATGCCGAGGTCACCGGCGACCCAGGCGCGGGCCAGGCCCAGTTCGCCCGGCTTCCACAGCAGCCGGCGCAGGGCCCTGCGGTTCCGTACCACGACCACGGGGGCCTCCGGCGGGCCTGCCGTCGATCCGTCCCAGGCCCGCAGCCGGACCGGGAGCGGAACCCCGGACACCTGCTCGAACAGGGTCTTCAGCCGCGACGCGGCGTCCTGCATGGCGCACACCTCCGTGACAAGAGATCCCGGAATGTCCAGTGTCACGGTAAACACGGGCGGGGCTTCGCTGTAGTCCCCGGTGAGGTGTGTTGTTCGGGTGCGGGTGGGTGGGGGTTGTCCGCGCTCCTGAGGACGACGGCCCGGCGGGCCGATACGCACGGGCACGGCCCTGCTTCTCAGGTGCGCGGGAACCTGCGCGACAAGCCCCCACCCGCCCGCGTCCGCACCCGCCGACGCACCGGACCCCCGAGCTCTCCCGCGAACGCCGAAGGACCTCCCGCACCACGGATGGCGGGAGGTCCTTCGGGTCGGTCGAAGGGTGACCGGGAGGGTCAGGAGGCCTTGGCCTTCTCCTCGGTCTTGGCCTTCTCCTCGGTCTTGGCCGGGGCCGCGGCGACCGGCGCCGGCTTGGCCGCCTCGTAGAACTCCTCGCGGGGAGTCTCGATGGCGCCCAGGGAGACGACCTCGCGCTTGAGGAACATCGCGAGGGTCCAGTCGGCGAAGACGCGGATCTTGCGGTTCCAGGTCGGCATCGCGAGGCCGTGGTAGCCACGGTGCATGTACCAGGCGAGACGGCCCTTGAGCTTGATCTTCATCTTGCCCATGACGATCATCGCGACACCCTTGTGGAGGCCGAGGCCCGCCACCGCACCCTTGTTGGAGTGCGCGTACTCCTTCTGCGGGAAGCCCCGCATGCCGGAGACCACGTTGTCGCCGAGGACCTTCGCCTGACGCAGCGCGTGCTGGGCGTTCGGCGGGCACCAGGCGTTCTCGACGCCGGCCTTGCGGGCGGCGACGTCCGGAACCTGGGCGTTGTCGCCCGCGGTCCAGATGTAGTCGGTGCCGGTGACCTGGAGGGTCGGCTGGGCGTCCACGTGACCGCGGGGGCCGAGCGGCAGGCCGTAGCGCGAGAGGACCGGGTTCGGCTTGACGCCGGCGGTCCAGACGATCGTGTTGGAGTCGACCTCGAGGCCGTTCTTCAGCACGACGTGGCCGTCGACGCAGGAGTCCATGGAGGTGTTGAGGTAGACCTCGACCCCACGGCCCTCCAGGTGCTCCTTGCCGTACTGGCCGAGCTTCGGGCCGACCTCGGGGAGGATCTTGTCGGCGGCGTCGACGAGCACGAAGCGCATGTCCTCGCGGGACACGTTCTTGTAGTACTTCGCGGCGTCGCGGGCCATGTCCTCGACCTCGCCGATGGTCTCGGCGCCGGCGAAGCCACCGCCCACGAAGACGAAGGTCAACGCCTTGCGGCGGACGTCCTCGTCGGTCGTGGAGTCGGCCTTGTCGAGCTGCTCGAGCACGTGGTTGCGCAGGCCGATGGCCTCCTCGATGCCCTTCATACCGATGCCCTGTTCGGCGAGGCCGGGGATCGGGAAGGTGCGGGAGACCGCGCCGAGCGCGACGACCAGGTAGTCGAAGGGCAGCTCGTACGCCTCGCCGACCAGCGGGGCGATCGAGGCGACCTTGCGGTCCTGGTCGATGGTGGTGACCCGACCGGTGAGGACCTCCGCCTTCGGCAGCACGCGTCGCAGCGGGACGACGACGTGCCGGGGGGAGATGCTGCCGGCGGCGGCTTCGGGGAGGAAGGGCTGGTAGGTCATGTACGACCGGGGGTCGACGACCGTGACGGTCGCCTCGCCGTAGCGCATCTTCTTGAGGATGCGCCGAGCTGCGTACAGGCCTACGTACCCACCGCCTACTACGAGGATCCTGGGACGCTCCGTGGTGCTCATGCCATCGAGTATGTACCCGCCATCCGGGGGTCGCTCGTGCGCCCCTTCACAAGCTTCTTCACACCCTCTGCTACACTGCGCGGCCCTCATGTCGCAGGTCGTGGTGGACCAGGGGAACCGACCTGCGTGAATGACCGATGTCAAGGCCGCGTGAACTGCCGTTCCGGGCCCGCGAACCCCCCGAACCACCCTCTGGTTTCACACAGACGAGACCCCCGCGAAAGCCCCTCGGGGGAGCTCCGTTGACCCCCCGGAGCCCTCGAAGGCTCTGTGGAGCCTCAAAACATCGCTCAACAGGGCCGATTCTCTTGTGAAGAACTTCACGAAGTTTCTCGACGGCGGATCGACGAGGGGTGCCGAAGCACCCCTCGGGCGCGCTCATACGTTATCCGAACAGCTCAAGCGAGGCTACCGGCGAGTAGTAAACACTCGCTCACAGGCGCCGCCGGGCGACCGGGAGAACCCCGAAACGCACCCGGGGTCCCGCGCCTCGCTCAAGCCGCGGACCAGGCGATTCCATCCAGAATGTCGTGTTCGCTCACCACGACCTCCGCCGCGCCGATCCGTTCCATGATCGAGAGGAGGACGAGGGCGCCCGCCGCGATCACGTCCACGCGCCCAGGGTGCATCGACGGCACCGCCCCCCGCTCGGCGTGCGTCGACCGCAGCAGCCACTCGGTGATCTCCCGGACGCGGTCGTGGGAGACCCGGGAGTGGTGGATGGCCACCGAGTCGTACGCGGGCAGATCCTGGGCGATCGCGGACAGGGTCGTCACCGAACCGGCGAGCCCGACCAGGGTGTGCGCCTCCCGCAGGGGGACGTCCCGCTCGGCGAGGTCCAGCGCGGCCTCGATGTCGGCGCGGATCGCGGCGATCTGCTCCGGCCGCGGGGGGTCGGAGACGACCCCGTCCCGGACGAGGTGCCGCTCGGTCAGCCGTACGCAGCCGATGTCCACGGAGCGGGCGCCGCGCACGTGTTCGTCGCCGACGACGAACTCGGTGGAGCCGCCGCCGATGTCCACGACCAGGTACGGCCTGGCGAGGTCGGCGCGCCCCTTCAGCTCCTTGGTCGCTCCGGTGAAGGAGAACTCGGCCTCCTGGTCACCGGAGATCACCTCGGGCTCGACACCGAGGATGTCGAACACCCCGCGGACGAACTCGTCCCGGTTCTCGGCGTCACGGGAGGCGGAGGTGGCCACGAAGCGGACCCGCTCGGCGCCGAGCTCCTTGATGGCCGCCGCATACTCCCGGCAGGCCGCGAAGGTCCGCTCCAGCGCCTCGGGGGCCAGCCGGCCCGTACGGTCGACGCCCTGGCCGAGCCGGACGATGGTCATGCGCCGGTCCAGCTCGACGAGTTCACCGGTGGCCGGGTCGGCGTCGGCGACGAGGAGCCGGATGGAGTTCGTACCGCAGTCGACGGCGGCGACCCGGGTCACTGGTCGTCCTCCTTCGCGGGCTCGGTCGCGGACACCACGCACGGGCCCTTCGCCCACCACTCCGGCAGCATCGCGATCGCCTCGTCGCCCAGCGGGTTGACGCCGGGACCGGCGGCCAGCGAGTGCCCGACGAGGACGTGCAGGCACTTCACGCGGTCCGGCATGCCACCCGCGCTCGGGAAGCCCTCCAGGACCTCGATCTCGTCCCGGCGGGCGATGTAGTCCTCGTGCGCGGCCCGGTACGCGGCGGCCAGCTCGGGGTCCGTCGCCAGCCGCTGCGTCATCTCCTTCATCACGCCGTTCGCCTCCAGCGTGCCGATCGCGGAGGCCGCGCGCGGGCACGTCAGGTAGTACGTCGTGGGGAAGGGCGTTCCGTCCGGCAGGCGCGGCGCCGTCTCGACGACGTCCGGCTGCCCGCACGGGCAGCGGTGCGCGATCGCGCGCAGCCCGCGCGGCGGGCGCCCGAGCTGCTGCTGGAAGGCCTCGACGTCGGCGTCGGTCGGCTCGGTGCGCGGGGTGGTCGGCGGAGGGGTCTGCATAACCTGCTACTCAAGTCCTCGGTGTGGCTCATCGGTTCACGGTCACGAAGGTGGCCGTTCAGCTGTCGGCGGCGTCGGCCTTGTCGACGCCGTCCCAGACATTGGTGTACCAGGGGCGGTCGGCCGCCCCCTGCGTCGTACGGGACTGCTTCGCGGCGTCCGGGTCGATCATGGTGTAGCCGGTCTCGCCCGGCATCACATAGTGCAGCCGCTCCCGGATGCGCTGCTCGGCGTACGCGTCGTCCTGCCAGCGCGCCTTGAGGTCGCGCAACTCCTCGACCCGCTCGCGCGCCTCCTGACGCTGCCGCTGCATGTCGGCGATGTCGGCGCGCTGGGAGACGTACTGCCTTATGGGATAGGCGAGCGCCACGATCATCGAGCAGAGGACGAGGGCGAGCAGCGCGGCCCGGCCGGTCAGCCGGGAGCGGCGGGCCTGGCGCTTGGTCTGGGAGCGGTAGACCCGGGCCGCCGTCTGCTCACCGAGCACCTTCAGCCGGGTCGCGGTGGAGAAACGGTCCCGGTCCCGGTCCTTCACGGCCATGTCCCGTTTCCCCTTCTTCTCCTGCGTGCACGTGCGTACGTCCCCGCACACGGTACGGGACCGAGTACGGGGACGTACGTACGACGCTTCCTACTTGCCGTCCTGCTGCCGTCAGCCCTTGAAGCGGGGGAAGGCGGAGCGGCCGGCGTACACCGCGGCGTCGTCGAGGATCTCCTCGATGCGCAGCAGCTGGTTGTACTTCGCGACGCGGTCCGAGCGGGCCGGGGCGCCGGTCTTGATCTGACCGCAGTTCACGGCCACGGCGAGGTCGGCGATGGTGACGTCCTCGGTCTCGCCGGAGCGGTGGGACATCATGCACTTGAAGCCGTTGCGCTGGGCCATCTCGACGGCGTCCAGGGTCTCGGTCAGCGAGCCGATCTGGTTGACCTTGACGAGCAGGGCGTTGGCGGAGCCCTCCTCGATGCCGCGGGCGAGGCGCTCCGGGTTGGTGACGAAGAGGTCGTCGCCGACGATCTGGACCTTGTCGCCCAGCTTCTCGGTGATGGCGTTCCAGCCGGCCCAGTCGTCCTCGAACAGCGGGTCCTCGATGGAGACGAGCGGGTACGACGCGACGAGGTCGGCGTAGTACTCCGTCATCTCGGCGGCGGAGCGCTCCTTGCCCTCGAAGGTGTAGACGCCGTCCTTGTAGAACTCGGAGGCGGCGACGTCCAGCGCGAGGGCGATCTGCTCGCCGGGGGTGTAGCCGGCCTCCTTGATGGCCTCGAGGATGAGGTCGAGGGCGGCGCGGTTGGACTCCAGGTTCGGGGCGAAACCGCCCTCGTCGCCGAGGCCGGTGGACAGGCCCTTGGTCTTCAGCACCTTCTTGAGGGTGTGGTAGACCTCGGCGCCCCAGCGCAGGGCCTCGGAGAAGGACTCCGCGCCGATGGGGGCGATCATGAACTCCTGGATGTCCACGTTGGAGTCGGCGTGCGAGCCGCCGTTCAGGATGTTCATCATCGGAACGGGCAGCAGGTGCGCGTTCGGGCCGCCCAGGTAGCGGAAGAGCGGCAGGTCGCTGGCCTCGGAGGCGGCGTGGGCGACGGCGAGGGAGACGCCGAGGATGGCGTTGGCGCCGAGGGAGCCCTTGTTGTCGGTGGCGTCCAGGTCGAACATCGCCTGGTCGATCAGGCGCTGCTCGGTGGCGTCGTAGCCGACGAGCTCCGGGCCGATCTGCTCGATGACGGCGAGGACGGCCTTCTCGACGCCCTTGCCGTGGTAGCGGTTGGGGTCGCCGTCACGGAGCTCGATGGCTTCGAAGGCACCGGTGGAGGCGCCGGACGGAACGGCGGCACGACCCGTGCTGCCGTCGTCGAGGCCGACCTCGACCTCGACGGTGGGGTTGCCTCGCGAGTCGAGGATTTCCCGGGCTACGACGACGTCGATGGACGGCACGAGCATCTCCTTCATGGGATGTGACGCTGGTTGTGCGGGGCCGCTTGGGCCTTGCGACTAGAGCCTAACCGCCCCCGGGCCGTCGGCAGCCGACCGACCGTCCCGTGGACAGACAGACCGTACCCATTGTTTCAGCTCGGAACAAAGGGGGGTGGACGAGAAAGTGAACAGAAGGAAGGAGCGGCCCGGGCGGACGCGCGGGGCAGCGGCTCAGGGACGCGCACGAAAAAGCCCCGCCCCGGTGCGTACGGGGGAATGCGCACCGGGGCGGGGAGCCCGTGGGGACGGGGGGACGGCCCTCACGAGGTCTTCACTATGGAGGACACGGATGTGAGTGGGCTGTGGTTCAGCCGGGGAGCGGCCTTGTTCATTTCGGCCCGGCTGAACCCGCCCCGCCTGCCCGGCCGTTGGGGCGGCCGTGGGGATGGCAGACGTCGAGCGGCCGTCGCGGTCGCCGGGGGTCAGCTCAGGTGGAGCTGCTGGCCCGGGTAGATGAAGTCGGCGTCGTCGATGATGTCCTTGTTCAGCTCGAAGAGCTTCTCCCAGCCACCCTTGACGTTCTTCTTCTCGGCGATGCCGCTGAGGGTGTCGCCGCTGACGACCTTGTACTCGCCGTCGCCCTTCTTGACCTTCTTGCCGGTCGGGGTCTCGACGGTGGCGCGCTCGGAGGAGCGGGAGGCGCGGGTGTCCTCGGTGCTCTTCTTGGTGCTCTCCTGGGTGCTCTCCTGCGAGGAGGAGCCGGAGTTCGAGGTGCCACCGGAGGCGGGGGCACCGTCGTACGCGGCGCCGGACAGGCCGGTGCCGCAGACCGGCCAGGCACCCTTGCCCTGGCCCGCGAGAACCTTCTCGGCGATCGCGATCTGCTGGGCCTTGCTCGCCTGGTTGGCGGTGGAGGCGTACTGCGTACCGCCGTAGGCGGCCCAGGTGGAGGCCGCGAACTGCAGACCGCCGTAGTAGCCGTTGCCGGTGTTGATGGACCAGTCCCCGCCGGACTCGCACTGGGCGACGGCGTCCCACTCGGAGGTGGTCGCGGCGGAGGCGCTGCCGGCGACCATCAGCGGGGCGGCGATGGCGGCGGCGCCGGTGACACCGGCGACGGCGATGGCGCGAGCGGCCTTGGACGGGCGACGGTGCTTGCCCTTGCTGGAAAACAGCATGGAGAGATCCCCTCACCGACGCCTACGAGGTGAGCTGTCGGGTTCGGGCCGGTTGAGTTGCCCGGCCGCGCACGCTCGCCTTTCGGCTCACGTCGCGCGGCTTCACCCCAAGCCGGTTCCGGACGTACGCCCCCGAAGGGCCGTAACCGCCGGACCCGGCACTTACCTTGGGTCCCCCGCTCCTGCCTACGGCGCTTGCGCGACGACTGTTCCTCGCGGTCGCTGGCAGGATTCGGCGTGCCGACCGGAAGGGCCCGCTGTGGCGAGCGGTCACGACCGTAAACAGGTGATTGCCCGAATTTCAAAGACGATCAGGGGGTCTGTGATTCATCTCCCACCTAGATCAAAACGGGCATTCAGGGGCGAAACGTGACCCTAACTGCCGCTACTTTTCGCCCGTTTCGACACCGACTTCGAGGGTCTGACCGGGAAGGATAAGGTCCGGGTCAGTTCCGACCGTGCCCTCGTTCTCGGCGTACAGGTCCCGCCACCCGCCACCCAGGCCGAGCGAGTTCACGATGCCCGTCAGGCTGTCGCCCACCTGGACGGTGTACGCGCCGTCCACGACCTCACGCGCCGCGTCGCCACCACGGGAGGCGTGACGGCCGGAGGAGGCGGAGTCGGTGCGGGAGCCGTCGGTCGCGCCCGCATCGGCGCCGGCGTCCGCGTCGGCACCCTCGTCGGCGCCGGCGCCGCGGTGACGGCCGGTGCCACTGTCGCTGTCATCGGCAGCCGAAGAGCCGTCACTCCGGCTTGAACCGTCCGGGTTTTCACCGCCGGAGGCCGTGGAGTCGCCCGAGCCGGTGCCGGTTTCCGCCTTGGTGGAACCTTCGGGGACATTCGTGGATGAGTCCGATGAGTCCGATGAGTCAGGCGATTCGGATGATTCGGATGATTCGTCGGACCGGCCCGAGCCGGTCGAGCCGGTGGAGCCGGTGGAATCGACCGACTTGGTCGAGTCGGCCGAGTCGGTCGAGTCGGTCGAGTCGGTCGAGTCGGTCGAGTCGGTCGAGTCGGTCGACTTGGATGAATCCGACAAACCAGATGAGTCGGATGAGCCGGAGGAACTGTCGGAGCTCGCCGAGTCGCCCGCGACACCCGTGTCCACGTCGGCGGAACCGGAGTCGCCGCCGAGGTTGTGGAGCAGTCCACAGGTGGACCAGACACCGACGCCCTGGTCCGCGAGCACCTTCTCGGCGACCGCTATCTGCTGCGAACGGCTGGCCTGGTCGGCGGCCGTCGCGTAGTCGAGGCCGCCGTACTTCTCCCAGTTCGCCTGGGTCAGCTGGAGGCCGCCGTAGCGCTCGTTCCCGGTGTCCGCGCTCCAAGAGCCACCGCTCTCGCACTCCGCCACCTGGTCCCAGGTGGTTCCGCTGGCCGCACTCGCGCCGGTGGCGCCGAGGAGTGGGATCGCGATGGCCGATCCGGTCACTCCGGCCGCGACAAGGAGGGCAGGAGCCTGACGGGGGCGACGGTGACGACCGTTCCCGGAGAGCATGCGATTGCCTTTCACACGACAGCAGTGGCCCGTGCGACGGGCGTGGTGCCCCCTTCGCACTGACGTGTGAACGTATCGGCAGTCGATCAGTTGTCACAAGTTAATGCAGCGCAGATCACGTGAAGATCACAGAGTTGAGGGAGCGTCATCTTCTGGCGCGGAATGGGGTAGTCCTACGGGCCGCCCGGGTATGACTACGGACTGCTCACAGGCCGCTTCTGCGGGGTGAATTCCACCGGAAGCGTGCGCAACCCCCGCATGATGAGACCTCCTCGCCATCTCAGATCGGCTGAATCCCCTGCGAGTCGCAGGTCGGGGAGGCGGGTGAGGAGCGTCGCCAGCGCGGTCTGGCCTTCGAGGCGTGCGAGTGGGGCGCCCAGGCAGTAGTGGATGCCGTGGCCGTACCCGAGGTGCTGGTTGTCGCGGCGGGAGAGGTCGAGGGTGTCGGGGTCGTCGAAGCGGGCCGGGTCGCGGTCGGCGGCCGCGAGTACGACGAGGACGGGGTCGCCGGGGGCGATGTCCTGCCCGCCGATGGTCAGGGGCTGGGTCGCGAAGCGCCAGGTGGCGAGCTCGACGGGGCCGTCGTAGCGGAGGAGTTCCTCGACGCCGGTTTCGAGCAGCGCGGTTTCCCGGGCGGCGAGGGAGGCCTGGAGGCGGGCACGCTGTTCGGGGTGGGTGAGGAGGGCGTACGTGCCGTTGCCGATCAGGTTGACGGTCGTCTCGAACCCGGCGAACAGCAGGATGAACGCCATCGCCGCGGCCTCGTTCTCGGTGAGGTGCTCACCGTGGTCGGAGGCGCGGATGAGCGCGGAGATGAGGTCCTCGCCGGGCATGGGGTGCTCGGTGAGGGCCTCCCGCTTGCGGTGGATGAGGTCGGCGAGATAGCCGCGCATCTTCTTCACCGACCGCGCGACGCCGCCACGCGGGCCACCGCCGTGCCGGATCATCATCCCCGCCCAGTCCCGGAAGTCGTCCTGGTCCTCCCGGGGGACGCCGAGCATGTCGCAGATCGCGTAGATGGGGAGGGGGAAGGCGAACTCGTGGATGAGGTCGGCCTCGCCCTTGTCCGCGAACCGGTCGATGAGCTGATCGGTCAGCTCCTGGACCCGGGGCGCGAACTCGGCGACCCTGCGGGGCGTGAACGCCTTGGAGACGAGACGGCGGAGTCGGGTGTGATCCGGCGGATCGATGTTCAGCAGATGCGTCATCAACTCGGCCTTGCGCTCACCGGGGATACCCGTCTTCCCCCTGGCGTGGGCCGGCTCGTCGTGATGTGCCGGGTTCTTCGACAGACGCCCGTCGGCGAGCGCCTGCTTCGCGTCGCCGTGGCGGGTGACCAGCCAGGCCTCCACACCACTGGGGAGGCGCGTCCTGTGCACGGGCGCATGGTCTCGGAGCCAGGCGTACGCCGGGTAGGGGTTGGTGGCGAACTCCCAGGTGAAGAGATCGGGCGCGCCGGTTCCCGTGGGGGTGGCGGAGGTGGATGCGGGCTGGTTGGTCACCCGCCGACGGTATCGGGCCCTTCGGGGGCACCCGGCCCCCTCCCCGGTAGCCGGTCGGGCAGGAGCACGACGCGGGCGCTCGCGGGGTCGAAGCCCAGTACCGCACGGTCGTCGGCGCCCTCCGGGCACATCAGGACCGGCCTGCCGAGGCGCCGGCCGAGGGAGCGCAGGAAGCCGCAGAACGCGTCGAGCCGGTCCTGCCCCTGGATCTCCCTCAGATCCACGTCGAAGTCGATCACCTCGCCGGAGTGGAAGCGGAAGATCGCCAGCATGTCCGCCACCGGCCAGACCCTCAGCCAGGGGCATTCGGCACCGAGGGGTCGCGCCAGTACGCGCGCGGCGCTCGGCAGCGCCGACGTAGTCGTGCCTTCGATGTACTCGTGCTTCCAGCCGCTCTCCGCGACGAGATCGAGAAGCGCCTGCCAGTCATCCGCCGAGGCGTCCGGGACGTGCAGGTCCGGCAGTGAACCCATCAGCTCGGGGTCGAAGATCCCCTTCACCTCGTCCCACAGCAGGTCTGGCTGCAGGTCTGGCTGCAGGTCTGGCTGTAGGCCTGGCTGTAGGCCTGGCTGTAGGCCTGGCTGCAGCTTTGGCAGCGGGTCCTGCAGCGGATCCGGGGGCGCGTCGTTCGTGGGCATGTCAGCGAGTGAGGTCTCCGGCCCCGTCGCTCTCCTCTCCGCTCTCGTCGCTCTCCTCCTCGGTCTCCTCGGTCTCCTCGGCCGTCTTGGCCGTCTTGGCCGTCTTGGCCGTCTTGGCCGTCTTGGCCTTCGTCCCCGCGCCGACGCCTTCGGCGACGCGGATCGCGTCCCGGTACGCGCGGGCCGCTGCCCGTAGGGCCGCCTCGGGGTCGATGCCCTGGGACTCCGCCTGGGCGGCGAGGGTGAGGAGTTCGTAGCCGATGTCGCCGCCGGGGGGTATCGGGACGGCGAGGCCCGCGGTGCGGGCGCGGGAGGAGAGCTTGGCGGCGAGGGCGAGGCCGGGCTGGCCGAGGGGTACGCCGTCGGTGACCGACTCGCGCTGCTTCTCCACGGCCTTGGTGCGGAGCCAGTGCGCCTTGACCTCCTCCGGGGTCGTGGCCGTGGCGTCGCCGAAGACGTGCGGGTGGCGGTGGATGAGCTTGGTGACGATGCCGGCGGCCACGTCGTCGATGGAGAAGGGGGTCTCGGGGTCGTCCTCGGCGATGCGGGCGTGGAAGACGACCTGAAGCAGGACGTCACCCAGTTCCTCGCGGAGTTCGTCGCGGTCGCCCTCCTCGATGGCCTCGACGAGTTCGTACGCTTCCTCGATGCCGTACTTGGCGAGGCCCTTGTGGGTCTGCTGGGAGGACCAGGGGCATTCGGCGCGGATCCGGTCCATCACCTGGATGAGGTCGAGGAGGCGGGCGCCGGGGAGGTCGTAGGAGGCGGGGAGGAGTTCCAGGGACGGCATCTGGACGCGGCCCGAGCCGGCGAGGCGGGCCAGGCCGTCGGTGAGGCGGGGTTCGCCCTCGGCCGTGGCCACCACGACCACCGTGCGGTCGCCGGCGCAGATGTCGACCAGTTCCTCGGCCGCCGGGGTCGCCTGCTCCACCGTTATGCCGGCCTCGCGGAGATAGGGGAGCTGAGGGTGCGCCTCGTCCGCGCAGAGGACGCGATCCGCCCCGTGGAGCGCCTGCCAGGCCGGCCAGGAGAGCAGGCCCGGTGCGACACGGTGGCTGGTGGTGAGCAGGACGACTCGGCCGGGGCCAGGGGTGGAGCCCGTGGTCTCGGAGGCCGTGGTGGCGGAGGCGCCGTCGGGGCGGTTTGCGTTCACCCCACGAACGTAACCCACGTCACGGACGCGCCCCGAAGTTATCCACAGGGCTGGGGGGCGGGTTCGTCCTCGCCCCCTGCCTTGCCATGTGGGCCGGTGTCCCGGGTGCCCGCCCAAGGCATCCGTCCTGGGCACCGGCCGTAGGCACCGGCCGCAAGCACCGCTGTAGGCACCGGCCCGTCGCTACGCCGACTCCCTCGTCCCCGTCCCGGTGACTTCCTTCAGCCACGGTGTCTTGGCTTCCAGCAGGCCGACCCGGCCGGACGCCGGGTCGACGCCCCAGCTGCCGTAGCGGGGGTTGAGGTCCACGTCGAGCTTCTTCGAGGCCTCGGAGAGGGCCTTCCAGAAGACCGCGCCGCCCTCCTGGGTGTTGAGGTCGGCACCGACGGAGGCGGCGAGTTTCTGGACCTCGACGTCGCTGCGGAGACTCTCCTCCAGTTGCTCCGGGGCGACGCTGTAGCGCTGCAGGTAGGCCGTTTCCAGGGCCTCGGCCCCGCCGGCCTCCGCTTCCAGGTCGGAACGGTACTTCTGGACTTCCTTGCGGGTGACGCTCACGCCGGCGTCCTCGAGCGCCTGGTCGAGGACCTTCTCCAGGACCATGCCGTTCAGGGTGTTGCGGGTGAGGGCGCTGCTCTGGGCGACGACCTGCTGGTACTGGTTCTGGTCCGTGCTGGCGGCGCGCTGGGCGGTGCGCACCTCGTTCACCCGGTTCTCCAGTTGCGCGACCGTGATCCGGTCGTCGCCCACGACAGCCGCCGCGCCGGGATGCGCATCGCTTCCGCAGGCGGTGAGGAGCGGGGACGCGGCGGCGATCGCTACGGAGAAAAGGAGCGCGGTGCGACGGCGGCGGTGCAAGTGGGCCTCCCGAGGAGATTGTGCGGCGGTGCACAAAGTCTTGCGGTGATCGATGTTAGGCAGTGGCCCTGCTCTCGGCCAGCCATTCGACCAACGATTCACACCGACTTCGGGCACCGTCGCCCCGGGACCGTGCCACCACCGGCCTCAGGCGCGGCCGTTCCGGCTGCGGCGCGGCCCGGGTGCCCGCCCGGCGTCGGACGGCGGTCGTCCCCCGATTCACCCCACGATCGCCACCGGGGCGTCCCACGCGTTGCGGTCCACGGTGATCGTGTGGCCGCCGCGGCTCTCCTTGCTGTTGACCATGTACTGGTGGGCGCGGTGGTGCCCGGTGTACAGCTTCGGGTCGAACGGCCAGTCGGTGGTCGTCGTGTTGACCTTGTCCCACTTGGCGTACCAGAGGTTGCCGGGCAGGTTCGTACGGTCGGTGGCGGTGGCGAGGGCCTTGGCGCTGGAGCTGCTGAAGCCGTAGAAGCCGGAGCGGTACCGCTTGGCGCCGAGTGCCTTGTGCCAGGCACGGACGTAGGTGAGCACGGCGTTGTCGCAGGCCGTGTTCGTGGTGTCGTACGCCTCCATGTCGAGGTAGAGCGCGCTGCCCGGCTTCATGCCGAGGGCGGCGGCCTTGGCGACGGCGTCCGCTCCGTCGGCGGCGCCCTGCGAGGCGGCGGTCGACGCGGTGATCTTCTCGGGGCTCGAACCGGTCTGGCAGGGCGGCTGGGCGCCGACGTAGAGCGGGACGAGCTTCCAGCCGAGGGTGTTGACGGACTTCACCCAGGAGGCGGTGAGTTCGGGCTGGGCGCAGCCGCGGTTCCTGCCGCCGACGTAGACCGCCGCCGCGCCGTAGAAGCCGGTCTTCCAGGCCTTCATCGCGGACAGGGAGGGAGCCGTGCAGGTGTCGAAGGCGCGGCCCGTGTAGACCTTGGCGGCGGGCCAGGCGGTGGTCGTGGCCTGGGAGTTCTGCGCGGCGAGCCCGGCTCCGGCGAGGACGGCGGCGCCTGCGGCGGTCCAGGCGATGTATCTGCGCTTGCGGGACTGCCGGTGGCCGGGACGGCCCGGGTGCCGCCGGCTCGACCCGTCGGATCGACGGTGGCTGTACTGGTTGTCGGACATGTGTGGCCCCACCCCTTGATCGCTGTGTGCGTCCAGCCAAGCGGTGCCGTCTCCGTGTTCGGGAAACCCCGGCTCTCGACCAAGGCAAGCTTCGGCCAAGGTGGCGCAAAACATGCGGAACGCCGTCCGCGTCAGCCGCGTACCTGCCCCAGCCACTGCAGCGTGCGCCGGACCTCGCCCGCCAGCGGATGGCCCGGCCCGCGCAGCCGCTCCACGTCCAGCAGCAGGCGGCCCAGGGTCTCGTGGGCGGCACCGCGGTCACCGAGGGCGAGGAGCAGGTGGCCTATGCGGCGGCGGACGTCGAGGGAGAGTTCGGGGTCGCCGCCGACGTACTGGTTCTCGTAGTACGGCAGCAGGGAGCGGTACTCGGCGAGGGCCGCGGCCGGTTCGCCGAGCTGTTCGAGGCACTGGGCGGAGTCGTAGCGGAAGCGCAGTGCCTGGGGGTCGGCCTGACCGGCCTCGGCGGCGCGCTCGTCACCGAGGCGGCGCAGCTCGGGCAGGGCCCGGCGGTACTGGCCGTCGTCCATGAGGGTGGCCGCGTACTGCTTGCGCAGGGTGCGGACGACGGGTGAGTGCTCGCCGTGCTGGGCGGCGGCGGCCGGGAGGATCGCGCCGAGGATGTCGACGGCCTGGGTGATGCGGCCCTCGCCGAGGAGCCGCTTGACCTCGTCGAGGGCGCCCGCCACGTCGGGCTTGTCGGCCGCGGGCGCATGGTCGAGCGCG
>NZ_LRTR01000324.1 GCF_001550375.1 Streptomyces europaeiscabiei | reverse complement strand
GGCGCGGCCGACGGCTGCGGCGCGGGGATGCGGGCGCGGTCCGGCCAGGGGGCGTGGGGGCGCAGGAAGGGGCGCGTGGGGTCGAGCGGGGAGCCGGTGGGCATACCGCGCGCGGGCAGCAGCGGGAGGAGTTGCTCGTATGTCTCCTGCGCGGAGGACGGGCGGTGCTGCGGGTCCTTGGAGAGCAGCCGGAGGACCAGGGCCTCCAGGCTCTCCGGCACCTCGGGGCGCAGACGGCGGACGGGGACCGGCGGCTCGTAGAGGTGGCGGTGCAGGACGCCGAGGGCGGTGGAGCCCGTGAACGGCACGTTCCCGCTGAGCAGTTCGTGTATCAGCACACCGAGGGCGTACAGGTCGGTGTACGGGCCGACCGCACCGCCCATGGCCTGTTCGGGGGCCATGTAGGCGGGGCTGCCGATGGGCGAACCGGTGTGGGTCAGACGGGTGGTGTCGGTGTCCATGACGGAGGCGACGCCGAGGTCGAGGACGGTGACCGTGCCGTCCTGCTTGACCATGACGTTCCGCGGCTTGAGGTCGCGGTGGATGATCGGCACCGCGTGCACGGCGGACAGCACCGCGCACAGCTGGGCGGCGACCGAGACGGCCCACTGCCACGGGTACGGGTCGTGCTCGGCGAGGTGGTCGGCGAGGTCGGCCCCGTCGACGTACTGCATGACGAGGAACAGCTCCTCGTCCTCGCTGCCCGCGTCGTGCACCGTCACCAGGCCGGGGTGGTCGACCTGGGCCGTGACACGGCACTCACGCACGAAGCGGCGCCGCAGCTCGTCGGCCTCCTGGCCGGCGACCTTGTCCGGGCGCAGCAGTTTCACCGCCACGCGCCGGTCGAGGCGCTGGTCGTACGCCGTCCACACCTGACCCATGCCGCCCTGTCCGATGAGCGTGGACAGTTCGTAGCGGCCGGTGATCAGGCGTCCCGTCCCCCGCCCCTGGGTCACCGGTCTCCTTCGTGATTGCGGAGATAGTCACTGAGCTCGTCGAGCTCGGCGCGCACCTGGTCTATCCGCGCGGGCCCGGGGCGCTGCGGCTCCGGGCCGGGCTGGGGCTGCTGCGGGGGCTGCGGCTGGACGGGCGGCTGCTGGACCGGCGGGGCGGGGGTGTAGGCCTGCGGGACCTGGACCGGCGGGTAGCCGTACCCGGACTGCTGCGAGTACATCGTGGTCTGGGCGTACGGCGACGGCGGGACCGGCCGGGAGCGGCTGAAGTGACGTATGTCCGCGTACAGGTAGTACGCGACGATGGCCGCGAGTCCGCCGAGGAGCAGCCCCATGCCGACGTCGCCGCGCCAGGTGGTGAACTCCTCCTCGCCCGGGTCGGTGCCGATGATGTACAGGGTCGCGATGATGTGGACCACCGCCAGGGCGAAGAGCCACCAGTCGCGGGGCCTTCGGGTCACCGAGGCGAGCCGCAGCAGGCATGCCCAGGCGAGCAGGCCACAGCTCATGACCGCGACCACCACGAAGATCACACGGAGTGTGACCTGGCCCCCCTGGTCGGGGCCGGGGGGCGGTGTCGGCGCGTAGCCGTGGCCTTGCATGGCTGCTCCTGATGCCTGGTGAGAGCGGACTTTCGATGTCGTCCCGAGGGTATCGGTCGACCACGACATGAGGTCCAGGGTTGTGGACAACCGTTGTAGTACCGCAGTGCAGGTCACGCCGCCCGAGGCGGAGCGGTTCCGTCCGGTAGGCGTGATCGTAGGGGGAGTTCGCGGTGTCGGGCCGCCGCGACCGCCCGTCCGAGGGCTCCGCGACCGCCCCGTCCGCGTGCTCAGTCCGGGATGACCGTGCCGTCCGTCAATCCGTCGTACATGCCGCGCACGAGGCGTTCGCCGAGGCGGCCGGCCTGGCGGAGGGCGTCCTCGAAGGCGGCCAGCGCGCGGAACCGTTCGCCGTAGCGGCGCTGCTGGTCCAGGGGGAGCCGGGGCAGTTGGAGGCGGCGTACGTCGAGGCGGGTCGCGGTGGAGGCGTAGCTGCTGGCCTGGCGGCTGTTGGCGGTGCCGCGCAGGAAACCGGCGACGAACCACGCGTCGAGCGCGGCCCGGTCGGGCCGCAGCAGCGTGAGGTTGCGGCCGAGGGCGGCGCCCGCGGTCTCCTCGTCGATCACCCGCGCGACCCCGCCGCCGCCGAGGACGGGGACGACGACGTCGCCGGGCTCCACGAGCACGGGGTCCTCGCCCGTCTCGGGCAGGGTTCCCGAGGGTGCCGTGCCGGCCAGGACGTCGTGATCGGTGAGCACGCGCGTGTGGGGGCCGTTTCCGCCCGTGCGCAGCACCAGGGCTCCCCCGCGCGCGAGTTCGCCGACCGTGGTGAGCGGCCAGCGGGTGGGCTGCGTGTCCCCGGCGAGCGGGGGCGTGAGGTCGGCGGTCAGGCGGAGGGTCTCGCCCAGGCGTTCACGCACGGCGGTCAGTTGCTCGGCGCCGCCGCCCGCGGCCGGGGGCGGCAGATGCCGGGCGGGGGCCAGGTCCACGTCGTCGTCCAGCAGGTCGATGACCGGCACCGGACGGCTGAGTCCCGGCCGCTCCGGCCCTCCGCCCGCCCGCTCGAAGGGCCGCCAGGCGTCGAGCACGACGGCACGCACCGCCGTCCAGTCGAACCCGCTGCGTCCCTCGGGGACGAGCCGCCCGGTGTCGACGAGCAGCAACTCGGGCGGCACGGGCGCCTTGCCGGGCCGGCGCAGCACCCACAGGTGCAGCGGAATGTTGTACGGGGGTGCCGCACCGACCGGGAGGGCGATCACGGCACGCAGGGCGCCCCGGCGCAGCAGGTCGGCGCGGATACGGCGCCCCGAGCGGCGGCTCGCGGCGGCCGGCGGCATCAGCAGGACGGCGGTGCCGCCGTCCTCCAGGCGGGCCAGCGCGTGCTGCACCCAGGCGAGTTCGGATTCCGTCCGGGCCGGGAAGCCGTACTCCCAGCGCGGGTCGTAGGCGAGTTCGTCGTGGCCCCAGTTGCGCTCGTTGAACGGCGGGTGGCACAGGACGGCCTCGGCCCTGAGGTGCTCGTGGGCGTCCGCGCGGAGGCTGTCCCCCGGGGCGGTGCGGACGGTGCTCTTGGTGCGCAGCGCGAGGCGGAGCGCGGTGAGGGCGGCCAGTTCGCGGGAGCTGTCCTGGCCGTACAGCTCCTGGCCGGGGCGGGCGGCGACGGCGCGCAGGAGGGCGCCGGTGCCGCAGGCCGGGTCGAGCACCGAGCGGGCGGGCCCGGCGAGTTCGGCCATCAGCTCGGCGAGTTCGCCCGGAGTGAGCGTGTACTGGCGCGGGTTGGCGTCGAGGTGCCGGGCGAGCAGGAACTCGAAGGTCTGCCGCGCTCCCAGGTCTGCCGCGAGTTCGGTGGCGCCGCGCAGCAGCGGGATCGAGGGCAGCATCTCGGCGGGCGTCGGCTGGAGCACGGCGGACTCCCCGGGCGGGCCGAAGCGCGGGGCGAGGACGTCCCGGAGCGGCTCGGGGAGGATCCGGGCCAGCTGCTCGTCGTCGGGGCACGCGCTCAACTCGAGCCAGGCCAGGGGCCGGTCGTGGAGATACAGCAGGGCGCAGCCCGCGTGCACGAGGGCGGTGACGGGGCCCTCCGGGTGGCCGGTGACCTGCTGCCAGACGCGCTCCTTCAGGGGTACCTCGGCGAGCTTGCCCTGATCACGCAGCCACTCCTCGACCTCGCCGAGCGCGAAGGCCGGGCTGGTCTCGGTGCCACCGACCGGTTTGGGGAAGTCGGCGTGCCGTCGGCGCCAGTTGCTGACGGCGGCGCGACCCACGCCGGCGAGCCGCGCGATGTCCGCGGCGGTGACCTCTGTCCCGTTCCCCTGCACGCGCCCGGCTCCCCTCGTACCTGGTGTGTGACGTCGAGCATACCGACGCACGCAAGATCTACCCATACACGCCGTGTACACACTCGACTTCGTGAACCGTGTTGACTCGGTTCACAAGCTCTGCTGTGATTGACCCATCGAACGACGGGCCGCCCGATCCGGGTGGTCACACGTCGGCTGCACTGTCACACACTGGGGAGGAGCACAGCCATGGGGATGAAATCCCAGCTCGCACTGAACGCAACGGTTGGCCTCCTGCTCATCGGTGTGGTCACGACAAACGCCGGTAGCGGTGACACCACCGTGAACGGCCGTGGTGCAGCCGACCACTTCAAAGCCTTTGTGAACACTCACGGCACCTCCGCCGACAGAGCCGCCGTCTCACATGTCACCGAGGTTCACAGGCCCGCCCCACCGGCGGGCGACACCGACGCCACCGACGTCCACACCGACTTCACCGGCGGACCACCGGGGGGCGGCACCGGCCCCGCCCGGCTCATCTCCGCGGCGTTCGCCGACTGGAAACACGACGAGCGAGGCCGCGTCACGGTCCACGACTCCGCGGACGAAGTGCTCGACACCCGCACGTACTGACGCCACCGCTCGACACCCGCACGTACTGGTGTCACCGCTCGACGAACAGCGCGACACCACCGCTCGTTTCACGCACCTCACACCGATTCCCAGGGGGGAACTCCCATGCGTCGCACCGCACTCGCCGCTCTCTGCATCACTGCCGTGGCCACCTTCTCGCTCACCGGCTGTCTGTCCGGCGAGGACAAGGCCGACGGCCCGTTCGCCGGGCTGACCGGTGGCGAGATCGCCGACAAGGCCGTGAAGGCCACGGCGGACGCCGACTCCCTCCGGATGAAGGGCGAGATCCAGGACGAGTCGGCCGGCGGCACGGTCCAGATGGACATGGCCATGAACAAGAAGGGCGACTGCGCCGGCACGATGAGCATGGGTGGCGACGGCGAGGCCGAGCTGATCAAGGTCGGCGACACCCTCTACATGAAGTACGACGAGGCGTTCCTGCGCGCCCAGTCGAAGGACTCCTCCAAGGAGGAGGCCGACATGGTCGTCGACATGCTCGCCGGCAAGTGGACCAAGACGTCCGCGGCCGCCGAGGACTCCAAGGACATGGCGAGCTTCTGCGACCTCGACACCGTGCTCGCCGACTTCAAGGACGTCAACTCCGACGCCACGCGCGGCAAGACCGCCGAGGTCGAAGGCACCCCCGCGATCCTCCTCGACGAGAAGGACGGCAAGGACAGCTACACCCTGTACGTCGCCACCAAGGGTGAGCCGTACCTCCTGCGGGTCGTCAGCAAGTCCGCCAAGGAGCCCGGCGACCTCGTCTTCACCGACTTCGACAAGCCGGTGCCGGCCAAGGCCCCCAAGGGCAAGGTCATCGACCTGGACAAGGACTTCGGCTGACGCCCCTCCCCTCGCGGCGGCACCGCGACGGCCTCAGTCCGCGTGAAAGCGGGCCGGGGCCCTCGTCGGGTTGCCGCCGGTGGGGAGCTTCTGCTCGGGGCAGGTGCTCAGGACACGCTCCATGGCGGCCTGTTCGGCGGAGGTGACCCAGAGGCCGTACTTCGTCTTCACCGCGACCTGCGCGGCCACGTAGGTGCAGCGGTACGCCTTGTTGGGCGGGAGCCAGGTGGCCGTGTCACCGTCGCCCTTGCCGCGGTTGGTGCCGGAGTCGACCGCGAGGAGGTTGAGCGGGTCGTTGGCCAGGGCTATGCGCTTGCTGTCGTCCCATTGCTGGGCGCCCTTCTGCCAGGCGTCGGAGAGGGCCACTATGTGGTCCACGTCGATCTTGCTGCGGCCCCGTACGTACGGCACGTCCTCGCCGGTGTACGGGTCCGGGTCGAGCACACCGGAGACCACCGTGCAGTCGCCGTCCCGGAACTTCACGTCGTCCAGGTCGCGCTTGAGTATGTCGTCACGGGTGTCGCAGCTGTTGGAGTCCGTGTCGGCCCAGGCGCTGCCGAACTCACCGCGGTCGTAATCGGTCTTCGGCGCCCGCCCCTTGACGGTCAGCGCCTCCGCGGCGGCGAACGCGGCGCCACCGCCCCCGCCGGGGTTCTCCTGCGGTCCGGCCGAGCCGCCCGTGTCGTCCAGTTCGCAGCCGGTCGCGGCGACCAGCACCAGAGCGACGACAGCGACCCCACCCCTCAAACGCACCACGCGACACCCCTTTCCTCTGCCTGTGCTCTCACGCGGTCCCGCATGGGGTTCCCCGTCCTGCCTGCTCGACACCGTAGCGGCAGCCGGGTACGGCCGTACCGGCACCCGGTGGTCATCGACAGTCAGCAGGTGCACGCCGGGCGTATGCCCGGTGGTGAGGGGCCGACACCCCAAGGAGGCGTCAGCGCGTCCGACCGCCCGGTCAGCCCGGTCCGTCAGGAGGCGTTCACACCTTGCCGATCCCCAGGGTCGTCTCCGACGGAAGCAGGCCCGAGCCGATCACGGCGACCCAGAACTCGCCCAGCAGATCGGCGAGTCGGGCGGTGTCGGTGGCACCGAGGAACTGCCAGGGGACGGCGGCCAGTCGGTCGGTGTGCAGCTCGACCTGTCGGCGCAGACTCCGGCCGGCCTCCGTGGCCGTACCGTCCGGACGCACCAGGCCGCGTGCCGTGAGGCGGACGCGGGCGGCATTCCATTCCTCCTTGCTCCAGCCGCGGCTCTCGAAGCGCTCCACCGAGGCGGCGCCTGTCGCGGCGAAGGAGACGAGAGACTCGGTGGGGTCGAGGTCCGCGGTCAGCAGGGCCGCGAGGTGGCCGTCGCCGCGGTGTTCGCGCAGGATCGTGGCCGCCCGCCAGAGTTGGAGGTGGGCGGACCCGGGCCAGGGCAGCTCGGCGTTGGCGGCGGCGAGGGGGCGGCCCGCGGTGTTCGCGAACTCCGCGGCGCGACGGGCCAGGCCGGCGGCCTCGGCGAGTTCGGCACTGTGCACGTGGTTGCCGAATATGGCTCGGTAGGCCCGGTCGATCGCCCGGTCCCGGGCCTCCAGCACAGCTGCTGGTGGCGCGGTCCTCCAGGCCTGTTCGATGTGCTCCGCGACCATGCGGGGGCTGAAGCTGTAGAAGGCGGAGGCCGTCCGCTCGACTCCGACGGCGCCCAGGGGTGCCGCCCGGAACGGGAAGTAGCTCGGCCACCTCTCCCCCACGTCGTACCCCAGTGCGGCCGCTTCCTCGAAGGCCTCCGGCGCGTAGTAGAGGACGGCGTGCAAGGGCTCCAGCAGGTGCCACATACGGCGCACCTCACCCAGGCCCACGGTGCCGCCTTCGGCTTCGCGGTGTTCGGTCTCGCCTCGCGCCGCCGTACCGCTCCCGTTGACGTTCTCGGACATGACGCATCCCCCTGCCACTCCCCGACCGCAGTGACGACCGGATCCGAACTTGACATTGACTAGATTGCCGAATCGCGCCGAACTTGTCAACGACTAGATTGAACGCTCCGAGGGGCCTACGCTGTGCCCATGCCTCGCAACACCACGGCCGACCAGCCCAAACAGCCCGCGCAGCCCGGACCGGCCGCGCAGCCCGAAGAGCCCGGACAGTCAACGCAGCCCGAACGCCCCTACCACCACGGCGACCTCCGCCGCGCGATCCTCCACGCCGCGCTCGACGTCATCGCCGCCGACGGCCCGTCGGCGCTGAGCCTGCGGGACCTGGCCCGGCGCGCGGGTGTCTCGCACGCGGCGCCGGCCCATCACTTCAAGGACCGCACGGGTCTGCTCACGGCGATCGCGGCGGAGGGGCACGGGCTGCTGGCGGCCACGCTCGCGGAGGCCGGGGACCTGCGGGACGCGGGCGGGCGGTACGTCCGTTTCGCGCGCGAGCACCCCGCGCACTTCCAGGTGATGTTCCGGCCGGAACTGCTTCGCGAGGACGACCTCGAACTCACCACCGCCCGCGCGCTGTCACGCGAGCAGCTGCGCACCACCGTCACCGGCGCACGCCCCGAGACCGCCGACGCCGACCCCCGGCTGGCCGGCATCGCCGCCTGGTCCCTCTCCCACGGCTTCGCCACGCTGCTGCTCAGCGGCAACCTCGCCGCGGTCGTGGGCGACCGGGACCCCGAGGAGGTCTTCCGCACCGCCACGGAACTGCTGTTCCCGACCGCGCCGCCCTCCCCGTGAACCGGACCGGACCGGCCCACACCCACTGCACCACTGCACCACTGCACCACTACGCCACTACGCCACTACGCCACTACGACCCCAGAATCGAGGCCAGGAACTCCCCGGTCCACCCCAGCAGATCCCGGCCGACCAGCGGCTTCCCGCCCACCTTCGCCGTCTTCGGGCGGGGCACCAGCACCTGGTGGGCGGCCGGCTTGATGACCGTGCCCGGGTACAGGCGCTTGAGGCGGAGCTCCTGGGACTCCCGCAGCTCCACGGGGGCGAAGCGGATGTTGGTGCCCTGAAGGACGATCTCGCCGACACCGCAGGCCCGGGCGAGCATGCGCAGACCAGCGACGAGCAGCAGGTTCTCCACCGGCTCGGGCAACTTGCCGTAACGGTCGACCAGTTCCTCGCGCACCGCGGCGATATCGGCCTCGGTGTTGACGGAGGCGATCGCCCGGTACGCCTGCAACCTCAGCCGCTCCCCCGGCGCGTAGTCGTGCGGGACATGCGCGTCGACCGGCAGCTCGATCTTGACGTCGAGCGGCGGCTCCTCCTCGATCTCCCCGGTCTCCAGCTGACGGCGGTAGTCCGCGACGGCCTCGCCGACCATGCGGACGTACAGGTCGAAGCCGACGCCCGCGATGTGACCGGACTGTTCGCCGCCCAGCAGATTGCCCGCGCCCCGGATCTCCAGGTCCTTCATCGCCACGTACATGCCCGCACCCATCTCCGTGTGCTGGGCGATGGTCGCCAGACGCTCGTGGGCGGTCTCCGTCAGGGGCTTCTCGGGCGGGTACAGGAAGTACGAGTAACCTCGTTCCCGGCCTCGGCCGACCCGGCCCCGCAGCTGGTGCAGCTGCGACAGGCCGAAGGTGTCTCCCCGCTCCACGATCAGCGTGTTCGCGTTCGAGATATCGATGCCCGACTCCACGATCGTCGTGGAGACGAGGACGTCGAACTTGTTCTCCCAGAAGTCGACGACGACCTGTTCGAGGGCCTGCTCCGACATCTGGCCGTGGGCCGTCGCGATCCGTGCCTCGGGGACGATCTCGCGCAGCCGGGAAGCGGCTCGGTCGATGGACTCCACCCGGTTGTGGATGTAGAAGACCTGGCCCTCGCGGAGCAGTTCGCGGCGGATGGCCGCGCCGATCTGCTTCTCCTCGTACGGGCCGACGAAGGTCAGGACCGGGTGGCGCTCCTCCGGGGGCGTCGTGATCGTCGACATCTCGCGGATGCCGGTCACCGCCATCTCCAGCGTCCTCGGGATCGGTGTCGCGGACATCGTCAGCACGTCCACGTTCGCGCGGAGCTTCTTCAGCTGCTCCTTGTGCTCGACGCCGAAGCGCTGCTCCTCGTCGACGATGACGAGGCCGAGGTCCTTGAACCTGGTCTCGGAGGAGAAGAGGCGGTGGGTGCCGATGACGATGTCGACCGCGCCCTCGCGCAGGCCCTCCAGCGTGCCCTTGGCCTCGGTGTCCGTCTGGAAGCGGGACAGGGCCCGGACGTTCACCGGGAACTGCGAGTACCGCTCACTGAACGTCCCGAAGTGCTGCTGGACCAGGAGGGTGGTCGGGACCAGCACGGCCACCTGCTTGCCGTCCTGGACGGCCTTGAAGGCGGCCCGGACCGCGATCTCCGTCTTGCCGTAGCCGACGTCGCCGCAGATCAGGCGGTCCATGGGGACCGTCTTCTCCATGTCCTCCTTGACCTCGGCGATCGTCGTCAGCTGGTCGGGCGTCTCCGCGTACGGGAAGGCGTCCTCCAGCTCACGCTGCCAGGGCGTGTCCGCACCGAACGCGTGACCGGGCGCCGCCATCCGCGCGCTGTAGAGCTTGATGAGGTCGGCGGCGATCTCCTTGACCGCCTTCTTCGCGCGCGCCTTCGTCTTCGTCCAGTCGGCGCCGCCCAGCCGGTGCAGGGTCGGGGCCTCGCCGCCGACGTACTTCGTGATCTGTTCGAGCTGGTCCGTCGGGATGTAGAGACGGTCGCCTGGCTGACCGCGCTTGGCGGGGGCGTACTCCACCACCAGGTACTCGCGGGTCGCGCCCTGCACGGTCCGCTGGACCATCTCGATGTAGCGGCCGACACCGTGCTGTTCGTGCACGATGTAGTCGCCCGCCTCCAGGGACAGCGGGTCGATGGTCTTGCGGCGGCGGGCGGGCATCCGGGCGCCGTCCTTGCCGGCCGCCTTCTGGCCGGTGAGGTCGGTCTCGGTGAGGACGGCCAGCTTCAGGGCGGGGTCGACGAAGCCGTAGTCGATCGAGCCGCACGCCACATGCACGACCGACGGGGAGATCTGCCCCAGCTCGGCCTCCAGACGGGCCGCGATGCCCTCGCCGCCGAGCACCTCGACCGTGCGGGCCGCCGGGCCGTGGGCCTCGGTCACGAACACCGTGCGCCAGCCGTCGGCGAGCCAGCCCTTGGTGTCGGCGAGGGCCTTGGCCGTGTCGCCCCGGTAGGTATCGGGGGCGTGCATGCCCAGCTTGATGGTGTCGCCCGCCGCGTCAGCGGCATACGTCTCCGTCAGCTCCTCGTCGGCCGCGAACGGCGACACCGACCACCACATCATGTCCAGCTCACGGGCCCGGTCGCGGACGTCCGCGAGGGACCACAGGGAGGCCGCGCCGACGTCGATGGGTGCCTCGCCGCCACCGGCGGTCGCCGCCCAGGACGCGTGCAGGAACTCCTGCGAGGTGGCCACCAGGTCCGCCGCCCGCGTCCGCACCCGCTCCGGATCGCACACGATCGCCATGGCGCCCTTCGGCAGGACGTCGATCAGCAGTTCCATGTCGTCGACGAGGACCGGAGCGAGGGATTCCATCCCTTCGACGGCGATGCCCTCAGCGATCTTGTTGAGGAGTTCGCCCAGCTCCGGGTGGCGTTCGGCGAGGGCACGCGCGCGAGAGCGTACGTCGTCGGTGAGGAGGAGTTCGCGGCAGGGTGGCGCCCACAGGCCGTGCTCGGCGACCTCTAGGGAGCGCTGGTCGGCGACCTTGAAGTACCGGATCTCCTCGACGTCGTCGCCCCAGAACTCCACCCGGAGGGGGTGCTCCTCGGTCGGCGGGAAGACGTCGAGGATGCCGCCGCGTACGGCGAACTCGCCGCGCTTCTCGACGAGTTCGACGCGGGAGTACGCGGCTGCCGCCAGCGCCTCGACCGTACGGTTCAGGTCGGCCGTCTCACCCGTGCGCAGGGCGACCGGTTCCAGGTCGCCGAGGCCCTTGACCTGGGGCTGGAGGACCGAGCGGACGGGGGCGACGACGACCGAGACCGGGCCCGTCTCCGGGTCGTCCGGGCGCGGGTGGGTCAGGCGGCGCAGTACGGCGAGGCGGCGGCCGACGGTGTCGCTGCGCGGGCTGAGCCGCTCGTGCGGGAGCGTCTCCCAGGCCGGGTACTCCACGACGCCGTCCGGAGGGAGCAGCGAGCGCAGGGCCGCCGCCAGGTCCTCGGCCTCGCGGCCCGTCGCCGTCACGGCGAGTACGGGGCGGCCGGCGTCGCGGGTGAGGGCGGCCACCGCGAAGGGGAGGGCCGCCGGGGGGCCCACCAGGTCGATGTGGGTGCGGTGGCCGTCGGATGCCGCCCTGATCGCTTCAGCGAGGGGGGCGTCCTTGACTACGGCGTCTAGCAGACCGTGGAGGCTCATTCGGGGCGTTTTCCCGTCCGGGTGGGCAAGGTGTGGGGCTACTGGCTTGGGCTGAGTGTGGGGCTGCTGGGGCAACACGAACGCCCGGACTCGTGTGACGGGCCGGGTGTCTCCAGGGTACGACGAGCCGTGTGGGGGGTGGGGACGACTTTTGTCTCGCCCCCACCGCCCCTACCCGTCCCTCCCCCACTCTCGGCTTCGCTCGAGCGGGAGGTGCCCCCATCCAGGGGCGCGGCCCCTTCGACCCCGCTCCCCCGTCCGTTTTTGCGGGCGGGAGCGCCGTGGTCGATCGCGCAGTTCCCCGCGCCCCCGAAAAGCAGTTCCCCGCGCCCCTGAAAACAAGGGGCTTCGCCCCTCTCCTCACCCGCCGCCTAATCTCTTGAGACACCCCTTGCCCCCTGC
>NZ_LRTR01000323.1 GCF_001550375.1 Streptomyces europaeiscabiei | reverse complement strand
AGCCCCCAGCCCCCAGCCGAACGTGAGCATCCATGGCACCGAGCGTCCCGTCCACGAACCCGTCGGCTCAGTCGCTCATACCGAGGCCGGTCGCGGCCTCGGTCCTGCCCCGTGCCCGGCGTTTTTCCCTGGCGGGCCGTGAGCCGTACGTGCTGGCCGTCGTGCTGTTCGTCGCGTACGCCGCGGTGTCGGTCGGGCGGTACCGGCGGATGGGGACCCGTTCGTACGACCTGGGGATCTTCGAGCAGACGGTGCGGGCGTACGCGCACTTCCAGGCGCCGATCGTCGAGCTGAAGGGGCCGGGTTACAGCGTGCTCGGGGATCACTTCAGCCCGGTCACCATGCTGCTCGCGCCGTTCTACCGGGTGTTTCCCTCGTCCGTGACGCTGTTGGTCGCGCAGGCGGCGCTGTTCGCGCTGTCGGCGGTGCCGGTGACACGGGCGGCGACGCGGATGCTGGGGCGGGCGCGGGGGCTCACGCTGGGGGTGGCGTACGGGCTGTCGTGGGGGCTGCAGAACGCCGTGGACTTCGACTTCCACGAGATCTGTTTCGCCGTTCCGCTGATCGCGTTCTCCCTGGAGGCGCTGCTCCGTCGGCGGTGGCGTGCGGCGCTGCTCTGGGGACTGCCCTTGGTGCTGGTCAAGGAGGACCAGGGGCTGACGCTGGCGGTCATCGCGCTCGTCGTCGCGCTGCGGGCCCGGCGGCACGGTTCGACCCGGGTGGTGCCGTACGCCCTGGCGGTCGCCGCGTTCGGCGCGGTCGCCACGCTGCTCGCCTTCACCTTGATCATCCCGGCCTTCAACACCGCCGGCGCCTCCGACTACCTGTCCAAGGTCGGCGACTCCGGCCCCCTCGACGGCATGGACACCAAGATCCGCACCGTCCTCTGGCTGGTGATCCCGACCAGCGGACTGCTCGCCCTGCGCTCCCCGATCATCCTCGCCGTCCTCCCCACCCTGGGCTGGCGGTTCGTCTCCTCCGACCACCACTACTGGGGCACGGCCTGGCACTACAGCGCCGTACTGATGCCGATCATCACCCTCGCGCTCGTCGACGCACTGCCCGGCGCCCGCCACGACTCCCGCCCGTGGCTGCGCTCGTACGCGCTCCATCTGCCCGCCGCCGTCCTCGCGGCCTCGCTCGCGCTGACGACCATGCTGCCGCTGGGCACCCTGACCAAGGCCGACGCCTATCGTGTCCCGGCCGAGGTCCGGGCTGTGGAGAAGCTGCTGCGCACCATCCCGGACGGGGCCACCGTCGAGTCCAACATCGGGCCCATCACCCGACTGACCTCCCGCTGCCGCGTCTTCTGGATCGGCCGGACCAAGGGCCTCGCCCCGGACTACATCGCCTTCAACAACTCCTCGCACTGGGTGAAGGACGTCCCCGCGTTCGCCCGTCAGCTGCATCCGCGCGACACGTACGTGCTGCGGGGCGTCATCCAGGGGTACGTGCTGCTGAAACGTACGTCGCCGCGCACATCCACGAGCGCATCCCCGAGCACGTCCTCCTGAGACGGGTGGAGCCCGGCGCCCGGAAGCCTCCGCTTCCCGACGCCGGGCTCTCCCCCGGTTCCCCCGTGTCCCCCGGTTCCCCCCGTGTCCCCCGTTCGTTCCCCCGTGCCCAGCGGCCGATGGCCACTCGGTGGCTACTCGATGGCTACTCGGTGGCGATCGCGTTCAGTACGTTCATGCGGCCCGCCCGGAACGCCGGCACCAGCGCGGCGAACAGGCCCACGAAGGCCGATCCGATGAAGACCCCGATGATCGTCGGCCACGGGATGTCGAGGACCTTCAGTCCCTCCAGGGCGAGGAGCTGCTGCGCGGTGGCGCCCCAGCCCATGCCCAGGCCCAGGCCGAGGAGCGCGCCGAAGAGGGCGATGACGACCGACTCCAGGCGGATCATGCGGCGCAGCTGGCGGCGGGAGAGGCCGATGGCACGCATCAGACCGATCTCGCGCGTCCGCTCGACCACCGACAGCGCCAGCGTGTTCACGACTCCCAGGATCGCGACGATGATCGCGAGGGCGAGCAGGCCGTAGATCATGTTCAGGAGCTGGTCGATCTGGCCCTTGAGCGCTTCCTTGTAGTCGGTCTGGTCGCGGACCTCGTACTGCGGGTAGTCGTGCAACGCGTCCTTGAGGGACTTGTACGCGGCCGCGTCCTGGCCCTCCTTCGCCGAGGCGAAGAGCAGTTGGTCGAGGGGCATCCTGTCGGCGGGGACGTACTTGGCCATCGTGTCGATGGAGGTGTACATGGCCCCGGCGTCGATGACGACGTCGCTGCTGGTGATCGCGCGGACGGTCAGGTCGGCCGTGGAGCCGTCCTTGAAGTCGACGGCGATCCTGGAACCGAGCTTGATGTCGTGGTCCTTGGCGAACTTCTCGTGGACGGACATCGAGTCGGGCTTGTAGGCGTCCGCCAGCCTGCCCTCGACGACCTCGGTGGCGAGGTCGGTGGCGTAGCTCGGGTCGGCGGCGGTGATCGCCGTCTCCTTGAGCTTCTTGCCGTCGGGGGTGGTGAAGTCGGCCTGGGTCCACTTGTACTCGGTGACGTTCTTGATGCCCTCGGCGGACTTCGCGGCCTCGACGGCCTGCGGGGTGATCAGCTGGCCGGTGTCGGACTGGATGATGAAGTCCGTGCCGACCGTCTTGTCGAGCTGCTCCGTGGCCGAGGCGACCATGGAGGAGCCGACGACGGACAGGCAGGCGACCAGGGCGAGACCGATCATCAGGGCGGCGCCCGTGGCCCCCGTACGGCGGGGGTTGCGCAGCGCGTTGCGCTCGGCCATCCGGCCCACGGGGCCGAAGGCCCGCAGGACGACCGCGCCCAGCACCCGCACCACGGCGCCGGCCAGCAGCGGGCCGATGACGACGAAGCCGATGAGGGACAGGACGACCCCGCCGCCCAGCCACATCGAGCCCTCGCTCGCCTTGGCGGCGGTGGACGCGAGGTACAGGCAGTAGCCCCCGGCGACGGTCAGGAGCAGGCCGATCACGGCCCGCACCACTCCGGCCTTGGCATCCAGCGGAGCGCCGGCGTCGCGCAGGGCGGCCATCGGGGAGACCTTGCCGGCGCGCCGGGCGGGCACGTACGCGGCGAGGACGGTGACGACCATGCCGAGGAGCAGACCGACCGCCGGGGTGGTCCAGGCGATGGTGAGGTCGTCGGTGGACAGGTTCATGCCGGTGGCGCTCATCAGCTTCATCAGGCCGATGGCGAGGCCGACACCGCCGGCGACACCGAGGACCGAGCCGAACACGCCCAGGAACAGCGCCTCGACGAGGACCGACCGGTTGACCTGGCCGCGGCTGGAGCCGATGGCCCGCATCAGGCCGATCTCGCGGGTCCGCTGGGCGACCAGCATCGAGAAGGTGTTGATGATCAGGAAGATGCCGACGAGGAAGGCGATCCCGGCGAAGCCGAGCATCGCGTACTTCATCACGCCCATGAACTCGCCGACGTCCTTGGCGTTGGCGTCCGCGATCTCCTTGGCGGTCTGCACCTTGTAGGCGCCGCCCAGTTCGGCGGAGACGTTCTTCTTCACCTGCGCGTCCGTGAACCCGGCGGCGGCGGTGATGTTGACGTTGGTGTATACGCCAGTCTCGCCGACCAGGGTCTTCTGGGCGGTGGCGGTGTCGAGGTAGAAGATCGCGGCGCCCGGATTGGTGACCTGGAAGTCGGCGATGCCGGAGACCTTCGCCTCGTGCGTACCGACGGCGTTGATCACGCCGATCACGTCGCCGAGCTTCAGGTCGTGCTTGTCGGCGGTGTCCGCGTCGACCATGATCTGGTCGGGGCCGCGCGGTGCGTTGCCGGACGAGATCTTCATGGTGCGGGCGTCGTTGGCGTTCCAGTTGCCGACGATGGTCGGGGCGCCGCTGGTGGGCGAGAGGCTGTCCTTGTCGGCGTCGACGACCGTGACCGACGTCGAGAAGACGGTCCCCTCGGCCGACTTCACGCCGTCCGCGCCGCCCACCTTGTCGACGACGGACGCGGGCATCACCGGCGGCTTGCCGTTGTCGGACTGCGTCTCACCGCTGTCGGAGGCGCCCTTGGCGCTGACCGTGACGTCGGAGGAGGTGGCCGCGAACAGCTTGTCGAACGTCGTGCCCATCGTGTCGGTGAACACCAGGGTCCCCGTCACGAACGCCACCGACAGCATGACCGCGATGGCCGAGAGCGCCATCCGTCCCTTGTGCGCGAAGAAGTTGCGCAGGGAGGTCTTCATGACACTCATGACGTACGCCCCCGCGCGTCGAAGTCCTTCATCCGGTCCAGCACGGCGTCGGCGGTCGGCTTGAGCATCTCGTCGACGATGCGGCCGTCGGCCAGGTACAGCACCCGGTCCGCGTACGAGGCGGCCACGGGGTCGTGGGTGACCATCACGATGGTCTGGCCCAGCTCGTCGACCGACCTGCGCAGGAAGCCCAGCACCTCGGCGCCGGCCCGCGAGTCCAGGTTGCCGGTCGGCTCGTCACCGAAGATGATCTCCGGCCGGGCGGCCAGCGCCCGGGCCACGGCGACGCGCTGCTGCTGGCCGCCGGAGAGCTGGGTGGGCCGGTGCTTGAGCCGGTCGCTCAGGCCGACGGTGTCGACGACCCGCCCCAGCCACTCCTTGTTCGGCTTCCGCCCGGCGATGTCCATGGGCAGGGTGATGTTCTCTATCGCGTTCAGCGTGGGCAGCAGGTTGTACGCCTGGAAGATGAAGCCGATCCGGTCCCGGCGCAGCTGCGTGAGCTTCTTGTCCTTGAGCCCGGTGATCTCGGTGTCGTCGAGGTAGATCTGACCCGACGTCACGGTGTCGAGCCCGGCGAGGCAGTGCATGAGGGTGGACTTGCCGGACCCCGAGGGGCCCATGATCGCGGTGAACTGTCCTCGCGCGATGTCCACATCCACCTGGTCGAGGGCGACGACACGGGTCTCACCGGACCCGTACGCCTTCACGACCTGCCGCGCCCGCGCGGCAACGGCCGTAGTCCCTCCAGTACCCCCGTGCCTGGTGATGGTCACAGCCGATGTCACGGTATGTCTCCTATGTCGTGCAGCGGATGGTTCCGCCGCTCAGTGGACGAGCCGTACGAAGCGAGTGCCGTAGCAAGCGAGTGCCGTACGAACCGCGTGCCGTACGAACCGCGTGCCGTACGAAGCGAGGCGCCGAGTCGTACGAGGTGGTGTGCTGATGAGTCTGGTCCCCGGAGGGGGTGCGGCGCCCTGGTGCCCAGCGCAGTCTTCTGCTGGGGAAAACCCCACCCCCACCGCTCCGGTGCACCGCCCCCCAGCGGCGTAAAGCCAGGTTAAGGACGGGAGGTCCCCGTCTCGTCCTCCGCCGGTACGAACCCTCCCCGAGCCCTAGTGCGGAGGTCCCCCTAGGGGATCTCGCCCTCTGGGAGGAGACGGCCTCGGGGTTCCCCTCGTCCCTGCGATGCGACCAGGCTGCACCCTGCCGTGGCGTGAGGGTCAATGGCATGGCGGTCGGCGGCAGATAGATGCAAGGGGAAGGCATTCGGTGGGACAGTCCGGTGGGCGAGATACGACCGGCGACACCGGATCCGGCAGATGACGGACGAGCAGCCACAACGCCGCCGCGCCGAGCGGCAGGTTGACGGCACCGCCACGGCCTCGATCCTCTTCTGCCGCCAGACCGGCCAGACCCTGGGCGCGGCGGTGTTCGGCGCCGTCGCGAACGGCGTGCCGGCCTCCCGGCTCGGCGGCGCGGGAGACCTCGACGCCGTCACCCACTCCCTCGACGTCGGCGCGGCCACGGAACCGGTCCGCCGCGCGGTCGCGGACGCGGTCCACGCCGTCCACCTGGGAGCGGGGTGCGCGGCGACGGTCGCGTTCCTGGTTCTGCTGGTGGTGGCACCGCGGAGGTTTCCGGTGCTCGTCGACCCCAGCGCTCCTGACCCTCGTTCAAAAATCTGAGTTAATCCGGGTAACACCCGAGGTCAGCGCCGGATCCTCCAAGTAAGCGCATACCGACCGATCAGTTTGTCGAAACCCTCGCGCACCGCCGCACCCACGAGTAGCGTTCACGCCCGCCCCCCGCTCCCCGCGGTCCGCACCGGACCCGAGCCGCGCAAGGAGACAAAGGGATGACCGACGCCTTCTCGTCACCCCCGCACCGACCCCCGTACTCACCGCACAGTTCGTCTCCCCCGTACCCGCCGCACACCTCGTCCCCTTCGTACCCGCCGCACACCTCGTCCCCCTCGTACCAGACCTACCCCTGGGCACCCCAGGAACCGGTGGCGGTCCCGGCCCCCCGGTCCGCCCGCGCCTCCGCCCTCGGCCACCACAGCGACCTGCGGGTGCTGCGGAGCGCGTACCGCTGGCAGCGGCGGGTGGCGACGCTGGCCGCGCTGGGCTACTTCGTGCTCTTCCTCGTCCTGTCGGCGTTCGCCCCGTCGTTCATGACGAGCGAGGTCAGCGGCGGACTGTCCACGGGACTGCTCCTCGGTCTGCTCCAGGTGCCGGTGACGTGCCTGGCCATCTGGCTGTACGAGCACACCGCACGCCACCGGGTCGACCCGCTGGCCGACCGCATCCGCGAGTCGGCGGCGGCGGACGCGAAACGGGACGCGCGGCAGGACATCGGGCGGGGGACCTTCCGATGACACCCATCGTCCCCTCGACCACGGCCGCGGGCGGCCTCGCCGAGTTCAGCGGGTCGGCCCAGGCCATGTCGCTCGTCGGGTTCACGGCGGTCGCCACGATCACACTGCTGCTGTGCGTGATGACGGGCCCGGACCGGGACGACCTCGACGAGTTCTACACCGGCTACAGCTCGCTCTCCCCCATGCGCAACGGCCTCGCCATCGCGGGCGACTACATCTCGGCGGCGACGGTGCTGGGCACCGGCGGAGTGATCGCCCTCTTCGGCTACGACGGTGTGGTCCTCGCCCTCAGCACGGCCCTGTCCCTGATGCTGCTGATGTTCCTGCTGGCCGAACCCCTGCGCAACGCGGGCCGGTTCACGATGGGCGACGCGCTGGCCCGGCGGATGCCCGGCCGGTCCGTGCGCGTTGTCGCCTGCGTCGTCACCATCGCCGCGCTGATGCCGATGATGCTGGTCCAACTGGCGGGCACCGGCGACCTGCTGGCATTCGTCCTCGGCTTCTCCGGCGACAGCCTGAAGACCGGTGTCGTGGTGGTCGTCGGCGCGCTGATGATCGGCTACGCGGCGATCGGCGGCATGAAGGGCACCGCCCTCATCCAGATCATCAAGATCGTGCTGCTGCTCGGCTCCGGCGCACTGGTCGCCGTACTGATCCTGAACAAGTTCGACTGGAACCCCGGTTTGCTGCTCGGCGCGGCGGCCGACCAGAGCGGCATCGGCGCCGCGTACCTCCACTCGGGGCTGCAGTTCGCGGGCGGTCCGCACCCCGAACTCGACATGATCAGCGCCCAGTTGACGGTCGTCCTCGGCGGCGCCTGCCTCCCCCACGTCACCATGCGCATGTACACGGCGAACAACGCCCGCCAGGTCCGCCGCTCGCTGTCCTGGGCGGTCCCCTCCGTCGCCCTCTTCGTCCTGATCATCGCGGTGATCGGCTTCGGCGCGACGGCCCTGATCGGCCGCGAGGTGATCGCGGCGGCCGATCCGCAGGGCAACACGGCCTATCTGCTCGGCTCGATGGCGGCGTTCGGCACGGAGGTGTCCACGGCGGAGACCCTGCTCTTCACCACGGTCACGACGGCGGTCTTCCTGACCCTCCTCGCCTCCGTGGCCGGCATGATCCTCGCCTGCGCCAACTCCCTGGCCCACGACGTCTTCGCGGCCCGCGCCACGAAACCCCTCACCCCGCGCCGCGAGATGACCATCGCCAGGCTCTCGGCCTGCGCGGTCGGCGTCACCGCGATCGTCCTGGCCACGATGGTCCAGCACCGCAACCTCCAGCCGCTGGTCACCCTCTCCTTCTGTCTCGGCGCCTCCGCCATCGCCCCCGCCCTGGTCTACGGCCTCTTCTGGCGCCGCTACACCCGTACGGGCCTCATGTGCACCCTGATCGGCGGCAGTCTCTCCGTCCTCGTCCTCATGACCGGCACCAACCTCGTCTCCGGCTCCCCCTACTCCGCCTTCCCCCGCGCCGACTTCAACTGGTTCCCGTTCACCACGACGGGCCTCGTCTCCATCCCCCTGGGCTTCCTCGCAGGCTGGCTCGGCACCCGGCTCTCCGGCGACACCGAGGCAGAGGAACAGCGCAAGCAGTACGAGGCGGTGGAGGGCTGGATCCTGGCGGGAGCGACACGAAGGGGCGACCAGAGGTGAAGGGCGCGGGTGCGCTGGCGGGTCGGCTCCGGTGGGGCTTCTCGCGCAGTTCCCCGCGCCCCTGAAAGGCCAGGCCCCACTCACCCGCACCCGCCCACGAACCGCACCCGCGCATGCCCTCAAAAACCCCGCACCCTAATCCGTCAACGCCGACAGACTGTCCCGAATGCAGTCCATCTGCGCACGGACCTCGTCCCACCTCTCCCCATGCTCCCGCAGCACCCGCTCCGTCTCCCGGGCCACCCACTCCTCCCGCCGCCGAGCCTCCGCGAGCGCCTCCGCGGCGCGATCCTCGGCCTCGTCCTGCATCCGCGCCGCGCCGGCCTCCGCATCCGCGAGGGCCTGCTCGGCCGCAAGCAGCTCCGCCTCGGCCCGGGCGGCCCGTTCGGCCTGCCCGGCATCGAAGGCGGCCTCCCGCTCGCCCACCTCCCGCTCGATGCCGGCCACCCGCTCGTCGTACTCCTTCTGGAGTTCGGTGAGCATCCCCTCGGTCCGCTCCCGCACCTCCCGCAGCGCGGCCAGCGCCTCGCCCCGCCCCTCCTTCACCGCACGCCGGGCCTCGATCCGCAGATCGTCGGCCTCGGCCTGGGCTGCCAGCAACAGATGCCGGGCCCGCTCGTCGGCCTCGCCGCGCACCTCGTCGGCGTACTCCTGCGCGGCACCCCGCAGCCGCAGCCCCGCCTCCTCCGCCTCGGCGACCATCCGCCGGGACTCGTGACGCCCGCTCTCGCGGACGGCCGCGGCCTCCTCGACGCCGAGGGCGAACAACTGGCGGGCGCCCTCGCCGAGCGCCTCGTAGGTCTGCGGGGTCAGCCCGGCGACCGTCTCACGCAGCAGGGCGAGTTCCCCACCCATCTCCCGGGCCAGCACCGTCAGCCGGGCGGCCCGCTCCCATGCGGCGTCCCGGTCCCGCGAGAGGGCCTCCGTGTGGGCGTCGACCTCGTCGGTTCGGTAGCCACGCCGTACGACGTCGAACTCGAACTCATGGGGTGCCGTCGGTGCGCTGCTCATGCTGGGCCCTTTCCGCCGGACACACACGAAATGATGATTTCGCGCACATCTTGATGTATCGGGCAGAAGTGTTCATAACGCGACACTCCGTGCGAGGGTCACGGGTGAGGCGGCGGGCACCGGCAGCGGGCACGGACAGCGGGCACACGCAAGAGCCCGGCCCGGTCGTACGAGACCGGGCCGGGCCCTTGTGACGTGCGGGTGACGCGGCGGCCGTCAGCCGCGACGGATCACAGCAACCCGTCCCACATCTGCTCCAGCAGCACCGACCACCAGCTCTCCGGCGAGGCGAGCGCCGCCGGGTCGAGGCCGGCGAGCTGCGCCTGGAAGTCGACGGTCCAGCGGCCCGCCTGCTCCTGGTTGAGACCGAACCGCAGCCGCCACATCCGGCCGAGGAGGGCCAGGCAGCGCGCGAACTCCGGCAGACCGGTGTTCACGAACTGCGGCGGTACGGGCGCACCGCCCGGTCCCGCCTCCACCGGCACGGCCACGATGTTCGCCGTGCCGTACTGCACACACAGGGCCTTGCCGAAGTCGCTGCCCATCACCAGGTACGAGCCCGCGTCGGCCGCCGGCTGCACACCCCGCTCCTGCGCCAGCTCCGCCAGCGTCGGCACCGGACGGCCGGGCTGGGCCTGCGCCCAGAAGAACGGGCCCATGTCGACGGGCAGTCCGGCCACGACCAGGGTGTGCGCCACGATCGGCGGAACACCCTGGCGCGACACCGCCTGCTGGTCGAACCGGAACACCCCCGGCCCGAACGCCGCCGCCAGCTCCTGCCCGATCGCCTCCGGCGGGACCGGCGGCGCCGGCTGGACCG
>NZ_LRTR01000322.1 GCF_001550375.1 Streptomyces europaeiscabiei | reverse complement strand
GCACCGGCGCCCGCACCGGCGCGAGCCGTGCCGGACCGTCCGCGACCTGGTGCAACTCGCCCTGATGCGCGATGAGCTGGGCCATGCCCTGCTGCCGGCTCGCATGGTCCTTGCCGTACGGGGCGATGGACGTGATGCGCGCGTTCGGCCACTGCTCACGGATCATCCGCGCGCAGTACGCCCCCGGAAGCTCGCACGACTCCAGCTCCGTGTGCAGCTCCAGCACGGCCTCCGGCGGGATGTTCAGGCCGCGCAGCTCATGGAAGATCTGCCACTCCGGGTGCGGCGTACCCGGCGCCGAACGCCGGATCACCTGCTGCTCGGAGCCGTCGGGCGCCCGGAACCGCAGCACGGCCTGGTAGCCGGGGCCGACGGTCGGCTGCCCGGTGGGCTGCTGCGGATAGCCGTACGCCGGCGGGGCACCCATCGGGGGACCGGGCACCGGCCCCGGCTGTCCGGGCATCCCGTGGGAGGCCCCGGGCGGCATCCCGGGCGCACCGGGCCCACCGAGCGGCGGCCCGGCCAGCATCGTCTCGGCGTGGTGCACGGGACCACGGGCACCCGGCTGACCGGGAGCGCCGGGGAAACCGGGCTGGCCCGGAGCACCGGGCGCGCCAGGGCCGCCCGGCTGTCCCGGAGCCC
>NZ_LRTR01000321.1 GCF_001550375.1 Streptomyces europaeiscabiei | reverse complement strand
CCACGGTCGGCCGAGGGCGACTGCCCCACCGGCCCCGGCAGCGTCTCGGGCGTCGAACCACCGCCCCCGGACACCCCGTTGGCGCCCGCGGGGCCGGAACCGGACGTACCGGCAGCCGCAGCAGCCGGCCGGGACCCGGCGCCGTCGGACGCCCCAGCCCCGGCACCCGCACCCGCACCCGCACCCGAGCGGTGGTCCGGAATCCCCAGCCTGTCCGCCGCGTCCTGCAACCACTCCGGCGGAGTCAGCAGGAACGACGTCTGGTTCAGATCCACCCGGGCCGGTGGCGCGGGCGCGGCGGCCGGAGCCGCGTCCGTACGGCCGTACTCCTCCTCGAACCGGCGGATCACCTCGCCCACCGGCAGCGACGGCCACAGCGTGGCCTCCCCGCTGTCACGGGCGATGACCAGCCGCTGCGCGCCACCGTCGGAGCGCGGGCCGTCCGTCCGGTCCTCGGCCCACACCACGAACCCGAGCTCGAACTCCCGTACCCGCACCTCACGGTGCTGGTAGGCCGGCAGATCCCCGTTGATCCACTCCTCGGCGCGCTCCTGCGCCTGAGCGAACGTCACCATCGAAAACTCACTCCCCCACCGAAGACGCGGCGGCACCCGCGGCGACCGGGACGGCACGTGCGAAGCCACCGTCCACCATCAGATTGGCCACCGTCTCCAGTTCCGGCGGATTGCCGGCCAGCCGGGACAGGAACGCGTCGAAGTCCGCACCGGCGGGGAGCAGCAACCGCTCCACCCGCTCGGCCGGCGGCCACGACGGGTCGACGTCGCGGGCGTCGTCGTACGCGCAGAACCAGACCGACCCGATCCGGTCGCCCTTCACCTTCACCGCGAGGATCCCGCCCTGCGCGAACGCGACCGCCAGGTAGTCCTTGGTGAGATGGTCCCGCAGGCACTTGTTGACGTACACCAGGTCGTTGACCGCGGCCTCGTCCCGCACCGTGAAGAACGGCTGGTCGAGCAGCAGCCCCAGCTCCGCGTCCAGCGCCGCCCCGACGGGGGCGCAGCCGCCCGCCGCCTTCAGGAACGACCGGTACGCGCCCGGCAGCCGGTACCCGAGGTCCTCCTCGACCCCCTGCACCTGCGTCTCGGTCACCGCCACCGCCGACGACTTCGGCAGCCCGAAGTGCGCCGGCCGGGTCTCCTGCAACGGCCGCGTGCCCCGCTTGTGCTGGTCCACGCGCGCCGTCGCGATGCCCCCGTGGTGCCGCAGCAGCGCCTTCACCTCGACCGGCACCAGCTCCAGCCGCCGGCCGCCCGGCGCGTGATGCCACGTCCAGCCGTGCGGCGTCGCCACCTGCGGGATCGTGTCCCACAGCTCGTGCCCCGTCGCGGCCAGCGCCGCGTTCGCGGACACGTAGTCCGTCAACCGCAGCTCGTCCACGCCGAACCCCTCCGGGGGGTCGGCGATCTCCGCCGCGGCGCGCGCATAGGGCGAGAAGTCCGGATAGCCGTGGGCGTCAACACGGACACCCCTCGGATGACGCGCGGCCCGGACCGGGTCCGGAAACTGCACGAGCTGCCCGGCGTAGGCCGCGTTCGGCGGCGCGGCTTGCTGCCCGAGCCGACCTGTCGTCATGGCGGTAGCCCCCTGCGGCGTTCTGAGTGACCTGTTTCTGGCTGCGTTGTCGCTCTGTCCTACCGCTCTCCGACAGCAGAGAAGGCCCCGTTACGGCCTGTTCTGTCCGCCCTCGATCGCAAGACCGAACGGATCGCGGTCGTCGACAGCCTATGCGGTACGGCGACACCGGTCACCGGGCCTCCGCTTCCGTGACCAGCCGTCACGCCACCCTCACGGAACGCCGAAGACCGGGCGTGTCGTACTGTCCCAGCTTCCGCACGGGCCGCGCCGTTTGGCACTCTGTGTGCGCGGGCGGGGGATGCAACAGGAGGGGACCACGATCATGAGTGCGACGCAGGCGGGACCTTCGGGCGATCCTCGCATCGGCTGGAGCACCGCGGAACAGCCGCATGCTCCCGCCCTCCTCCACCGCCGCGACGGCATCCTGCCGACCGTGGCCGCCGCCCTCTCCGTGCGCGGCGAGACCCTCACCGGCACCGCCGCCCGCGGCGACCACGCCCCGCCTCTGCACCCTCTGGTCCAGGAGTTCCTCGACTCCCTCGCCACCGCGCAGCGCGACCGCTTCACGGGCCGCTGCGCCGAGGCCATCCTCATCTCCCGGCACATCACCGGCGCCGACGCGGCCCGCAGCCGGCGCGCCGCCCGCAGACCCATGTCCAACGGCGAGGCCCGCAAGGCCCTCAAGCAGGCGAAGCTCACCACCCGCCACATCCGCGAGGACGGCGACCCCCTCCACGGCGCCTTCGCCACCCCCTGCCGCTCCTGCACGGCGCTCAGCGCCCACTTCGGCGTCCGCGTGGTGGACCCGGCACAGGAGAACTGAGCCGGGCCCGGGAAGCCGTTCCCGCCTCAGGAACCCGTCTCCCGGAGATCGCGTCACAACAGGAAACCGCTCCGGGAACTCGGGACCAGCCGATACGCCGATGTCCCGGCCACAGTTCAACCGGCCACAGTCAACCGGCCACAGTTCAATCCGCCGACCAACCCCGACGAACAAAGGGCAGATGCACACCGACCGCACCTCCACCACCCGCTTCTCCGTCCCCGTCGACGCCGCCCTGCGCGCCGCCGGGTGGCAGCCGGGCCGCTGGGACATGAAGCAGGCCGAGATCTGGGCCGACGCCCTGCGCGAGCACGTCTCCCCCGCCGGCCACCGCCACGCGGTCTTCCCGGCCGCGGTCGAGGCCTGGGCCGAATTCGGCGGCCTCCACCTCACCGCCCAGGGGCCCGGCCGCCGGCTCGCCCCCGCCGACCTCCACCTCGACCCGCTGCACGGCCTCCACATGGCCCGCACCCTCGGCGACCTCGGCCGCGCCCTCGACACCGAGGTCTGCCCCCTCGGCCACGAGACCGCCACCCGCTCCCTCATCGCCATCGACACCGAGGGCCGCGCCTACGCCCTCGACCACACCGGTGACTGGTACCTCGGCCCCACCGTCGACACAGCGCTCACGACCCTGCTCGCGGGCACCGATCCGACCCGCCTGACAGCGGGCTGAGCCCCTCACCGCACGGAGCCGCGGGCACGAGCCACGGACACTGTGCGGTCGGGCACGCTCAAGGCCGCACACGGCCGCGGGCAGTCGCGCCTCCGGGACGACGGGGTGCTTCCCTCCCGGGCGAGGCCGAGAGTGGGGGAGGGTGGGCGCGGCGGCACCGCGCGAACGCCGGTGGCCGGGACCCACCCCGGCGCAGCCGAGCCGCGGGGGCCCGGCCAGCGACGCCCGCCACACTCCTACGCCGCCGGAATCACCGCGGACACCCTGAAGCCCCCGGCATCCGTGGGTCCGGACACGAAAACGCCCCCCAGCTCGGCCACCCGCTCCTTCATGCCGAGCAACCCGTTCCCCCCGCTCGGCAACCGCGCGGCCCCCGCCGCCCCCGGCTCCGGCGGCGCCCCGTTCTCCACCTGCATCGCGATCTCCGCCGCCCGATGCGCCAGCCGCACATGCGTCTTAGCCCCCGCCGCGTGCTTGTGCACGTTCGTCAGCGCCTCCTGCACCACCCGGTACGCCGTCTGCTCCACCTCGGCCGCGTACACCCGCACCTCCCCCTCCACCGACAGCTCGACGACCATCCCCGCGGCCGCCGACTGCCCCACCAGCACCTCCAGCTCGGCCAGGCAGGGCCCCTCACCGGCCTCGTCCTCGGCCCGCGAAGCGGCGGCCGCGGCGGCC
>NZ_LRTR01000320.1 GCF_001550375.1 Streptomyces europaeiscabiei | reverse complement strand
CGGCGGCCGCCCCCACCGCCGCCAGAGGCACGGGCACCGGTGCCGGCTCCGCCCGCGCCATCGACGAGAACCCCTCCCCCGACCGCAGCACCCCGAGCATCTCCCGCAACTCGGTCAGCGCCTGGCGCCCCATGTCCCCCACGAGCGCCGCGTTCCGCACGGCCTTCTCCGGATCCTTCCGCGCCACGGCCTGGAGGGCGGCCGCGTGCACGACCATCAACGACACCCGGTGCGCGACCACGTCGTGCATCTCCCGGGCGATCCGGGTCCGCTCCTCCCCCCGGGCCCACTCCGCCCGCTCCTCCGCCCGCTCGGCGAGCAGTTGCAACTCCCGCTCCAGTGAGTCCGCCCGCTCCCGCAGACTCTCCATCAGCCGTCGCCGCGCCCCGACGTACATCCCCAGCAGCACGGGCGGCGCGGTCAGCCCGATCGCCATCGTCACCGCGAGGAACGGCGCGAACGCGTCCCCGCCCCCGACCGCCCCGTCCCCCTGGATGTCGCTCTGCGTCGCCTGCACGAACCACACGATGAACACACCGGCGAACGCCATCCCCGACAACGCCCCGATGATCCGCCGCGGAGCCTCCGACGCCGCCAGCGTGTACAGCCCGACGAGCCCCATCAGATACCCCATCTGAGCGGGCGCGACAGCGATGAAGACCAGCACGACGGCGACGGGCCACATCCGCCGCACCAGCAGGACGGAACCCGCGAGCGCCCCGAACGCGACCCCCACGGCCTCCGGCAGCGCGGCGTTCCGCGCGAACTCGACACCCTCCACCGCGCACTCGACCGCCGACACCAACGCCAGCCCACCGTCGAGCAACGCCCCCCGCCACCGCTCCCACCACCACGGCCCGGCCCTTTCCCCCGTCCCGGCCCCGGTGCGGTCTTCCCCCGTCGTGGTCATGACCCAAGCCTACGTTCGAGCGCCCCCGCTTTTCCGGCGAGTTTCCCGTACCGGCGCACACCGCCCCGCCCCGCCGAACGGAAGCGAAACCACCCGCCGTCCCCCGAACTGCCGGGAGGCGGAGTGCGGCTGCCCGGTCATCTGCGAAGTCGGGTGCGCCTACTTGTACCGTCGCGTGGAAGGCGTCCTGTGCGGCATAGTAGGAGGCGCCATTCGACAGCCTGGCCAATTGTCCGGTTGAATCGAATTCAGTCCCCCGTGGTGTAATTGGCAGCACCGTGGCTTTTGGTGCCATTTGTCCGGGTTCGAGTCCTGGCGGGGGAGCCTCACAAGGACGAGTCCTCACCCAGGTGAACGGGTCAGGACCCGACTCACGTTTCCCCCTTACAACGCCCCGGTATCCTGCGGATGTCCACACCCACCCATCCACAGCCGAAGGGCATCCCCGTGAGCGCAACCCGCCCGGCAGCCGTCGTCGTACTCGCAGCGGGTGAGGGCACCCGTATGAAGTCGGCCACACCGAAGGTTCTGCACAGCATCTGTGGCCGCTCCCTGGTGGGTCACGTCCTCGCCGCCGCAGGCGAGTTGGACCCGGAGAACCTGGTCGTCGTCGTCGGGCACGCCCGCGAGAAGGTCACCGCACACCTCGCCGAGGTCGACCCCGACGTACGTACGGCGGTCCAGGCGGAGCAGAACGGCACCGGGCACGCGGTGCGGATGGGGCTCGAAGAGCTGGGCGGGGTCGTCGACGGGACGGTCGTGGTCGTCTGCGGCGACACCCCCCTGCTCACCGGCGCGACCCTGCGGGCCCTGGCCGCCACCCACTCCACCGACGGCAACGCCGTCACCGTGCTGACCGCGGAGGTCCCGGACGCCACCGGCTACGGCCGTATCGTCCGCGACGGCGCCTGCGGTGCCGTGACCGCCATCGTGGAGCACAAGGACGCCACCGAGTCGCAGCGCGCGATCCGTGAGATCAACTCCGGGGTCTTCGCGTTCGACGGCCAGCTCCTCGCGGACGCGCTCGGCAAGGTCAGGACCAACAACAGCCAGGGCGAGGAGTACCTCACCGACGTCCTCGGGATCCTGCGCGAGGCCGGGCACCGGGTCGGGGCCTGCATCGCCGGGGACCACCGTGAGATCGCCGGGATCAACAACCGCGTGCAGCTCTCCGAGGCCCGGCGCATCCTCAACGACCGGCTCCTCACCGACGCCATGCTCGCCGGCGTGACCGTCATCGACCCCGCCACCACCTGGATCGACGTCACCGTCACGTTCGAGCAGGACGCGCTCGTCCACCCGGGCACCCAGCTGCTCGGCGCCACCCACCTCGCCGAGGGCGCGGAGGTCGGGCCGAACGCACGGCTGAAGGACACCAGGGTCGGGGCCGGCGCGCGCGTCGACAACACCGTGGCGGACGGCGCCGAGGTCGGGCCGCAGGCGAGCGTGGGGCCGTACGCGTACCTCCGTCCCGGTACCCGCCTCGGTCTCAAGTCCAAGATCGGCACGTTCGTCGAGACGAAGAACTCGAACATCGGCGAGGGAACGAAGGTCCCGCACCTGTCCTACGTCGGTGACGCCACCATCGGCGACTTTTCGAACATCGGCGCGGCGAGCGTGTTCGTGAACTACGACGGGGAGAGCAAGCACCACACCACCGTCGGTTCGCACTGCAAGACGGGTTCGGACAACATGTTTGTGGCGCCTGTCACGGTCGGGGACGGCGCGTACACCGCCGCCGGGTCCGTGATCACCAAGGATGTGCCGCCCGGTTCGCTTGCCGTGGCCCGTGGCCAGCAACGGAATATCGAGGGTTGGGTGGCTCGCAAGCGTCCGGGGAGCGCGGCGGCCAAAGCGGCCGAGACGGCTTCCCGGAAAGGCGAAAGCGAAGGCTGACCGGAAACAGGTGCGCCAAGGACGTCGTACCGTGATAAGTGCACACCCGCACCCCAGCTGAGCCAGCGGCTTCCGCGTGCCCGGCTGAGAACCTCTGAGGAGACAGTGCTGTGACCGGGATCAAGACGACCGGCGAGAAGAAGATGATGTTCTTCTCCGGCCGCGCCCACCCCGAGCTTGCCGAGGAGATCGCCCAGCAGTTGGGTATCGGGGTCGTCCCGACGAAGGCCTTCGACTTCGCGAACGGCGAGATCTACGTCCGCTACGAGGAGTCGGCGCGAGGTGCGGACTGCTTCCTGATCCAGAGCCACACGGCTCCGATCAACAAGTGGGTCATGGAGCAGTTGATCATGATCGACGCGCTGAAGCGTGCGTCGGCCCGCTCGATCACCGTCATCGTGCCGTTCTACGGTTACGCGCGCCAGGACAAGAAGCACCGTGGGCGTGAACCGATCTCGGCGCGCCTGGTCGCGGACCTGATGAAGACGGCGGGTGCCGACCGGATTCTGGCCGTGGACCTGCACACGGACCAGATCCAGGGCTTCTTCGACGGCCCCGTGGATCATCTGTTCGCGCTGCCGCTGCTCGCGGACTACGTGGGCGCGAAGGTGGACCGGAACAAGCTCACGGTGGTCTCGCCGGACGCGGGCCGGGTACGGGTGGCGGACCGTTGGTGCGACCGTCTCGGCGCGCCGCTGGCGATCGTGCACAAGCGGCGTGACAAGGACGTGGCGAACCAGGTGACCGTCCACGAGGTCGTGGGTGAGGTCAAGGGCCGGGTCTGCGTCCTGGTGGACGACATGATCGACACCGGTGGGACCATCTGTGCCGCGGCCGACGCGCTGTTCGCGCACGGTGCGGAGGACGTCATCGTGACGGCGACGCACGGCGTGCTGTCGGGTCCGGCGGCGGACCGGCTGAAGAACTCGAAGGTGAGCGAGTTCGTGTTCACGGACTCGCTGCCGACGCCGGGCGAGCTGGAGCTGGACAAGATCACGGTGCTGTCGATCGCGCCGACGATCGCGAGCGCGGTACGTGAGGTGTTCGAGGACGGTTCGGTGACGAGCCTGTTCGACGAGCACTGACGGTCCTCGTCCAGATCGATTTCCCTAGATCGATTTCTTGTACGGCCTCCCCGCTGCGTAAGCTGTCACAGTTGCTCGGCGAGGGAGGCCGTACACGTGTGACGCGTGTGTACGGCGGTCCGTTATCGACGCGCTCTTCGTAGCAGGCCGATGGTTTGGCCGGGTGACCACCTTTCCCCAATTCTACGAGGAGTGAACATGGCCGAGGTCAAGCTCGCAGCCGAGACCCGCACCGAGTTCGGCAAGGGCGCCGCCCGCCGTATCCGCCGTGAGAGCAAGGTTCCCGCCGTGGTCTACGGCCACGGTGCCGACCCCGTGCACATCACGCTGCCCGGCCACGCGCTCCAGCTCGCGCTGCGCACCCCGAACGTCCTGCTCAGCCTGGACATCGAGGGCAAGACCCACCTCGCGATCCCGAAGGCCGTGCAGCGCGACGCGATCAAGGGCTTCCTCGACCACGTCGACCTCCTCCTCGTGAAGCGCGGCGAGAAGGTCAACGTCGAGGTCTACGTCCACACCGAGGGCGACCTGGCGCCGGGCGCCTACCTGCTCGAGCACGTGCTGAGCACGCTGAACGTCGAGGCCGAGGCCACGCACATCCCCGAGTCGGTCACCGTCTCCATCGAGGGCCTGGAGGCCGGCGCCGCCATCCTCGCCAAGGACATCCCGCTGCCGAAGGGCACCACGCTGGCGACCGACGAGGACGCGGTCGTCCTCCAGGTCCTGGCCGCCCAGGCGGAGGAGCCGTCGGAGGACGCCGCCGCGGGCGACGCTGCCGCCGAGGCCTGATCCTCAGGCTCTGTCATCGGTTCGTCAGCCGCTGTTCCCTTCGGGGGGCAGCGGCTGGCGTGTATCAAGGAGACATGGACGTGACGACCGATCCGAGTGCGCCCTGGCTCATCGCCGGCCTCGGTAACCCCGGGCCCGAGTACGCGGCGAACCGGCACAACGTGGGGTTCATGGTGGCCGATCTGCTGGCCGAGCGGATCGGGGGGAGGTTCAAGCGGGCCGGGAAGGCGCAGGCGCAGGTCGTGGAGGGGCGGATCGGCCCTCCGGGGCCGGCGAACCGTCGGGTGATCCTCGCCAAGCCGATGTCGTTCATGAACGTCTCGGGCGGGCCGGTGACCGCCCTGCGGGACTTCTACAAGGTGCCGGTGGCGAACATCGTCGCGATCCATGACGAGCTGGACATCGACTACGGCACGCTGCGGCTGAAGTTCGGCGGCGGTGACAACGGTCACAACGGGCTGAAGTCGATGACGAAGGCGATGGGCCCGGACTACCACCGCGTGCGGTTCGGAATCGGTCGCCCCCCGGGCCGGATACAGGTCGCCGACTTCGTGCTGAAGGACTTCTCCTCCACCGAGCGCAAGGAGTTGGGCTACTTCGTGGACCGGGCGGCGGACGCGGTGGAGTGCCTGGTGATCGACGGGCTGGAGCGGGCGCAGGGGACGTACAACTCCTGATCCGATCCGGACAAGTCCCGATTCGCGCGATCCCCGCGCCCGCCTGCGAGGGTTGACCGACCACGGTGCCATGGCCAATGATCCCCGCCATGCCTGCCACCAAAGCCCCCGCTCACCGCTCACGGCGCCGGCCGCGCCCGGGCGGCGCGTCGGTCGCGCTGCGGTACGGGCGGCTGGCGGCCATGGGCGCGATCGCTGTGCTGATCCTGATGGCCGGGGTGTGGGGTTCCTGGGGCTGCGCCCAGCACGTGATGCTGAGCAAGGGGCGCGAGCAGGGGACGCTGACGGTGTCCCGGTGCGCCGACGACACCTGCTGGGGGCCGTACGAACCGGTGTCGACGGGGTCGCGGGCCCGGGATCGGGTCGACATCGAGCGGTCGGTGGCGGTGGAGACGGGTGCGACGTACACCGTCGTCGTGAAGCCGGGCAGCAGCGATGTCGTCCGGACGGGCCCGGCGGGCCTGTTGCACGCCTGGGTGCCGTTGGGTGGGGCGCTGTTGCTGGCGGCGGTGGTCGTGGCGGGCGGGTTGCGGATGGTGCGGTCGGCGTGGGTGCTGGGCGGGCTCGGCGTGGCGCTGATCACGGCCGCCTGGGCGGCGCTCTGAGGAGGTTGTCGGCTGACGGCCGGTGGGCTTCTCGCACAGCTCCCCGCGCCCCTGAAAAGCAGGGGCTGCGCCCCGTGCTTTTCAGCCCGCCCGGCCGTCGTCCTCCAGGCCCGCAGGGCCTGGTCTTCAGGGGCGCGGGGAACTGCGCGACAAGCCCCCACCGACCGTCAGCCGACAACGAACCCGGGATCAGCCCGTGTTGCGCAGCCCCGCCGCCACCCCGTTGACCGTGAGCAGCAAGGCCCGCGCCAGCAACGGATCGGCCTCCGCCTCCGCAGCGGCAGCGTCTCGCTGGCGCTTGAGGAGGGCGACCTGGAGGTAGGAGATCGGGTCGAGGTAGGCGTCGCGGATGGAGAAGGTCTGCTGGAGGACCGGGTCGGCGTCGAGGAGCTTGCCCTCGCCGGTGATGCGCAGGACCTCGCGGACGGTCAGCTCGTGTTCGGCCCGGATGGTGGCGAAGACGTGCTTGAGCTCGTCGGGGACGAGGGTGTCGACGTAGTGCTGGGCGATCCGCAGGTCCGTCTTGGCCAGCGTCATCTCGACGTTGGAGAGGAAGTTGCGGAAGAAGTGCCACTGTCCGTGCATCTCGTCGAGCACGGTGTCCAGGCCCGCTTCACGCAGCGCCTTCAGTCCGGAGCCGACGCCGAACCAGCCGGGCACGATCTGCCGTGACTGGGTCCAGCCGAAGACCCACGGGATGGCCCGCAGGCCGTCGAGTCCGGCGCCGGAGTCCGGGCGGCGCGAGGGCCGGGACCCGAGGTGCAGGTCGGCGAGCTGGTCCACGGGTGTGGCGGCGAAGAAGTACGCGGGGAGGTCGGGGTCCTCGACGAGCCGGCGGAAGGCGGACTCCGCCGCGTCGCTGACCAGGTCCATGGCCGCGTCCCAGCGGGCCAGGGCGTCCTCCGACTGACGGGGAGCGGTGTGCAGGGCGGAGGCCTGGAGGGTGGCGGCGACCGTCAGTTCCAGGTTCTCCCTGGCCAGGGACGGGACGAGGTACTTGTCGGAGATGACCTCACCCTGCTCGGTCACCTTGATCTCACCCTCCAGCGTGCCCCACGGCTGCGCGAGGATCGCGTCGTGCGAGGGGCCGCCGCCACGGCCGACCGTGCCGCCGCGGCCGTGGAAGAGCCGCAGCCGTACGCCGTACCGGTGGGCGACGTCACGCAGGCGGCGCTGTGCCCGGTGGATCTCCCACTGCGAGGTCGTGATGCCGCCGAACTTCGAGGAGTCGGAGTAGCCGAGCATGACCTCCTGGACGTCTCCGCGCAGGGCGACGAGCCGCCGGTAGGAGGGGTCGGCGAGCATCTCCTCCAGGATCGTGTCGGCGGCCTTCAGCTCGTCGGTCGTCTCCAGCAGCGGCACGATGCCGATCTTGGCCCAGCCGCCGTGCAGATCGATGAGCCCGGCCTCGCGCGCCAGGACCGAGGCGGCGAAGACGTCGTCGGCACCCTGACACATCGAAATGATGTACGACTCGATGACCTCGGGGCCGAAGACGGCCAGCGCCTTCTTGACGGTCTCGAACACACCGAGGGTCTTGGCCCCGGCGGCGTCCAGCGGCGCGGGCGTCGGGGCCAGTGGGCGCCGGGAGCGCAGTTCGCGGGCGAGCAGCTTGTGGCGGTACTCGCGGGGCATGTCCTCGTAGCGCCAGGACTCCTCGCCCAGGCGGTCGAAGAGCTGGCCGAGGGCGTGGTGGTGGGCGTCGGCGTGTTCGCGGACGTCCATCGTGGCGAGCTGGAGGCCGAAGGCGGAGAGCGTGCGGATCGTGCGGTTCATCCGGCCGTCGGCGAAGAGGCCGCCGCGGTGCTCGCGCAGCGAGGTCTGGATGAGGGTGAGGTCGCGGAGGAGTTCGGCGGTGCCGAGGTAGTCGCGGCCGTCCTCGTGCGGGATGCCCCTGGCCAGGCGCTGCTTGGTGTTCTCCAGCTTCTGCCGGATGCAGGTGGCCTTGAGGCGGTAGGGCTCCTCGGCGTTGAGGCGCTTGTAGCGGGGGCTGATCTCGGGCAGGGCTTCGAGGTCGGCCTGGAGCGAGGTGAGCAGTTCCTCGGTGGCGCCGGTGTAGCGGATGGAGTTGGAGAGGAAGCCGCGCAGCTCGTCGATGAGTTCGAGGGCGTCGTTGATGCCGTGCTCGTGCTGGAGGATGAGGACGTCCCAGGTCACCTGGGGGGTGACGTTGGGGTTGCCGTCGCGGTCGCCGCCGATCCAGGTGCCGAAGGTGAGGGGGCGCGTGGCGTCGGGGATCGTCACGCCGACCCGCTCCAGCTCGGCCGTCAGGTCCTCCAGGACGTCACCGACCGCGCCGGCGTGCAGCTCGTCCAGGTAGTAGATGGCGTTGCGGGCCTCGTCGGCGGGCTCGGGACGCACGACGCGCAGTTCGTCCGTCTGCCAGACGAGGTCGATGTTCTCGGCCAGTCGGGTGTCGTGGCGGCGGCGGTCGGAGTCGATGACGGGGGTTTCCAGCAGTGCGGCGATGCGCCGGAGCTTGTTGAGGACCGACCGGCGCGCGGCCTCGGTGGGGTGGGCGGTGAAGACGGGGCGGACGTTGAGGTTCCCGACCGTCTCGCGCAGGTGCTCGGGGTCGGCGTCCTTCAGGCGATCGGCCGTACGGGCGAGAAGACCGCCCTCCGCGGCACGGCGTGCCCTCAGCTCGCGGCCGCGGTGCACCTGCTCGGTGACGTTGGCCAGGTGGAAGTAGGTGGAGAAGGCGCGGACGAGCTTGGCGGCGGTCTCCAGCTCGGTGCCGCGCAGCAGTTCGGCGGCGGCTTCGCCGTCCTCGCGGGTCAGGCGGCGGACGCGCTCGACGAGTTCCAGGAGTTCGGGTCCCTCCTGTCGTACGAGGGTCTCGCCCAGCAGATCGCCCAGGCGCCGGATGTCGGCGCGCAGCTCGCTGCTGACCGTCGTGGTCTGGTCGTCGGCACTGCTCACAGGTGCGGCTCCTTGCAGTGTTGAAGCTCGTCCGGAGGGGAACCCGGGCGGGGACCCGGCGGCTCGGGCCGCTGTGCGGGCCCAGGCATCAGGGCAGGATTCAGAGCGGACCGCGCTGTCCGACCGAGTCCAGGATAGGCGTCCACCTGGGCGCCTCCGGCGACGGGTGCCACTTTTGCGGCACTGAGTGCCACCTTTCCACCGGGCCCGCCCGTCACACCTGGACGCGCAGACAGGTGGGCCCTTGCCGCCCCGCACCGCGCTGCCATACTTACGATGCCGTAGGTTACGGAACCGTAGGGAAAGCCGACAGGTAGCCCCCGCACGCTGTTGCCGCAGGCACTTCCCCCCTCTCTCCACCCTCGACCCCCCAGGGGACGCCCATGAGCACAAGGTCCGATGTGATTGAAGAAGCCCCGAATTCGAACGGTTCCCCAGGCTCCGCCGCGACCGACTCCGCCACGCCGTCGGCCACGCTGGGCGGCGAACAGAAGCGTTCGATCGAGCAGATCACGCTGCTCCTCTTCATCACCGTCCCGTTCCTCGCGCTCCTCGCGGCGGTGCCGCTGGCCTGGAGCTGGGGAGGCGTGAGCTGGCTGGATCTCGGCCTGCTGGTGTTCTTCTACTACCTGGGCTGCCACGGCATCACGATCGGCTTCCACCGGCACTTCACGCACGGTTCGTTCAAGGCCAAGCGCCCGTTGAAGATCGCGCTGGCGATCGCCGGCTCGATGGCCGTCGAGGGCCCGCTGGTCCGCTGGGTGGCCGACCACCGCAAGCACCACAAGTTCTCCGACGCCGAGGGCGATCCCCACTCGCCGTGGCGCTTCGGCGAGACGCTCCCCGCGCTGATGAAGGGCCTGTGGTGGGCCCACATCGGCTGGATGTTCGACGAGGAGCAGACCTCGCAGGAGAAGTACGCGCCCGACCTGATCAAGGACCCGGCGCTCCGGGCGATCTCGCGTCAGTTCATCTACTGGACCCTCCTCTCCCTCGCCCTGCCGCCACTGATCGGCGGTCTGGTGACGATGTCCTGGTGGGGCGCGTTCACCGCGTTCTTCTGGGGCTCGCTCGTCCGGGTGGCGCTGCTGCACCACGTGACCTGGTCGATCAACTCGATCTGCCACGCGGTCGGCAAGCGCCCCTTCCAGTCCCGCGACCGCTCGGGCAACGTGTGGTGGCTGGCGGTCCTGTCCTGCGGCGAGTCGTGGCACAACCTCCACCACGCCGACCCCACCTCCGCCCGCCACGGTGTGGAGCGCGGTCAGCTGGACTCCTCCGCGCGGCTCATCCGCTGGTTCGAAGTGTTCGGCTGGGCGTACGACGTCCGCTGGCCGTCACGCTCGCGTATCGATTCCAGGCGTAAGACGGGTGAGGACGGCACCAGGCAGCGGAAGGCACCCGCCGAGACGGCATGATTGACGCCGTGGCGACCGACTCCAGCAGCACCCCGAGCAACGAGAAGCCGCGGCGTGTCCGCCGCACCCGGATGACGGGGGCCGAGCGCCGTCAGCAACTGCTGGAAATCGGTCGCACCCTCTTCGCCGCGAAGGGCTTCGAGGGCACGTCGGTGGAGGAGATCGCCGCCAAGGCGGGGGTCTCCAAGCCGGTGGTGTACGAGCACTTCGGCGGCAAGGAGGGCCTCTACGCCGTCGTCGTGGACCGTGAGATGCGCCGCCTTCTGGACATGGTGACCAGCTCCCTCACGGCCGGCCACCCCCGCGAACTCTGCGAACAGGCCACCTTCGCCCTCCTCGACTACATCGAGGAGTACACGGACGGCTTCCGCATCCTGGTCCGGGACTCCCCCATCCCCCAGTCCACGGGTTCCTTCGCCTCGCTGATCTCCGACATCGCCACCCAGGTGCAGGACATCCTCGGCCGCGAGTTCAAGAACCGCGGCTTCGACCCCAAACTGGCCCCCCTCTACGCCCAGGCCCTGGTCGGCATGGTCGCCCTGACGGGTCAGTGGTGGCTGGACGTCCGGCGCCCGAAGAAGGCCGAGGTGGCCGCGCACCTGGTCAATCTGGCCTGGCACGGCCTGGACGGCCTCAACCAGAAGCCGCGGCTGATCGGGCACCGCAAGAGTTAGCGGGCGGGACGGGCGGTGCGGTCGTCGGGTGGGCGCGGGTGAGTGGGGCTTCACGCACCCGAGCCCTCACGGCGAACCGGTCCCTTCAGTCGGCCGCCACATCCTTCGCGCTGAGCGCCAGCTCGTTGTTCACGGTGAAGTACGGCCGAACCCGAGTCCGCCCCCGCTCGACGTGCTCGAACACTTCCCCGGGCACCAGATCGGTCTTCCGCCGCTCCACCACGTCCCCGCCGATCCGCCCCACCGGCACGGTGTCCAGCCGCAGATCCCACAGGTCGTGCTCGACACCGCGCCGGGCCATGATCTCGCCGTACGGAACGGTGAACCGGAACCCCCGCTCCCCCACGGCCCGCGCGGCCACGGAGAAGTCGTACGCGGTGTCGGTCCGGGAGACGACCCGGACCGACGTTCCCTCCTCCACCGGAGCGGCGTCCCCGTACAGCGCCGCGGTCACGGTCATCGACCCGTCGCCCACCTCGACGGTGTCGATCTCCGCGTGCGCGGGCCGCAGCCACGTCCGCAGCGCGAGGAACCCGTCGGCGGTCAGGTACGGAATCCACGCCGCCACCCCCCGCCGGTCGACACTCGGCACCCGCCCGACCAGCGCGGCCTGCTCGACCAGTCGTGCGCTCAGCCGCACCCGCTTGTTCGTGCCGCGCTGCGCGACGTAGCAGTCCCAGCGGCCCTCGGCGAGGGTGTGCTCGGCCGGGCGGAGGGCCGCCTGCACCACGGTGTCCGGCGCGTCGGCCGTCGGCAGGACCGGCACCCGGATGTGCCGCTTGCCGGGGTCGCGGCGCAGCCGGGCGACGAGGTCGAGGGGCCCGGTGGGCAGCCCGGCCGGGTCGAGGCGGACGAGGAAGCCTCCGTCGGGGGTCGCGCGGGCGTGCGCCGTGGGCGTGGGAGCGCTCCCCTCGGCCTCGGCGGCGGGAACCGCCTGCGCGGAACGCGGACGGACGGCGCGGGCGACGAGCTGTCCCAGCCGGGCGGCGCCGTCCCATCGGCGGCGCCGGGTCCGGGACAGCTCCTCGAAGAGGTTCTCGTAGCGGTGGGCGATGACGGAGGGGGCGTACGCGTCGGCCTTGCCGAGCGCCTCCTTGCCGAGCCGCTCGCGCAGCGCCTCGTCGGTGACGACTCGTTTCAGCGCGTCGGCGTAGGCGTCGACGTCCCCGTCGAGCGGGACGAGGATGCCGTCCTGGCCGTCGGTGATGATCTCGCCGGGGCCGTGCGGGCAGTCGGTGGCGACGACGGGGACCCCGCAGTGCATGGCCTCGACGATGGTCATGCCGAAGGACTCCATGTCGGAGGAGACGGCGGCGACGGCGCCCTTGGCCCACTCGGGCTCGATCGGCGAGACCGCTCCCATGAGGAAGACCCGGTCGTGCAGTCCGAGCCGGTCGATCTGCTCCCTCAGGTTCTCCTTCTGCGGCCCGCGCCCGTAGATCCGCAGGGTCCAGCCGGGGTGTTCGGCGGCCACCTTGGCGAAGGCGCTCACCAGCCGGTCGTACCGCTTGATGGGGATGAGCCGGCCGGCGGCGACGATGACCTGGGAGTCCAGGGTGGAGCGTTCGACGGCGGAAGCCCGGACGCCGTTGGGCACGCACACGATGGTGGTGCCGACGCCGGGCAGGGCTGCGCGGTACTGGGCGGCGTCGGCCTCGGAGACGGTGACATAGGCGTCGAGTCCGGCGATGGCCTCGTTCTGGTTGGTGCGCAGCGGTTCGCGGTACTGGTCGAGGCTCAGGTGCTCCTGGCCGACGCGCAGATAGCGGCGGCGGCCGTCGCGGGCGAGGTATCCGTTGAGGTCCGGGCGGGTGGCGATGACCACGTCGGCCTCGGTACGGGCGAGGAAGCCGCCGATGCGTTCGTCCTGCAGCGCGGTGTAGGGCAGGTTCCCGGTGGCCCCGCTGTAGGGGAACATCGTGCCGGGCAGCTTGGTGAGCGGGTGGTCGCCCTCGAACCCGGGAACTCCTTCCCGCAGGTCGATCAGCGAGGTCAGACGGACGCGCGGGTCGAACGGGAGCGCCGGTTCGTCACGGGAGCGGTGGACGCTGACGACCTCGACGTCGTGCCGGTCGGCGAACGCGGCCGACAGGTTCGTCGTCGAGCGGATGGTGCCACCGATGCCGAAGGCATTGTTGATCAAAAAGGCGATCTTCATATGTGTTTCCCCCTGGAAACCGCCCGAGCGCGGGCGTCATCGCGCCCGCGCCCCCTGGCGGTCAGGTCAGGGAATGCGCGCGCACGGCTGTATGCGCGATACGTGGTCGACAATCAAGAAATTAAATGAATTGGCGCAGCGGAAATCGACCGACCGGGAAAATCGCAAAGAGATACGCACGTATGCGCATCGCACGATGAAATCCCGGCCGGGCGGCCGAAAGCCTATGTGGCGCGCGTCACCAACCCCGTCCAACGCGCCGGACGGCCCAACAGATCCTCACTGGCCCAGATCCCCCCTGGTCACAGCCACGCCTCCCACTTCCCCGGTCAACACACGGGAGGCAACAAAAAAGTAAGCCGAGAATATATCCTTCAGAAATAAAATCGAAAGAACAATATCAGCCACTCCCGCACCAAGGGCACTCAGGAGCATCGGCGAGACGGAATATGAAACTCCGCACGGAATACGAAAATCCGTTTTGGCTACGGCCTTTCGAGTGAAGCGGGGCGCAGCGGAGTCGTTTCCAGAACGTCCGCCGCCATCCGTCCGGCCGGGCCCGCCGTCTGTTCGGCGATGCGCCGGAACGTGTCCTGGGCCTGCCGCGCGGGCCACTCGGCGGGCAGATGCTGCACGGGCAGACGCGGGTCGGTACGGATGATGCGCAGCCACTCGGCGACGAGCCGCAGCCGGGTGGCGATCGGGTCGGCGGCGGCGAGTTCGGCGGTGGTCCACCGTTTGTCGAAGGCGCCGTAGCGCGCGGCCAGGACCTCCAGGTCCCAGCTCTCACGGATCATCAGCCCGATGTCGGTGAACTCGTCGGCCTGCGCGTGGAACACCTTCACATGCGCGTCCAGGCCCAGCTCGGAGACGATCTCCCGCACGTCCACCCGCCCCGGCGCGATCCACAGCCCGCTGTAGAGGGCGCCGAATCCGGACCAGGTGAGCCGGGAGCGCAGATCGTGCCGCTGGCGCTGCCAGGACTCGGGGAAGGAGAAGCCGAGGAGGGTCCAGGTGCCGTCCCAGTCCTCGTTCACCGCGCCGTCGCGCCAGATGCGCTGTCCGCCGTCGCGCAGGATGTCCTCCGCGTGCGGGGTGAGCCCGAAGAACATCCTCCGGCCCTCGCGCTGGCGCAGCAGCAGCCCCCGGTTCACCATCCGCGTCAGCGTCGACCGCACGGCCTGCTCCCCCGTGCCGACCCGCCCGAGCACATCGATGATGCTCCCCGAGTACACCCCGAGGCCGCCCTCCCCCAGGTCCAGCACGTGATTCCCGAAGAAGGACAGCACCAACGACTGCGGCCGCAACTGCGGCGCACCGACGACATCGGCATCCAGGATCTCGTCCTCCACAGCGGTAAGGGTACGGGGGCCACGCAGCGGTGGTCAGGCGATGGGGCAACCGCTTGATTCCGGGCCTGGCGGAGGGGTGGGCCCCGCATGATTCCGGGCCTGGCGGAGGGGTGGGCCGCACTGTTCGCGAGCCTGATCAGGGGCTGGGGCCGTGCGGTCCGGGGTGCGGAATCGGGCTGCGGGCCGCGCCCCGATAGGGGCGCGGGGAACTGCGCGAGAAGCCCCACCCGACCGCAGCCGAGCAACGACCCACAGCCCCGCCCCACCCGAGCGCAGGTCACCGAACCAGCCGGCCTACGAGGCCACCTCCTCCTTCGCCGCGCCCTCCCGGAGGGACACGTCGCCCAGGGACTCCCGGTGCGTCTCCCTGACGAACCACACGGTCACGGCGGTGATCGCCGCACCCCCGCAGATCAGCAGCGAGATCGGCGTACTGGAACCCCCGTTGGCCGCCACCAGACTCCCCGCGATCATCGGCGAGAACCCGGCACCGATCAAGGTGGCGAGCTGGTACCCGAGGGACGCCCCGGTGTAGCGCACCTTGGTCCCGAACATCTCGGTGAGCAGCGCCCCCAGCGGCCCGTACATCACGGACTGGGCGAAACCGTGGCCGAGTACGACCGCGAGGATCAGCAGCCCCGGCGACTTGGAGTCCACCAGCGCGAGCACGGGGAAGGCGAGGGCCACGGAGGCGATGGCCCCGGCCAGGACGACGGGGCGCCGGCCGACACGGTCGGAGAGCGCCGACGCGCACGGCAGGACCACCAGGGCGACACCGGCGGAGACCGTGAGCGCGGTCAGAACCTGCGGCCGGGGATAGCCGATACCGGTGGCGTACGCGATGAGGTAGCTGGTCAGCAGGGACTGCGCGGTGAACGCGCCGATACCGACACACGCGGCCAGCACCAGCGCACGCGGCCGGCGCAGCACGTCCACGATCGGCAGCCGGGCCTCGCCCCGGTCCTTCTTGACCTTGGCGAAGAGCGGGCTCTCCACCACCTTCAGCCGGACGAAGAGCCCGACACCGAGCAGCACGACGCTGAGCAGGAACGGCACGCGCCAGCCCCACGCGGCGAACTCGTCGCGGGGCATGGCCACCACGAACGTCACGACGACCGACGACAGCAGGGAGCCGAGCGGTGCTCCCATCTGCGTGAAGCTGGACCACAGTCCGCGCCGCTTCTCACCGGCGTGCTCGACGACCATCAGCGTGGCGCCGCCCCATTCACCGCCGATGGCGATGCCCTGGAGCACCCGCAGGGTGATGAGGAGGACGGGCGCCCAGACACCGATGGTGTCGTAGGTGGGCAGCAGCCCGATGAGGAAGCTGGCACCGCCCATCAGCCCCATGGTCAGCAGCAGCATGGACTTACGACCGAGCCGGTCGCCGAAGTGCCCGAAGATGATGCCGCCGAGGGGGCGGGCGACGTATCCGGCGGCGAAGGTGCCGAACGCGGCGATCGTGCCGACGGCCGGGTCGGCGCCCGGGAAGAACAGCTCGCCGAAGACGAGCGCGGCGACCGTTCCGTAGACGAGGAAGTCGTAGAACTCGACGGCCGTACCGAGCAGCCCGGAGAGCGCGACGCGACGCAACTGCCGTGTACGCAGAGCCTGTTCGGCCTGTTCGGCGGGGTTGGTGAGAGGGGACGGGGACATGCGGGTCTCCCTGGAGCTAAGGGGGGAACGAGGGAGGAACACCGCGAAGGTAGGCGTGCATCTACCTGCCGTCAATATTTTGCACAACATCGACATCGACCCCGCACCCCCGCGACAGACCCGCCGCCCCTTCTCCCCGCACCCTCGCGACAGACCCGCTGCCGCCCCTTCCCCGCGCCTCGGACTCCCTCCCCGAGCCTCAGGACGGCTCCAGGAACTCCAGCCGGTTCCCCACCGGATCCTCGGAGTAGAACCGCCGATACCCCGGCAGGTCGTCGTCCCAGACGACCGGCGCCCCGCGCCCGGCCAGGCGGGCGGCGTACGCGTCGATGCCCCGCACCCGCAACCCGGGGTGAGCCTTCCTCGGCGGCCGGAAGCCCGTCTCCACCCCGAGGTGCAGAATCACCTCCCCCGCCCCGAACCAGCACCCTCCCCGCACCGCGAGCGCGGGCGGCTTCGGGATCTCCGTCATCCCGAGGACCCCGACGTAGTACGCCCGCAACCGGTCCTCCGCACCGGGCGGGGCGGCGAGGAGGACATGGTCGACGGAGGCGATCACCGGCGCGCCCCCGGCTTGTGGGCGATGACGAAGATGCGGCGGAACGGGAACGGTGTGCCGTGCGCGGTGGGCGGATAGGCCTCGCGCAGCGCGTCCCGGTACTCGGCCACGAACGGCTCGGCGTCCGCGCCCAGTTCGGTGAGGACCGGCCGCAGCCCCGTCCCCGTCACCCAGTCGAGCACCGCGTCCTCGCCCTGGAGGAGATGGACGTACGTCGTCTCCCACGCGTCGACCTCGCAGCCGAGGTCGGCGAGGGCCGCGAGGTATCCCGCGGGGGAATGGACCGCGTCGTCATGCCGGAGCGTCTCGCCGAGCCGGTCCTTCCAGCGGGCGGAGTGGGCGAGTTCGCGCATGAGACGGTGACTGGGCGAGTCGAAGTTGCCGGGGACCTGGAAGGCGAAGGTGCCACCGGGGGCGAGGGCGTCGACCCAGAAGGGGAAGCGGTTGAGGTGGCCGGGCACCCACTGGAAGGCGGCGTTGCTGACGATCAGGTCGTACGGCTCCTGGGGCGCCCAGGTCCGTACGTCCGCCGCGGCGAAGCCGATGAGGCCGCCACCGGGGGTGGGTCCTTCGTGGTCGACGTGGGCCCTGTCGAGCATCTCGGGCGAGTTGTCGTACCCGGTGATGTGCGCGGTGGGCCAGCGGTCGGCGAGGAGGCGGGTGACGTTGCCGGGGCCACAGCCGAGGTCGGCGATGCGGGGGCGCTCCGCGGGTGGTTCCGGGACGTGGGCGAGCAGGTCGACGAAGGCGCGGGCGCGGTGGCCGGCGTGCCGCAGGTATTGCTGGGGGTCCCAGGTGGGGCTGGTGGCGGGCATGGGGACTACCTCCTCGTGAATCCGCGTCATTCCTCCGGACCCCGGCGCGGGGTGTCGCCGCCCGGCTCCGGACGCCTCCACTCTCGTAGCCGTATATCTCGATGTCAAGAGACTCGACGCTAATCTTCTCGATATCAAGAGACTTCACATCGACACAACCACTACACTGATCGCCATGGAGGACGAGGTCGATCGGCTGGTCGCAGCGTGGCGCCGGGAGCGCCCCGACCTCGACGTGGAGCCGCTGGAAGTACTCAGCCGGGTGAGCAGACTTGCCCGGCACCTGGATCGCGCACGCCGGCTGGCGTTCGCCGAGCACCAGCTGGAGCCGTGGGAGTTCGACGTGCTGACGGCGCTGAGGCGTGCGGGGAACCCGTATCAGCTCTCGCCCGGTCAGCTGCTCACGCAGACGCTGGTGACGTCGGGCACGATGACGAACCGGATCGACCGGCTGACGAAGAAGGGCCTGGTCGAACGACTGCCCGACCCCAGTGACCGCCGCGGCGTACTCGTCCGGCTGACGGACGAGGGCCGGGACCGCGCGGACCAGGCACTGGCCGGACTCCTCGACCAGGAACGGGCGATCCTGGCCGAGCTGTCCCGCGCCCAGCGGGGCGACCTGGCGGGCCTGCTACGCCAGTTGACCGCCCCGTTCGACAACATCCCCGGCTGAGGGCCTGCCGGGCGGGCTTCGCCGGAGACGCGAGGTCCGCTCACCGGCGCCGATCAGGCGCTGCTGCTCTCCTCCGGCATGATCCGCCCGGTGGGCCCCAGGTCCACCGGCCCGACCCCGGCCCGGCGCGCGAGCGCGACGGCGGCGAGGGTGGAGTGGACGCCCAGCTTTCCGAGGACGTTCTGCATGTGGGTGCGGACGGTGTGCGGCGAGAGGAACAGGCGCTCGGCCACGGCCTTGCGCCCCAGCCCCGCCACCATGCACCGAAGCACTTCCCGCTCACGCGGGGTGAGGGACTCGACGAGCCGCTCACTCTCCGTGCGGTGCTTGCGGGCGGCGGTCAACTCCCGCAGGACGCCCGTGAGAAGCGCGGGCGGCAGATGCGTCTCGTCGCGCAGCACTCCCCGGATGACGGTGAGCAGCCGGGACAGCGAGCAGTCCTTGGCGACCCACCCGCACGCACCCGCCTGGAGGGCCAGCGCGGCCCGGCGCGGATCATCCTTCTCGGCGAGAACGACGATCCGTACGCTCGGCTGGCCCGAACGCACGCCCGCGACGAGCGATATGCCGTCCACGAGCCCGTCCTCGCTGCCGTCCGGGACGGCTGTGGGCACGGCGGCCGGACGCACGCCGGGGACGTGGACGTGGCCCCCCAGGTCTGCGTCGACCAGAAGCACGTCGAACTTGCGCCCTTCCGCCGCCGCGCGGTCCAGACAGCGCAGCGCGGCCGGGCCACTGCCCGCCGCGGACACGTCGACGTCCGGCTCGGCGGCCAGGGCCGCGGCGAGCGACTCGGCGAAGATACGGTGGTCGTCGACGACCAGGACTCGGATGCGAACCACTGAAACCCCCACTGGTCGGGGGACGGCCGGCGCGAGTACGGCGCCCGGAGCGTGCCCCGGTCTACACCTGGGACGGGGCGTCGCAGCCGCACGGCCGCCGCCGTGCTGAACCGCTACCCCCACTCCGGGCGTCGTACCCGACTGTCTCGCCCCCTGATCAGCACCGGCCCCCACCGATGCTGTTCATCAGGGTACGGCCGGGGGGCAGGAGCGGAAGGTAATTTGCAGAACTGGTTGTCCAGCACGTTTATGGTGTGCCACATGTTTCGTATCGAGACAGAAGTCGACAAGGAACGAAGTCAATTACTACTTTCCCGACTGCGCGCCAGCAACACCGCCGCCTCGCCGATCCTCCGCGACCTGCGCGGCACCCCCGGTGAACGCGAATCCCCACTGCAGGTGTGGGCCCTGAACGAGACGGGCGACGTGGTCGGCGGCCTGGCGGGCCACACCTGGGCCACCTGGCTGCACGTCACCTACCTCTGGGTCGACGAGCGCCACCGGGGCGCGGGCCTCGGCTCGTACCTGCTGTCGACGGCCGAACTCACAGCCTCCCGCGACCGCGGCTGCCGCTCCGTCCGCCTGGAGACCTGGGACTTCCAGGCCCCGGAGTTCTACAAACGACTCGGCTACGAGGTGGTGTGCGTGATCCCCGACTATCCGCCGGGGATCACGGAGTACACGCTGACGAAGAAGATCGGCTGACGGCCGGGACGAGCGGCCCGGTGGCCGCCAGGGCGCGGCGGGTCAGGAAACCCGTCGTGCCCCCGCCGAAGGCACCGCCACGAAGACCCGGGGGGCCGTGAAGTCGGCTGCGGCGAAGGCCTCCTCGATCGCCTTCGTGACCGCGTCCGCGTCGGTCTCGTCGACGAGGACGATCGCGGAACCGCCGAAGCCGCCGCCGGTCATCCGGGCGCCGAGGGCGCCGGCCGAGAGGGCCGTGTCGACGACGAGGTCCAGTTCGGGGCAGGAGATGCGGAAGTCGTCGCGCAGGGAGGCGTGGCCCTCGACGAGGAGGGGGCCGATCGCCCGGGTCTCGCCCGACTCCAGGAGGGCGACCACGCGTTCGACCCGCTGGTCCTCCGTCACCACGTGGCGGACCAGGCGGCGGACCTCCTCCTCGTCGCCGAGGCGGTCGAGGGCCGCGTCCAACCCGTCGTACGCGATGTCCCGCAGCGCGTCGACGCCGAGGAGGGCGGCGCCCTTCTCGCAGCCGGCGCGGCGCTTGCCGTACTCGCCCTCACTGTGGGAGTGCTTGACCTGGGTGTCGACGACGAGGAGCTGCATGCCCTCGGCGGCCAGGTCGAAGGGGATCTGGCGCTGGGAGAGGTCGCGGGTGTCGAGGAACAGGGCGTGGCCGGTCTCGCAGCACGCGGAGGCCGTCTGGTCCATGATCCCGGTGGGGGCGCCGACGTAGACGTTCTCGGCGCGCTGGCACAGGCGGGCCAGCTGCCAGCCCTTGAGGCCGAGGGCGAAGAGGTCGTTGAGGGCGAGGGCCACGACCACTTCCAGCGCCGCGGACGAGGACAGGCCGGCGCCGGTCGGGACCGTCGACGTGAGGTGGATGTCGGCGCCGGTCACCGCCGTGTGGCCGGCCTCGCGCAGGGCCCAGACGACGCCGGACGGGTACGCCGTCCAGGCGCGGTCGGCTTCCGGGGTCAGCCCGTCGAGGGACAGCTCGACGACACCGCCCCCGACGTCGTCGGAGTGCAGGCGCAGACGGCCGTCCGTGCGCCGGGACACCGCCGCGATCGTGGTGTGCGGGAGGGCGAAGGGCATGACGAAGCCGTCGTTGTAGTCGGTGTGCTCGCCGATGAGGTTCACCCGGCCCGGCGCGGCCCACACTCCCTCCGGCTCCGCCCCGTACAGCTCCTCGAACCGCTCGGCGACGACGACAGCCTCGCTCATCCCCTGACCCTGACCTTTCCGTACTCAACCGAAGAACTGGCCCGGCCTGAATGAACTGGCCGAGCCGGCACACTACTTGGCGCCCGCGGGCGCGAACCCGTCCTACTCGGCGTGCGCCTGCGCGAAGCTACTTCGTCCGCGCCTGTGCGAACTGCCACGCGTCCGCGACGATCTCCGCGAGGTCCGCGCGGGACGGGTTCCAGCCGAGGCGTTCGCGGGCCGTGGCGGCGGAGGCGACCAGGGTCGCCGGGTCGCCGGCGCGGCGCGGCGCGATGACCTCGGGGATCGGGTGGCCGGTGACCTGCCGGACGGTCTCGATCACTTCCCGCACCGAGAAGCCGCTGCCGTTGCCGAGGTTGCAGATGAGGTGCTCGCCGGGCCGCGCGGCGTCCAGCGCCAGCAGGTGGGCGTCGGCGAGGTCGGCGACGTGGATGTAGTCGCGGATGCAGGTGCCGTCGGCGGTCGGGTAGTCGTCGCCGAAGACGGAGATCGCGTCCCTCTTGCCCTGCGCGACCTGGAGGACCAGCGGGATGAGGTGCGACTCGGGGTCGTGGCGCTCACCGCAGGAGCCGTACGCGCCGGCCACGTTGAAGTAGCGCAGCGAGACGGCGCCCAGGCCGTGGGCGGCGGCCTCCCCGGTGATCATGTGGTCGACGGCGAGCTTGGAGGCGCCGTACGGGCTCGTCGGCTTTGTCGGCGCGGACTCGACGATCGGGGTCGTCTCGGGCTCGCCGTAGGTGGCGGCCGTGGAGGAGAAGACCAGCTTGCGGACGCCCGCCTCGCGCATCGCGCCGAGCAGGGCCATGGTGCCGCCGACGTTGTTGTCCCAGTACTTCTCCGGCTTCGCGACGGACTCGCCGACCTGCGAGAACGCGGCGAAGTGGAGGACGGCGTCGAAGGAGGAGTCCAGCCATTTGGCGGCGTCCCGGATGTCGCCCTCGATGAAGGACGCGCCCGTGGGCACGCCCTCGCGGAAGCCCGTGGAGAGGTTGTCGAGGACGACGACCTCGTGGCCCGCCTCCAGCAGATGCTGGGCGACCACGCTGCCGACATAGCCCGCGCCACCGGTGACCAGGTACTTACCGCTCATGAACTCGCTACCTCTCGCAGTCGCTCGGCCGCGCGCTCCGGCGGCACGTCGTTGATGAACACGTTCATGCCGGATTCGGAACCCGCGAGGAATTTCAGCTTGCCGGAGGTGCGGCGGATGGTGAAAAGCTCGAGGTGGAGCGCGAAGTCCTCACGCTGGACACCCTCGAACTCCTCCAGCGTGCCGAACGGCGCCTGGTGCCAGCCCGCTATGTACGGCGTCGGAGGTTCACCCTCACCGAAGATCCGGTCGAAGCGCCTCAAGAGTTCCAGATAGACCTTGGGGAATTCTGAGCGCGCGTCCTCGTCCAGGGCGAGGAGGTCCGGCACCCGGCGCGTCGGGTACAGGTGGACCTCGTACGGCCAGTGCGCCGCGTACGGCACGAAGGCGACCCAGTGCTCGGTCCGGAGCACGATCCGCTCGTCGGCGAGCTCCCGCTCCAGGACGGCGTCGAAGAGGTTCTCGCCGCCGGTGGCGTCCTTGTGGGCCGCGATCGAGCGCAGCATCAGCGCGGTGCGGGGGGTGGTGAAGGGGTACGCGTAGATCTGCCCGTGCGGGTGCCCCAGGGTCACGCCGATCTCGGCGCCGCGGTTCTCGAAGCAGAACACCTGCTCGACGGAGGGCAGGTGCGACAGCTCCGCGGTGCGGTCGGTCCACGCGTCCAGGACGAGGCGTGCCTGCTCGTCGGTCAGGTCGGCGAAGGACGCGTTGTGGTCCGAGGTGAAGCAGACGACCTCGCAGCGGCCGGAGTCACCGGCGAGGGAGGGAAAGCGGTTCTCGAAGACGACGGCGTCGTACGACGCGTCCGGGATCTCGCTGAGCCGGTCGCCCTCGGAGGGGCAGAGCGGACATTCGTTCGCCGGGGGGTGGTAGATGCGGCCCTGCCGGTGCGAGGCGATCGCGACCGAGTCACCGAGCAGCGGGTCCCGGCGCACCTCCGAAGTGGTGACGGTGCGATCCAGGGGTCGCTTGTCCACCGCGTCGCGCACGGTGTCGTCGCGCAGGTCGTAGTAGATCAGCTCACGACCGTCGGCCAGTCGGGTCGAGGTCTTCTTCACGCCGGACTCCCCATCCCACCCATCAAACAGAACCAAACACATCAAAGCACAAGTTCCGACGTTCGTCACCATCACAAACAAACAAAGATCACCAGATCCCAACTATTGGCTTCGCCGACCCGACCGTCGATCCTGGCGCAACGCAGTTGGCCCCCGCCGGGCTTGGCGGGGCTGCGGAGCTTGAGCAGCTTGCCGTTCACGGCGGCGGTCTTCTTCCAGGTCCTGCCGTTGCCGGGAACGCGTTGCCCGCGGCGGGGATCACGGCCAGAAAGGACTGCCATGTCCGGCCGGCTCGGCGCGCACCTGGCCAGCCGACACCTCACGGCGACGAGCGCCGGAATTCACCCTGCCCACCGCGTGTGGGTTCGAGGTCAATCACCGTGCGTGATCGCCGAAGACACGGCGAGGGTGACATCCCGCGCCACCTCTCGTCGGCTGGGTCCGCACGGATCCCGCGTCTCCGTTTTCGCAGGTCAGCCGGGTCCACATGCGCCGTGGAGGGTAATGGGGTACTCCTCGAAGGGGACAACGCATCTCGCTCGGCACGTCGGCGACGTCCGGACCTCCACCTGTCGGACTCGCTCACCGTCATCCACGTGCACCGTCAGTCATTGCCTGCTTCGTACGAGACGGAGGCCGCCGCCATGCAACCCGTTGTCACCGTGGGCCTGGACGGCTCACCCGAGAGCCTCGCCGCCGCCCGCTGGGCCGCCGACGAGGCCGAGAAGCGCAAGCTGACCCTGCGTCTGCTGCATGCGTGGCCGCTGCTGGCTCCTGAACCGACCGGCACTCCTCCGGAGGTCGACCAGAACTACTGGGCGAAGCGTCTCGTCCACACCGCGCGAGCAGAGCTCCAGACCCGCCACCCGGGACTGCTGGTCGTCGGGAGCCTGGTCCCCGACGACGCCCAGAGCGCCCTGATCCAGGCTGCTTCGGAGTCGGAGATGACCGTGCTCGGCTCACGGAGGCTGGAGTCGGTGGAAAGCTACTTCCTGGGAGACATCAGCCTGCCCGTCGTCGCACGGGCCCAGCGGCCGGTCATCCTCGTCCGAGCCGATGCCCAGGGGCGGGCCGGGGAGGAGGCGCCCCATGAGGCAACCGCGAGCCGCGTGGTCGTAGCCCTGAAACTGCACGGCTCCTCCGACGAACTGCTGGACTTCGCCTTCCACTCCGCCGCCGCCAGGGGCGTTCCGCTCCTGGCCGTCCACGGGCGGAGCGTGCCGCTCCACGCACGCGTGCCCTGGGGTGTGGACCACGATGTCACCGAGGAACTGACCGGGGACGCGCGAAAGCTGCTGGACAAGGCACTGCGCCCCTGGCGCGAGAAGTATCCGCAGGTGGACGTGGCCGACAGTGTGCGTCTGACCGGCCACGCCAAGGCCGTCATGCACGCCGCCGAGGGTGCCGCACTGCTGGTGGTGGGCCGCAGTGCGCACCGCCACGGGCTGGGATCCCACCTGGGCCACGTGGTGCAGGCAGCGCTCCACCACGTGCGCTGCCCGGTGGCCGTCGTCCCCCACGGCTGAGGCCGACTCCTTTTCTGTCGGCGTGCGCAACGAGCTACGCGGCCATCACTTCGCACCACACATATTTGCCCGGGTGCCCGAAGCGGGATGACGGCTGCCAGCCCCATACGTCCGTGCAGGCCCGTACGAGGGCGAGGCCTCGGCCGGCCTCCGCGTCGGGCCGTTGCGCCAACCGCCCCGGCGGCTCGGGGGGTTCGGGGTCGGCGTCCCACGCTCCGATCCACAGGGTGTTCCCCGACCAGCTCACGCGGAGGGCGGCGGGGCCCTTGGTGTGGAGTACGGCGTTGGCGATCAGCTCGGTGGCGAGGAGTTCGGCGGGGTCCAGCAGGGCGGTCAGGCCGTGCGTGGTGAGGATCAGGCGGAGGGTGCGACGGGAGACGGTGACGGCTCGGGGGTCGTGAGGGATGTGGAGGACGTACTCCCAGGGTTCGGGGGCGGGTGCGATTTCGGGCATGGGTCAGCTCCGAGGCGGGGGTGAGAGTGGGGAGGTGGTCCGGGCGGGCGGTGGCATTGCCTCAGCCGTCGGGGCGTGACGGAGAGGTGCGCTTCCGGGGTGCCGGCGATACCGCAGTGTGTGCGGGGCGTGACTGACGGTATTACGAGGAGGCATCAGTGCCGCCGAAGAGGCATCTCACGGCCCGCAGAGTGCGACTGGGCTCCGAGCTGCGCAAACTGCGCGAGGCGACCGGCATGAAGGCGCGGGAGGCAGCGGCGCTCCTAGGAGCCGACTCGGTCCAGATGAGCCAGATCGAGTCCGGGGTCGCGGGCGTGAGTGCCGCTCGGGTACGTCGCCTCGCCGCTCACTACGCCTGTGCGGACGAGGGGTTGATCGAGGCCCTGGCGGCGATGGCGACCGATCGCACGCGGGGCTGGTGGGAGGAATACCGAGGAGTGTTGCCCCCGGTGTTCCTCGACACCGCCGAGGTGGAGCACCATGCCGCGTTGCTCCACGAGGTGGTGATCACGCATGTGCCCGGGCTTCTACAAACCGCCGACTATGCACGCGCGGTCTACTCGTACATGGCCCCCGGGCTGCCCGAGAGCGAGCTGAACCCCCGGGTGGAACACCGGATGCGGCGACGAACCGTCATCGACGGGAGCAGCCCTGCCCCGTATGAGACGCTCATTCACGAGTTCGCCCTGCGCCTTCGCGTGGCCGACCGGGGCGTCGCCCGCGCCCAACTCCGCCAGATCTTGGAGCAGAGCGAGCAGGATCACGTCACTGTACGAGTCATCCCCACGGATCAGGACGGCTTCGCGGGCGCCGGGGCCTCGATGATGTACGCGGGCGGCCCGGTGCCCCAACTGGACACTGGGCTACGCGACGCTCCCACCGGAACGATGTTCATTGATGTAGAGCCGCGGCTGAAGCAACTCCGAACACTCTTCCGTAAGGTGAAGGAGGCGTCGCTGGAGCCCATCGCGTCGCGCGACTTCATCCACCGTTTGTCGAAGGAAGTGTGAGGCCCCCCCATGGCTCAGGCCTTGCTCTGGCAGAAGTCCACGTTCTCGGACGGCGGAGACGGCAACACGTGTGTCGAACTCGCAGCAGCCGCCGACGCTCTTGCCATCCACCTCCGCGAATCCGATACCCCCGCTACCGTCCTCACCACCACGCCCGCGCCCGTCACGGGACTCCTTCGCGCAATAACCTCCGGCAGGTTCACCCCGCGCCGCCCGTGATCACCGAAGCTGTTCGGACGAAGGAACCCTGGGGGAGCCGACGATGATCCCCGGCACCTGGCGGAAGTCGACGTTCTCCGACGGCGGCGAAGGCGACACCTGCGTAGAACTCGCCGCCACCCCCGACGACCTACACCTCCGCGAATCCGACGCCCCCACCTCCGTCATCGCGACCACCCCCACCCCGGTCGCCCACCTCCTCCACGCCATAACCACCGGCAGGTTCACCTCGCCCCGCGGTTGATCACCGTCCGCGACGACGACGGACGCGAACAGGACAACCGACAGGGGCCGTTCGGCGGTCCGGGCTCCGCAGGGCTGCCAGGAATGCCCTCGCGGTGATCGAGCACCGCGCCGGATACGTCGACAAGCGGACGCACTTGGTCCGCATGCCGACCTCACCCGTTCAGAACCCGCCACCCGGAACTGGGGTGATCCCAGAGACCTGACAGTAAGTCACTGTCCGTATCGGATCTAGTGCGCTGAGTGACACTCCTCGTACGGTCATAACGCCGCCAAAACCGTATCTCTGGAGGATTCGTGGCAAACATGCGCACTCGACTGGCCGTGCTGGGCTCCGCCGTGGCTCTCGCCGCAGGCGCCCTCGTCCCCGTGCAACTCGCCGGCGCCACCCCGGCGGCCGCGGCGGCCTACGAGTGGGTCGCCCTGGGCGACTCCTACACCGCCGGGGTCATCCCGGCGGCGGGTGAGGTCTTCGAAGTCCCGCGTGACGGCTGTGAGCGCACCGACCTGTCGTACCCCCAGGTCATCGACCGCGACCTCGGCTCACTGGTCGAACTGACCAATGTCAGCTGCGGTGCCGCCACCATCGAGGACATCACCTTCAACGCCCAGCAGCCGATCGGCCGCCACCTGCCGCCGTTCTCCGAGGACCCCGACTACCCGTTTCCCCCGGTGCCTCCCCAGTCCGAGGCGGTGAGCCCCGGCACCGACGTGATCACCGTCGGCGCGGGCGGCAACACCCTCGGGTTCGCCGAGATCCTCTTCACCTGCCTGCAACTGGGCGAGGGCAGCGGCGGCGTGGGCACGCCGTGCCGGGACGACCTGGCCGACAACATTCCCGGCCGGCTGACCAAGGTGAGCCAGGACTATGACGACATGCTCGCCACCCTCCACGAGCGCGCCCCGCACGCCAAGGTCGTGAACGTCGGCTACCCCACGGTCGTCCCCGAGGACACGTCCAAGTGCCGGTACAACGACTTCGAGCAGTTCGCCTCGATCACCCCGGGGGACCTGGACTGGCTGCGCGACGACGTCCTGAACCCGCTCAACGCCACCATCGAGAAGGCCGCCGGTGAGCACGGGGACACCTTCGTCGGCCTCTCCGACTCCACCCGGAACCACAGCGTCTGTGACGCGGGCAGGTGGGTCGAGGGCCTCCTCACCAGCCTCGACCCGTTCCAGGTGGCCTTCGTCCACCCCAACGCCAAGGGCCACAAGAACGCCGCTGACCAGGTCTCCGTGGCGGTTTTGAACGCTCTTGGCGTGAACTGACCCGCATCCTGCATCCCCGGGGAGCCGCATCGGGCCGACGGCCCGATGCGGCTCCGTCATGCCGTCGCGGCCCCCGGACCCAGCCGACCGGGAGCCGCCCTACGCCCCCGGCGACGGGTGCGGCACCGGCCCCGCCCGGTCCAGCAACCCCGTACGCGCCGCCAGCGCCGCCGCCTCCAGCCTCGAACCCACGCCCAGCTTCATCAACACCCGCTGGACGTGCGTGCGGGCCGTGGACGGGGCGATGTTCATGCCTGCCGCGATCAGGCGGGTGTCCTCGCCGTCCGCGACGCGGACCAGGACCTCGACCTCGCGCGGGGTCAGCATCTGCAGGAGCCGCTGGCCCTCGTCGTCCGGCTGGGCGGCGGGGTTCAGCAGTTCGCTGAAGGCGGCCTGGAGCAGTTGGGGGGCCACCGCGGCCTCGCCGGCGCGGGCCTTCATGATGGCCCGCTCGACCCCCTCGATGCGCTCGTCGTGCCGGACGTAGCCCGAGGCGCCGGCGGCGAACGCCGCCGCGATGCCTCGGGGATTGGGCACCGGGCCGAGGACCAGGACCGCCACCTGCGGGCGTTCACGCTTGATTCTGACCACCGGGTCGAAGATGCCCGGTTCGGCCGGTGTCGCCGTGCCGAGCAGGCACACCTCGGGTGCCCTTGTGATCACCAGTTCCGCCGCGCCCGCGGCGGGCGCCGCCGCGGCCAGCACGCGGTGCCCGCGCAGCTTCAACGCCGAGGCCAGCGCCTCGGCCAGCAGTCGGTGGTCGTCGACCACCATGAGCCGGACTCCCATCGAGCCACCCCACCCCCCAGTCCCCCAGATGGTTGCCAACTATGGCTGCCCACTGGTCCTCACGGACAGAAGCCCCCCGACTTCCCCGTCGGCTCCCCGCTCTTCATGACCCCGGAAGCTACACGCTTGTTCGACGTTGCGCTCCCCCTACCGGAGAGAAGTGCCCCGGATTACCGAAATTCCCTCCTATTCGAGCGTGATGAGGGATACGTGCACGGCCCCGCCCCTGAGCTGGGGCGGGGCCGTTGAACGAGGCCGAGGGGGCGCGTGGGGTTACTTCGCCCCGAAGCCGAGCGCCGTGTACTCCTTCTCGTCGTCCGAGTACGGCTTGCTGACGAGTTCCGAGCCGATGAACCACCGTCCGTCGGTGTAGAGCATCTCGCTCAGCGTCGGCGTCATACCGCTGATCGCGCGGAGCACCGACTCCGAGGACGGGGTCTCCAGGAGCTTGGTCTGCTTCAGCGTCTTGCCGTCGACGGAGACGATCTGGGCGCCCTTGTCGTACGGGCCGTCCTTGAAGGCGATGATGTTCGGCCCGTCCATCCGGATCGGGAACAGCTCGTAGTCGTCGCCCGCGTCGACCCGGTCGCCGGTGGACTTACCGGTGGCCAGCGAGAAGGAGACGATCTCGTTGGTGGAGCTGTAGGAGCCGGTGCCGTCGTGGTTCTTGGTCGGCATGTACACCTTGTCGTTGCCGACGTAGATGCCGCGGCAGGCCCAGACACCGCGGACGGGGCAATCGTAGTCGTACTTGTCGTCCGGGATGGAGATCTTGGCGCGCAGCTTGCCGCTGTCGTCGAGCGAGAAGATGTCGGTGGTGCCGGTCAGCGGGACGTCGCTGCCCGTCACCACGCCGAAGACCACCGGATTCGTGGAGATGACCTTGGCGCGCTGAATGCCGGAGGGCACCTTGTAGGTCCACTTGACGCTGCCCGACTTGGGGTCGAGCAGCTGGATCTGGAAGGTCTCGCTGCCGTAGTCGCCGCACTTGCGGACCGCGATCAGCTGGGCGCCGCCCGCGTAGCCGTCGTCGGTGCACTCGCCGACCTTCGGCGACCACAGCACCTTGCCGGAGTTGACGTCGAACGCGGCACCGCCTTCGTAGCCGCCGGACGCGGCGACCGTCGTACCGGAGATGGTGACCTCGCCGAACGGCACCTTCTCGCCGCTCGTCTCGGCGCTCTTGGTCCACACCTCCTTGCCGGTCTCGACGTTGAAGGCGGTGACCTCGGTGCAGGGGTGGCGGTCGTCGTTGTTCTTGCGCTTGGCCGACTCGGTCACCACGACGGCGATGCCCTCGGTGGTGATCTCACGGGAGCCCGCGCAGGTCTGACCGGCCAGGTCCAGCGTCCATTTGGACTTCCCGCTGTCCGGGTCATAGCCGATGATCTTGTTCAGGGCCGACTTGGCGTACGTGGTCTTCGTCAGCCAGGAGCCCTTGACGCTGTCGATCGTCAGCTTTTCCTTGACCTCGTGCGCGGGCACCTGGAAGAGGATCTTCGCGCTGGTGCTGGAGGGCGTCTTCTCCTGCGCCTCGGTCGGAACCTCCACGCCACCGGACGACGAACCGCCGGACGACGACGAACCGCCGTCGTCACCCTTGGTGTCGTCCTTGCCGCCTGTCGTGCCCTCCGAACTGGCGGTGTCCTTCTTGCCGTTGTCGTCGTCCCCGGCGGAGGTGGCGACATAGACGCCGCCGCCGATGATGAGCGCGATGGCCGCGACCGCCGCGGTGATGATGATCGCCGTGGAGTTGACCTTCTTCTTGCCGCCCGGGGCCTGCCCCATCTGGTGCATCGGCATGGTCTGCGGCTGGTAGCCGTACGGGCCGGGCGGCTGCTGTCCGTAGGGACCGGGCTGCGGCTGCTGGCCGTACGGGCCGGGCTGCGGCTGGCCGTAGGCACCCGGCTGGCCAGGGTGACCGGGCTGGCCCGGGTAGCCGTAGCCGGGCTGCGGCGGGGGCGTCTGCGGGTAGCCGTAGCCGGGGCCCTGCGCGGGCGGGGGCCCCT
>NZ_LRTR01000032.1 GCF_001550375.1 Streptomyces europaeiscabiei | reverse complement strand
CGCCTCTACCGCCCCTACGACCGCGCCTTCGCCGCGAAGGCGCTCGCCGCGGCCCGCACGGCCTGGGCCGCTGCCCGGGAGCACCCGGCGGTCCACGCCTCCGAGAGCGACGGCATCGGCGGCGGCACCTACGCCGACAACAACGTCACCGACGAGTTCTACTGGGCGGCCGCCCAGCTGTACCTCACCACCGGTGAGAAGGCGTTCAAGGAGTACGTCCTCGCCTCGCCCGTGCACACCGCCGACATCTTCGGTCCCATCGGCTTCGACTGGGCCCGCACGGCCGCCGCGGGCCGCCTCGACCTGGCGACCGTGCCGAACAAGCTGCCCGGCCGTGACAAGGTCCGCCGCTCCGTGATCAAGGGCGCCGACCGGTACCTGGCCACGCTCAAGGCACACCCCTACGGCATGCCGTACGCACCCGACGGCAACCTCTACGACTGGGGCTCCAACCACCAGATCCTCAACAACGCGGTCGTCGTCGCCACGGCGTACGACATCAGCGGCGCGGCCGAGTACCGCGAGGGCGCGCTGCAGAGCATGGACTACCTCTTCGGCCGCAACGCCCTCAACATCTCCTACGTCACCGGCTACGGCGAGGTCGACGCCCGCAACCAGCACAGCCGCTGGTACGCCCACCAACTCGACCCGGACCAGCCCAACCCGCCGGTCGGCACCCTCGCGGGCGGCCCGAACTCGGGCATCCAGGACCCCTACGCGCAGAGCAAACTGCAGGGCTGCGTCGGCCAGTTCTGCTACATCGACGACATCCAGTCCTGGTCGACCAACGAACACACGATCAACTGGAACGCGGCACTGGCCCGCATGGCGTCGTTCGTCGCGGACCAGATCTGAATCCTCCGCGTGACCGCGTGACCGCGTGCGGCCGGCGCCTCTTCGGGCGTCGGCCGCACGTGCTTCGGTACCGCAGGTCGTGCCGTGTGACCTGCGACTATTTACGGGTAAGTACCAGGGAGGTACCGTTGGCGCATGCCAGCTCTGAATGTGGAGTTCAGCGACCGCGAGCTAGAGGACCTGCGGCAGATCGCCAAGGAGCGCGGTACGTCGATGAAGGCGCTCGTGCGCGAGGCGGCCGCGGCCGACATAGTGCGACACCGGGCGCTCAAGGAGGGTGCGGCGGCCTTCCGCCGGTTCTTCACCGCGCACGCCGACGAGTTCGCCGCCGCCTTCCCGGACGACGAACCCGCCGCCAGGACGAAGGGGCGGGCCGTCTGACCGATGGCTTCCGTCATCCACATCGACGTGCCCTGGCTGCTCCAGCGGCACGAAGAGGTCATGCCCGAGCAGCCCAGCATCAACGACTTCTCCGCGCTCGTCGCGGCTGTGGCCCGGCACCGCGTCGACCCGCCACGCCTCGGTGTCGACTCCGACCCGGCCTGGCGGGCCGCCGCGCTGCTGCACACCCTCGCGGTGCTCAAGCCCCTGCCGGCCGCCAACGCCCGCTTCGCCTGCGCGACAGCCGTGGCGTACATGTTCGTCAGCGGTGTTGGCATCAACCCGCCGTACGGGGCCCTCGTGGATCTCGCGCGCGATCTGATCTTCGGGACCACGGACGTCTACGTGGCGGCGGACCGGCTGCGGTCCTGGCAGATCTGAGCGGACCGGAAGCGCCCTTTCCCCGGGGCCGCCGACCGAGGGCGGGAGGATCAAGGTCGGCGGCCGTTTCGCGCGGGAGAGCCGCCGTTCCGCGCGGGGCCTTCCGAGTCGGCCGTCCCGATTGAACAACGAACCATCAGTGTGCCGGGAGCGTGCGAGGGCCGCCGGGGTGTGCGTACGGTTCACACGGGGTGCTTGAAGCCTTGAGTATTCAGGAACCGGAAGGCTTCGTTCTGCGAAGCGGAAGCATAGGTACCGGTCATCTGACCTGCTTTTAGTGATGCGGATGTTGCCCAAGTGCCTTGTTAGCCATGAGTAACTTGTGCAAGGGTGAACTTCCTGCGCAAGGGCAATGGCCCGGCCGGAAAGGCGATTTGGCTTTTCGGGTCACCGAAGGGCCCAAAAGGCTCAAGGGAGACGGTCATCGTGCGGCTCGGTCCCCGGCCGCTTTCCCTGCGCCCGCCAAAAAGGTACGCACCAATCCAGGGCCCTTTTCGGCGGCCACAACTCCGTGTGCCATCTTGTGCCTTGGAAGGAACCCTCTGTGCACACCCCCCACCCTCCCCGCCCCACATATCCGCCCGCTCCCGGCCCGGTTCCCGGAGAGTCCGACGAGACTCTCGCGGCCCGGCTGAGGGGCTGGCCGGAAGGCGGGACCGGCGACCCCGTCGCCCTGCTGATGGCACGGCACTGGCAGCCCACGTACGACTATGCGGTGATCTGCCTCGCCACCCAGTCCGGTGTCGCCTCGATGGTGACCGCGACCGCCTTCCACCGGGTGCTCGACGGGCTGATGCGGGGCGAGTCGGGTGTCGCCCTGCGGCCCCGGCTGCTGGTGGCCGCGCGCGACACCGTCAAGGAGTGGTCCGCGGAAGGCGGTGTCTCCCATGTCCTGTCGGACCTGAGGAAGCCCGCGGGCGGGCGGGGCATGCGGGCGGCGAAGTCCATGACGCCCGAGAATCGCAAGCTCATCGAGCGCTCTTTCCGTGCTCTCCCGGCGGTCGCCCAGTGCCTGTTGTGGCACACCGAGGTAGAAGCCGAAATGATAACCATACCCACTGGTCTGCTGGGTCTGGACGCGGACAGCGCGGTGGCCACGCTGGAACAGGCGCGCGACAAATTCCGTGAGGGCTGCGTCCGCGCCCATCGGGAACTCGCGCCGTCCAAGGATTGCCGCTTCTACAACCGGCTGCTGGACGTGCCGATTCGCCGCGGCGGAGCCCTGCTGCCGGATGTCCAGCAGCATCTGCTGGAGTGCCGCTACTGCCGTTACGCCGCCGAGCAACTCAGCCATTTCGAGGGCGGGCTGGGCGGGGTCATCGCCGAGGCCGTACTCGGCTGGGGCGCCCGGCGCTATCTCGACTCCCGGCCCGGCCGCATGCCGGACAAGGGGCACTCGAGACGTCCGGGGAGCGGCGGCCGGCACCGCCTGCTCTCCCAGATCCCCGCACAGCGCCGCCGGATCATCTCCGGAGCGCGCAACCCGAGGGCCCTGATCACCGTCGGCGTCTCCTCGGGCGCGCTGATCGCGGCCATCCTGGGCGCCGCGTTCCTCTCGGACGACGGCGGCGGGGCCGATCCCGCCGCCTCCACCAGTGCCACCGGGGGCGTCGCCACGGCGCCGGACACCGGCAACGACACGACCACCGACACCAGCTCGGCGACCCCGCCCGCCATGTCCGGACGGTCCGCGGCACCCCAGCAGACCCGGCTGCGCAACCAGGCCGCCGACCTGTGCCTCGACATCCACGGCGGCAAGGCCGAGAAGGGCGCCTCGACGGAACTCGCGGTGTGCGACTCCGGCTGGACCCAGAAGTGGTCCTACGAGGCGGACGGCCTGCTGCGCAGTGTCGCCAACCCCGAGCTGTGCCTGGACTCCCAGGTCGACGCCGGATTGGTCGTCCTCGGCAGGTGCGCCGACGAGGACTCCAAGCGCGGTGACGACGTGCGCTACGACTTCACCGTGCAGGGCGAGTTGCTGCCCCGCTGGGGCGAAGGTCTCGCCGTCGCCCCCGTGGCCAGGGACGCCGATGCCGACATCGTCGTCAAGGTCCGGGACAACTCCAGCCAGCAGCGCTGGCTCACCGACGGCGTGACCGCCAGCCCGGAGTCCCTCTCCGTCTCCGGCTCCGAGGCGTCCACACCCGAGACCGAGCCGGTCTCCCGGAAGCCGGAGGCGGACGACGCCTCCCCGGCCCCGGGGCGGGAGAAGTCCGGCTCCCCGGAGCCGAGCGTCTCCCCGGAGGCCGAACAGGGCGGTTCGATCCTGTCCGTGGGCGACGACACGACGACGGACACGGACGCCGACTCCGGGACGGGCTCCGGCTCCGCTCCGGTGCTGCCCCTGACGTCCCTCGACCTCCCGAACCTCCTGACGGGCCTCGGGCTGTGAGTGGGGTCGGTCGTCGGGTGCGAGGGGCGTGTGGTTGCCCGTGCGGTTCCCCGCGCCCCTAGAAGACGACGAGCACGGGGCGCGGCCCCTGCTTTCCAGGGGCGCGGGGAACCGCACGAGAAGCCCCACTCGCCCGGCACCCGAACGACCCGGCCCCCGAGCCGGGTCGACGGGGCGCAGCCCCCGGGGACGGGGCGGTCAGGGGCGGCGGGAGCGGTGACCGGCACGCACCCCTCCCCGCCGACGAGACCGTCACCGTCGATCGTGGCCGGTGTGCGATGCCCGGACAGCGCGAGCGTGAGAGCGTGAGATCGAACCCGGCGAGCAGACACCGGATCACGTGTTCCACACCGGGCTGCCCGTCGAGGGCGAGGTCATAGACGTGGGGGCGCCCCCCCCGCGCTGCCCGCGACATGACCGACCGGACTCGCACCGAGCCGGTGCTCGGCCAACTCCTCCAGCCGGGTCGGACCGGTGGGCAGCCGCGGCATGGCCCCTGCCGTCCCGCCCAGGTAGATCTCGTACTGGAAGGCCGCCCAGTGCTCGGCCATCCGTCCGTCCTGCCCCTCGCCGTCGAGAACGCCCCGCGTCGCCGACGATCCTGACGAACCCGGAGGGCGCCGTCCAGAGCCGTGCACACGGACACGCGCACGGTCGGCCGGAGACACGCGCACGGTCGGCCGGAACAGCCGGCGGGTGCGGGTGTGGGTGCGGTGGCCGACGGCGGCGTGTCCGCCGGGGCCTTTGGCCCGGTGCGCGGCGGTACCGGGACGTCGGTCGTACGGACCCGTCGGCCGCACTCGGGGCCGTACGCGGCGCGTGGTTCGGGCGGCAGGCCGAGCAGGTGAGGGACAGGACCGGCGACACGGCCGGACCGCGGAACGCTGATGGCGATGCCGCCCGTGAGGCCACCGAGCCGGGCCGGGATATGTGTGAACACCACGCAGAGCGCCGCCGCGACCCTCCACGCGGTCCCGCCGCGGTGGTTCGGGCCGTGCGAGAACCTTTGCCGCCCGGGGCGCTGTCAGGGGCAAAGGTCCGCAATACCTCGGGGTCGCACCGGCCGCGCGCCGGGGTGTGACGTCAAGGATGCGCGTCAAGCAGCGGCCGAGGGTGCTTCATCCATTCTTCTGAATCGAAATGGATGAATCATCCACCATTCCCGGTCGCGTGGGGGCTGTTCGGGCGGTTGTCGCGAGCCGAAGCGGAATGTTTCAGGCCGATTGCTCAGCCGTGGAGATCCGGCCATTCATGATCATGGGGCGATCGGGAACCGCTCAGAATCGGGGTTCGCATGGTCGGACTCCGTGACTTCGAGCCACTGATTCAATACTCAAAGTTACTGAAACCGGTGGGGTCGATGTGTGTTCCGGGCTCGGACCCGGCAGACTCGCGCTCGCCGATCCGGCACCGTCCGGGCAGGCTTCGTACACGCGACAGATGTGGCGGGGTCGTCCGGGCACTCCTGCAGAGCGGAAGGATGCACACCATGCCGAAGACCGCGCGTTGGGCAGCGACTCTCACCCTGACGGCCACCGCCGTCTGCGGTCCCCTCACGGGCTCCGCGCTCGCTGCCCCCGAGCCCGCCGCGTCGGGGCTCTACGCCCCCTCGGCCCTGGTCCTGACCATGGGCCACGGCGAGACCGCGGCCGCCGTCACCCCCGAGCGCGCGGTCACCCTGACCTGTGCGCCGAACGCCTCCGGCACGCACCCGGCACCCGCGGACGCCTGCGCCGAACTGCGCCGCAGCGGCGGCGACCTCGGCGCCCTGACCGGCCGGGCCGGGGTGATGTGCAACAAGCAGTACGACCCGGTCGTCGTCACCGTGCACGGTGTCTGGCAGGGCAAGCGCGTCGCGCACGAGCGCGTCTTCGCCAACCAGTGTCTGAAGGACTCCGCCGCGAGCGTCCTGTACGCCTTCTGAGCGTTTCCGTGGACGAGGCCGCTTCGGGCGGCCGACAGACCGGGGTTGCGTGACCCCGTGAGTGATGAGCGAGGGCCCGTGGCTGGGGAGCGCGAGCCCTGTCGCGGTGTGTCACGCGATCCCGTCCGGGGGCCGGCCGAAGCGGAGTGGGGCCGCGGCCGGCCCCCGGCATCATCACCTGCCGGGAACTCGGCCGGTCACTCGGGGGTGACGGTCCACCGGCCGACCTCCTGGTGACCGGAGTCGTACAGGGGCTGGCCGTCCCCGGGTTCGATCTCGCAGTGCCGGAGGTTGCCGCCCCAGTAGCGCAGGATGCGCTCCAGTTCCTGGACGGTGGTGCCCTCGTCCCAGTCCGTGCTGTCCAGGTCGACTTCGAGAAGGAACTTCACTTCACGCGTCTCCACTTCTGTATCGCTCGGATTCCGTGCCGGCGTCGGCCGGAACGGAGTGTGCCTGCCGCAGGTCCTTCAATCGTTTCATTGAACTGCTACTTGAGACTTGGCCGTTGCGGTGGCGGGGGCGACGGAGGCGGAACGGGAGGAAGCTCCGGGAGCGGAGGGAAGCGGCCCAGCAGCCGGGCCGCGCGCAGGAGCCGGTGCATCCGGGGCTGGTCGGAGACGAGACGGAGCCGGCCGCCGCGTGCCGCGGCCGCGGCCTCCGCCCGGCACAGCACCCGCAGGCCCGAGCAGTCGAGGAAGGAGACGTGGCGCAGGTCGACGAGCACGTCCGGTTCGGCGGACCCGGTGGTGGCGGCCGTCAGATGCTCGGCCACGAGACCCGCCGACGCCACGTCGATCTCGCCCGAGACCTCGATCACGGTGAACGGCCCGATCCGGCGGGTGCGGGCGTACGGGTTCGCTGCTGCTGCTGCTGCTGCTGTCGCCGCCGCCGCCGGCCCGGGGCCGGGTCCGGTGGCCACGTCCTCGGGCCGAGGGGCGGCACGGTCATGGGCATCCGGAGTCATGGCGGCTCCACCTCGTCAGGGGTAGGGCGCATTCGATCCCGTTAGCTACCCCGGCGCGGAGCCGGCCATCCCTTTCACGCCTGGCGCAAGATCTATAGCACTCGAAAAGGTGAATTCCCCTTTCATGTCTTGACATTGCTTGAGGGCGTTGTTCAAGGGGTGCTGTTCCGTCGGTGTCGGGCCCCTCAGTCGTGCCGGGGCTCCTCCTCCGCCTCGTGCGGGACCTCGTGCAGGACCTCGTCCAGGGCGGTTTCGGGCCTGCCGTGCGGGTTCCGCCTGTCGTGGTGGGTCATGGGGCGCTCCGTCCGTGCGGTGGGCTCAGCGGGCCGGCGCGGCGATGCGCAGGGGCACGGCGCCCGCCGCGCTCGAAACGGCCGGCCCGTTGCCATCGGTGTCCCGCGTCACCTCCGACCACCACGCCGGGCCGTCCTCGATGCTCCGCAGCAGTACGCCTTCGCGGATCGCCCAGGGGCAGAGCGTCACGGACTTCAAGCCGGTGAGCTTCATCGCGGTGTGTCCGACCAGTGCCCCGGCCAGGCTCTGCGTCGCCCGAGGCGCGGAGATGCCCGGGAGGGCGGCCCGCTCGGCCGCGGGGAGGGCGGCCAGGCGGGAGACGGCGGCCCCCAGGTCCGCGCGCCGCAACTCCCTGTCCACGAAGGGCCCGTGGCGGCCCGGCGCGGATCCGCACAGCCGGGAGAGCTGCTGGAAGGTGCGCGAGGTGGCCACGGCGGTGCGCGGCCCCTCCCAGCGGATGCGTGCGGAGACGTCCCGGAGCTGATGGCGGACCCTGCGCCGCAGTGCCTTGATGCTCTCCGGCGACGGCGGGTCCTGCCCGTGGAAGAACTCATGGGTCAGCCGGTTCGCGCCCAGCGGCAGCGAGGCCACGAAGTCCGGCAGCCGGCCCCGCCCGAAGGCCACCTCCAGTGAACCGCCCCCGATGTCCAGCAGTGCGAGCGGCCCCGACCGCCAGCCCATCCACCGTCGCGCCCCGAGGAAGGTGAGCTCGGCCTCCACCTCGCCGGGCAGGGTGCAGATCGGTACCCCGGTCGCCGCGCGCACGGCCCGCAGCACGTCCCGGCAGTTCGGCGCGGAACGCACCACGGCGGTCGCGAAGGCCAGTGGTGTCGACGCCCCCCATCTCTCCGCCGTGCGCGCGGCGGCCGTGACCGCGTCGCACAACTGCCGTACGGCCTCGTCGGGCACGTCGCCCCCGGGCGGCACCTGCTCGGACAGCCGCAGGCGCCACTTGGCGGTGTGCACCGGCAGTGGCACACCGCCCTCGGCGTCCGCCACCACGAGTCTCACGGTTTTCGATCCCACATCCATCACGCTCATCCGCATGACCGACGACGTACCCGGTAGCCGCCTCGACACGCGTGTCCCGCACGGCGGTTGGAGGCTCACCGACGTATACAGGCCGACCGGGCGCCGTCGCTCACGCCCGGCGGAGAGCCGGCCGCTCGCGCGCGGCGGGGGTCGGCCGCTCGCACCCCCGAGCGGAATGATCAGACTTATTGCATATGATGTGCAGGTGCAGAACTACGACATCAGGGTGGCAGGGCCCGACGACCTCGACAGCGCCCGTGCGGTCATGCTCGACACCGTCTACCGCGACTTCGGCACGGGCTATGTGCCGCGCTGGCACGGGGACATCATCGATCTGTGCGGCGCGTACGTCGCCCCCGACCGGCATGTGCTCCTGGTGGCGGTCGACGAGCGGGACGGCATGGTCGTCGCCACCGGCGCGCTGGACTCCCGGGGTCCCGCCCATCCGCCCAACCCCCGTCGGCTGGCCGAGCGTTACCCCTCGGGCGAGACCGCCCAGCTGCGCCGTGTGTACGTGCGCGCCGAGCACCGGCGGCGCGGGCTGGCCCGGCGGCTGGTCGCCGCGCTGCTGGACTTCGCGGCGGCCGACGGGGGTTACCGCTCCGTCTATCTGCACACCGACCCCGGGGTGCCCGGCGCCGAGGACTTCTGGCGCTCGCAGGGCGTGGCCGTGTGCGACGAGCGCGAGGTGACGGGGGAGCGGGTCGTGCACTTCGAGATCCCGGTGCCCGAGGCGGCCGCACCCTCGCCGGTTAAATGAAAATCATTCTCATGTAGGCTGCGTCGCGTTCCACCGCCACCTCCGTCCCCCGAAGAGAACCAAGGACCATGCGCTCTCCCCGCCGCCGTCGCGTCGTCGCCGGCCTGCTCCTCGCCCCCGTGCTGACCGGCTGCTTCGCCTCGGGTGGTGGCACCTCCGACGACGACTCCGCCGACGGCTCCCGGCTGCGTGTGGCCCTCGCCTTCCCGCCCGCCGAGAACTTCTCCCCGTACGGCGCCGACGCCACCCTCCTCAGCCGGCTGGGCGTCACCGAGGGCCTGACCAAGCTGGACGCCAACGGCGCCGCGGCCCCGGCGCTCGCCGAGTCCTGGACCCGTGAGAACGACCGGAACTGGCTTTTCACCCTGCGTGAGGCCACCTTCCAGGACGGCACCGAAGTCACCCCGGCCACCGTCGCCGCCGCCCTCACCCGCGCCACCGAGGCCGAGCCGGTCACCCCCGCGCTCTCCGGTATCGAGCTCACCGCGAAGGCGAGCGGCGACCGTCAGGTGCGCGTCACCACCGGGGACCCGGACCCCGCCCTGCCGCTCCGGCTCACCAGCCCCGGCCTCGCGATCCTGTCCGCCGAGGCATACGGCGGCAAACGGGTCGACCCGGTCGGCACGGCCACCGGCCCGTTCGAGGTCACCAAGGTCACCGGCACCACCGCGGCCACCCTGGACCGCTACGACGCGTACTGGGGCGGCCGCGCCCAGGCGAGCGGCATCGACGCCAGGTTCATAGCCGACGGCTCCGCCCGCACCAACGCCCTGCGCACCGGCCAGGTCGACATGGCCGAGGCCGTTCCCGTGTCGCAGGCGGCCACACTCGACCGGGGCGCCCGCCGTGAGACGGCCACCACCCGCACCACCAGCCTCCTCCTCAACACCAGGACGGGTGCCTTCAAGGACCCGAAGCTCCGGGCCGCCGCCCGCGAGGCCGTCGACGGCTCCGTCCTCGCCAAGGACGTCTACGAGGGCTACGCCGACGCGGGCGCCGGCATCTTCGGGCCCGCCGTGACCTGGGCCGCAGGCAAGCGTGTCGAACCGGCCGGCCGCGCGAAGGCCGCGAAGCCGGGCGGCACCTCCGTGACCATCGCGACGTACGACAACCGGCCCGAGCTGCCCGAGGTCGCCCAGGTGCTGCAACAGCAGCTCCAGAAGGCCGGGTTCGAGGTGAAGCTGGAGGTCCGCGAGTACTCGCGGCTGGAGAGCGACGCCCTCGCCGGCAAGTTCGACGCCTTCGTCGGTGCCCGCAACTCCCTGCTCGACACCGGCGACCCCGTCTCCATCCTCGCCAGCGACTTCACCTGCGACGGCAGCTACAACCTCGCGCTGCTCTGCGACAAGAAGGTCGACCGGGCCGTCTCCGCCGCCGAGAAGGAGTCCGACACCGCGAAGCGGCAGCAGGCGGCCATGAACGCCGAGGCGGCGATCCTCGGCACCGATGCCACGGTGCCGCTCGTCCACCAGCAGATCATCACCGGCGTCGGCACCTCGGTACGGGGCGTGATCCTCGACCCGTACGAGCGCACGCTCATCGGAACGGGGACCCGGCGCTGATACGGGCACTCTGGCGGGGCCTCCTCGCCACCGCACTGCTGTGCGGCATCGGCCTGCTGCCGTGGCTGTCGCGCACCGACCCGGCGCTCACCGTCCTCAAGGCGCGCTCGGCCGAACGCGACCCCACGCCGGAGGCGCTGGCGGCCGTACGGGACGAACTCGGCCTCGACGCGGGACCGTTGAAGCTGCTGGGGGAGTGGTTCGGCGGACTTGCGCGCGGTGACGCGGGCCGCTCGTGGATCTCGGGCGCCGAGGTCACCCCCGCTGTCGTCCAGGCGCTCGGCGTCTCCCTGCTGCTGATGGCCGCCGCGCTCCTCGTCGCGGCGGCCACGGCCGCGGCCGTCTGC